>JAAYQC010000198.1 GCA_012519515.1 Bacteroidales bacterium | reverse complement strand
GGTTTGATCAATAAATTATATAACTTTATATAGAATACAGAGACATGACTTTAGAGAGGAATGATAATCGGAGGAGAGCTGTAAAATGAATAATGATGCAACGATACATGATTATTTAAAGAAGTACTTTGGATTTGATACTTTCAAGGGTACTCAGGAACAAATAATAAAGAATATCCTAAGTGGCCGCGACACTTTCGTGTTGATGCCCACCGGGGGCGGAAAATCGCTTTGCTACCAGCTTCCGGCAGTGATAAAGAGCGGAACAGCAATAGTTATTTCACCGCTTATCGCCCTGATGAAAAACCAGGTGGATGCAATGAGGAATTTCAGCACCGACGACGAGGTTGCCCATTTCCTCAACTCATCCCTCACCAAAACGGAAAGCACCAGGGTGAAAAATGATGTGCTAAGCGGTATGACAAAACTGCTTTACGTTGCCCCCGAATCGCTTACAAAAGAGGAAAACATTGAATTCCTGAAAAACATAGAGATCTCATTCTACGCGATCGACGAAGCCCACTGTATCTCTGAATGGGGCCATGATTTCCGCCCCGAGTACCGCAGGATCAGGCCTATAATCGACACTATCGGAAGATCACCCATAATTGCTCTTACGGCCACGGCCACACCAAAGGTGCAGCACGACATCCAGAAAAACCTCGGGATACTTGAGGCTGACATTTTCAAGTCGTCATTCAACAGACCCAACCTCTACTATGAGGTGCGGTCGAAACAGGATGCCGCCAGGGAAATAATAAAATACATAAAGAACAACCCGGGAAAATCAGGAATCATCTATTGCCTCAGCAGGAAAAAAGTGGAAGAACTGGCCGAAACACTGAAGGTAAACGGGATAAAGGCTCTTCCATATCACGCGGGAATGGATTCCGCCACCCGGACAAGCAACCAGGATAAATTCCTGATGGAAGAAGCCGATATAATTGTTGCAACAATCGCGTTCGGAATGGGTATTGATAAACCGGATGTCAGGTTTGTGATCCATTACGATATTCCTAAAAGCCTCGAGGGATACTACCAGGAAACCGGGAGGGCCGGCCGCGACGGGGGAGAGGGGAACTGCATCGCGTATTACAGTTACAACGATATTCTCAAGCTCGAGAAATTCATGCAGGGAAAACCTATCGCCGAACAGGAAATAGGAAAACAATTGCTGCTCGAAACGGTATCCTACGCCGAATCATCGGTATGCAGGCGCAAACTGCTGCTTCATTATTTCGGTGAGGAATATCCTGACGAAAACTGCGAGGCCTGCGACAACTGCCTCCACCCCAAAGCTCAGTTCGAGGGAAGTGAATCTGTTGTCAACGTGCTTGATGCAGTTCTTGCCGTCAAGGAGAAATTCAAAGCCGACCACGTGGCAAATATCCTTGCAGGGAAAGTTACCTCCGCGATCAAGTCGTACAAGCACCATAAGCTCGAGATGTTCGGGATAGGAGAGGAAAAGGACGAGAGATACTGGAATATGGTTATCAGACAGGCCCTGATTGCTAAACTTCTCACGAAAGATATTGAAAACTACGGCCTGCTCAAGCTTACAGAAAAAGGGATGCAATTTCTTGAAAAGCCCACATCCTTCATACTCACCGAGGACCACGACTATGCAGATTCTGGCGAGGAGGAAAACGCCTTCGGGGCAAAAACCGCTGCAGTTGATGAAGAGCTTTTCAGCATCCTGAAGGATCTCCGCAAGAAGATATCAAAACAGAAAAACGTCCCTCCTTTCGTGATCTTCCAGGATCCCTCGCTGGAGGATATGGCAATACAGTATCCGGTGAACCTTGACGAACTTCAGAATATCACGGGAGTCGGAGCAGGCAAAGCCCAGAGATACGGAAAGGAATTCGTCGAGATCATAAAGAAATACGTGGAGGAAAAAGAGATTATCCGTCCACTCGATATGGTTGTGAAGTCGGTTATAAACAAATCGGGGATCAAGGTTTATATAATCCAGAGCATCGATATGAAACGGCCGCTGGAGGATATCGCTGAGGCAAAGGGACTGGAAATGGATGAACTGATCTCGGAGATAGAAGCCATTGTGAACTACGGGACAAGGATAAATCTCGACTATTATATTGATATGGTGATAGACGAGGAGCGACAGAACGACATCTTCGCATATTTCAGGGAAGAAGCCGAGTCTGACTCGCTTGAAGATGCAATTGCCGAACTTGGCAGTGAGTTTGAAGAAGAGGAGATAAGGCTGATGAGGATCAAATTCCTGTCGGAAATGGGCAACTAAGCCTGCCATTCAGCTCTCCGGAACGAGAAGGGAATAAGTGATAGAACATACAGGGGATACAGGAGCTGGGATGGGATGAACCATCTCATAAGTTCTATTTTGCCATACCTTGCCGCGGTGTTGTGAAGGATAAGAAAATCGGGAATGGACTTGATGAGAGTGTAAACAGCAAACACTTTAAATAGTGCCGGGTTAATGAAGCCCCCGATGAACAGAAGAAACTGGGTCACAACCGTAACAAGTGTTACAAATGCAAGCAGCCTGGTGCAGCGGTCACTGTAATAACCGGCTTTGGATATCCACCTTCCCCTTTGCCGGAGAAATGAAACAGGATCGGCGGAACCAGGGGTTTCCGCTGCAGCATCAGCCGACTCAAGCCAAAGAATCGAACCTGCTTTTTCCGCCTTCAGGCTGTGAAGCAGGAAAATGTCATCTCCCGATGCGATCTCATCATGCAGCCGGTCTGAATTCCTGAGCCAGGCATCACGCGACACGCCCAGGTTAGCCCCATTGCACATGACCGGGTTTCCCAGAGCCGCGGTACCGGCAGTGATGCCCTGAAGGCTCAGGAACTCCAGCTCCTGGAAGCTGTTGAAAAAGCCCCGACCAGCCTTGATAATCACAGGGTTGATTGACATTACCGGATTCTCGTGCTCAACAAAGGATGCAATGGTCTTAAGCCAGTTCCGGCCAAACCTGCAGTCGGCATCAGCAGTTACCAGAAATGCTCCCCGGGAAGCTTCTGCCCCGGTCCTTAAGGCTTGCTTTTTACCCTTTCCGCGGTTGCCGAGAACCATGATATTCTTCAGCCCTTTAAATGACCGTGCTACCTGAACCGTTGAGTCGGTTGAGTTGTCGTCAACAATTATTACTTCAAAAAGATCCCGGTCATAGTCCTGGGCAAGAAGATCCGAAAGAAGGCCCGGCAGTCTGCCTTCTTCATCGCGGCAGGCTGCTATCACTGAAATAAAAAGCCGCGGAACCCTGTTGCCGCTGAATGGCAATATCCCTTTTAGCGCTTTCCATATCCTTAATATAATATAAAGGTAGGGGATCAGAATTATGAGGGAAAGCCAGTACATCGCTAATTTTTTAATCGGTTTGCCATCGCCCCGCCGGAATTCATACATCCGGCGACACTGTTTCTGAACTCATGCATGCCATGATCAGGTTCTGCTTTGACAGCATTTGACCGCAATAAAGGACGGAGAATAAACATCTTCCTCGCACAGTCTCTCATTGGCACATTTCAGTCCATAAAAATATAACAAAATCTCAATTATAAGCTTCGAATCAAAAATATGCATATATTTGCACGAAATATGTATAAATATGCAGAAGATAGTCCGGCTACAGGCAATAGAGAAGCTGATAGCATCTGAAAAGATAGCATCCCAGGAAGCCTTGCTCAGGAAACTGGAGGATGCCGGGATCAAATGTACACAGGCGACACTGTCGCGTGATATGCGCCGGCTGGGGGTAAGCAGGATACCCGACGGTGAAGGGGGATACATGTATTCGCTTGCTGCTTCAGGCAAATCGCCGGCCGGACCGGAACCAGCAGTTAACCTGCTGTCGGTGATCAGCGACATTGTCGAAGCCCGGGGGCTGCTGGTAATACGCACCATACCCGGACACGCGAATGCCACTGCATATTTTATAGATAATTCGCGAAGATATGAAATAGCCGGTACTATTGCCGGCGACGACACAATACTTGTCATCCCCAGGAACGGCATCAGCCTGAAACAACTTTATTCCTGTCTCGAGATGATCATGCCAGGACTTCACAATAAAATAAAAAGAAAAGCTCCGGAAAGCAGGGCTGAATAAATATTCAAAAATCAAATCACTGACTTAATACTGAAAGAAAGATGAAGGAAAAAGTTGTGCTTGCATACAGCGGCGGTCTGGATACATCGGTTATCCTGAAATGGCTTATTGAGAAAGATTATGAGGTTATTGCATTTGTTGCCGATGTAGGACAGGCTGATGATTTTGAGAGCTGCAGGAAGAAAGCTCTTCTGCTGGGAGCTTCAAAGGTGATTATAGCTGATCTGAAGAAGGAATTTGTTGAAAATTATGTCTTCAAGGCGATAATGGGTAATGCCGTATATGAAGGCAGGTACCTTCTGGGTACCGCCCTGGCAAGGCCCCTGATCGCGAAGAAACAGATAGAAACAGCAATGAGCGAGGGAGCAAACACGGTCGCCCACGGCGCCACCGGAAAGGGGAATGACCAGGTTAGGTTTGAATTGTGCTATTACTCGCTAAAACCCGATATCAAAGTCATATCTCCCTGGAAAGACAGGGAATTCCTCGAAAAATTCAAGGGCAGAACCGACCTTCTTAAATATGCCGCGGAAAAGAATATTCCCGTGAAGGCAAGTATCGACAAACCCTACAGCGAGGATGACAACCTGATGCATATCAGCCATGAAGCCGGTATTCTCGAAGATCCCATGTATACTGCCGGCAAAAGCATTCTCGAAAAGATGGTAATGCCCCAGGACGCCCCTGACCGCGAGACCAGGATAGCCATCCATTTTAAGAACGGCATACCGGTAAAGCTGGTAAACAAGGAGGATGGAACCATAAAGGAAGATCCTTACGAGTTGTTCGTGTATCTCGATGAGATTGCCGGGAAGAACGGCATCGGCCTGCTCGATATGGTTGAGAACCGCTTTGTGGGAATAAAGTCAAGAGGTGTTTACGAAACTCCTGCCGGAACCGTACTCCACATTGCCCATATGGACCTTGAGGGTGTGGCAATGGACCGGGAGGTGATGAGACTCAGGAATATGCTGACTCCGAAATTCTCCGAACTCATATACTATGGTTTCTGGTTCAGCCCCGAAATGGATTTCCTGATGGCTGCAATTGAAAAAAGTCAGGAACTGATCGACGGCAGCGTCCATCTCTGCCTGTACAAGGGAAATGTAATTATAGAAGGAAGGGAGTCTCCCTCATCTCTTTACAACAAGGAACTTTCGAGCATGGATATAGAGGGCGGCTTTGACCAGACTGACAGCAAGGGTTTCATAAAGATCAATGCAATCAGGCTTATGGCTCACCGGGCTATCATTGATGCAAGTAAAACCTATTGATTGACGATAAGTTCAAAGTATAAAGCAGTTGATAAAAGATGAAACTCTGGAAAAAAGATGCAGTTCCCGACCCAAGGGTGATAGAATTCACCTCGGCTGACGACAGGACCGCGGATCTGCATCTTGCTGAATGGGATATAGCCGGATCGGTGGCTCATGCCATTATGCTTGGCAAAACGGGACTTATCACACCGGCTGAGAAGGATGAACTTCTGAAAGGCCTCGCGGCCCTATATGATAAAGCCGCTGCCGGGGATCTTATTATAGAGGATGGCGTTGAGGATATTCATTCGCAGATTGAAAAGGAACTTACAGCTCTGACGGGAGATACGGGAAAGAAGATACATACGGGCAGGTCGAGAAACGACCAGGTGCTGGTCGACCTGCGGCTTTACACCCGCAACGCGATCGATAACCTGGCCGTCAATATTGAAAAGCTATTTACCAGGCTGCTGGAACTAAGCACCCGGCACAGGGAAATAATGATCCCGGGATATACCCATATGCAGCCTGCAATGGTGTCGTCGTTCGGACTCTGGTTTGGATCATGGGCAGAATCGCTTGCCGATGACCTTCTTTTGCTTGGATCGGCACGCGCTGTCGTCGACCGTAATCCCCTCGGAACCGGGGCGGGTTACGGATCAAGCCTGCCCCTCGACAGGAAATGCACAACAAATCTTCTTGAGTTCAGTGACCTTCTTTACAACTCGGCATATGCCTCCATCAGCAGGGGAAAAGCCGAACTGGCGGTGGCATCGGCTATTGCTTCGGTGGCCCAGACTCTCGCGAGGTTTTCAACCGATGTCTGCCTGTTCATGACTGCCGAATTCCGTTTTATCGATTTCCCCGATGAATTTGTTACAGGATCAAGCATCATGCCCCAGAAGAGAAACCCGGATGCCTTTGAACTGATCAGGGGAAGAATGCATATACTGCAGTCGCTGCCGGGACAGATATCTTTGCTGGTTTCCGGACTGCCATCGGGTTACAACAGGGACCTTCAGTTGTTAAAACAATTGATTTTCAATGCATTTTCAGAAGTCAACGAATGCATAGGCATGACCGTGGTGATGCTGGACAACATCCGGGTGAAGGATAATCTTACAGATAATCCGCTTTACAATCCGATTTACAGTACCGAAGAAGCCAATAAACTTGTCAGGGACGGTGTTCCTTTCCGTGATGCCTACAGAACGGTGTCATCAATGGTGGGGAAAAAGCTGTTTGAAAAAACTGCTCTTTCGGAATATACTCATGAAGGCAGCATAGGAAAGCTGTGCAATGATGAGATAGGCAGGATATTCAGGGAAAGGTCGCTTTGCTTTAGGTCGAAAACGGCAGGAGAACTGATAGCCTCGATGATGAAAAAATAAGTTTCCGGAGGGCAGCCCGTATTTTAACTGACTTATGTCCGGATAGATTCGACTGCTTTCCGTATTTGTTCCATGGCCTGGGCTATCCGTCCGCGTGTTGTCCCGATGTTCATCCTCATAAAGCCCTCACCTCCGGGTCCGTAGAGCGATCCTTCATTGAGTCCCACTCCTGCCTTCCTGATAAAAAACTCATCAAGTTCCTTCCCGTTCATGCCAAGCTTCCTGCAGTCGAGCCAAATCAGGCAGGTGGCTTCAGGGCGCACGGGAATTATTTCAGGTATGAATTCCTTGCATTGTTCCATCACAAATTCGATGTTGCCTTCAAGATATTCAAGCAGTGCGGAAAGCCATTCACTGCCATTGGTATAGGCTGCATGGGAAGAGACCGTTCCGAAGATATTCCCGTTACCGATATGAAGGTGATCAATTTTTGCCTTGAAATCCTTCCTGAGAACAGGATTGGAAATAATGACCGATGATGTGGCGAGGCCAGCCACATTGAAAGTCTTGCTGGGAGAAAGGCAGGTAATGGTATTGGATGATATCTTTGATGAGAGACTTGCCATCGGTGTATGCCTGTAACCAGGCATTACCAGGTCGCAGTGTATCTCATCCGACAGGATGATGATGTCGTTCTTAAGGCAGATATCAGCCAGGTCCCTTAATTCTTCAGGATCCCAGACCCTTCCGACAGGATTGTGCGGATTGCATATGATTATCATCCTCGTGTTGGGGGTGATTATTTTGCGAAGTGAATCAAGGTTCATTCTCCATTTTCCTTTGCTGAACACGAGCTGATTCAGGATAAGGTTTCGGCCATGGTTCTTAACTGCATCAAAGAAAGGATTATAGACCGGGGGCTGGATGACGATCGAGTCGCCCGGACGGGTATAGGCCAGGGTACACAGATTAAGTGCCGGCACTATTCCCGGGCTGAAGCTTATCCAGTCCTCTTCTACCTCCCAACCGTGCCTTTCCCTAAGCCATCCGGTTATTGACGAAAAATATTCGCGGGGATGAAATGAGTAACCCATCAGCTCATGGCTGAGTCTTTTTTTCAGAGCATCAATTATGAAATCCGGAGTCTTGAAATCCATGTCGGCAACCCACATGGGTATGATGTCAGCCGATCCGAAAACATCTTTTCTGAGGTCAAATTTCTGGCAGTTCGTAGATTCCCTGTCAACTTCCTCGTCAAAATTCCACTTCATCAGAGATTAGTTTGTTTCAGGAGATCAAAGATAATTAATTAGAGTTACCCGAAAAATAACTTCGCGGGATTTTATTTCCTATAATGGAACAATGTTTCAGTACACCGGAAAGAGGAATGAAATCATCATTCAGGTATGAATTAACAAATTTGATAAAAGCTGAGGGTGTTTTATAATATAATTTATTATTTTTATGTTTTCTTTCAGACTAGAATTAACTTAAACCTGTAACAATGAAAAAGGCTATAGCTGTTGTAATTATCCCGATGCTGATCTTGTCCTTCAGCGGACTAAATTCGTGTAAAAACAAGGCAAAAAAGGCGGAACTCAGTGAAAAGGACCTGGAACTCGAGCAGATTCAGTCCTTTGAAAAGGAAATTGAGAGAAATGTATACCCTCTGCCGACTTCAGCTGAAGTGATCCATATGCTTTCAGAGCTTGAAGTTGGATATAGTTTAGGGATTTCAAATCCTGTTACCAATGCCAGGAAGTACCTTACCAGTTCCCAGAAGGCGGTTAACATGGGAGTATACGGTGCCGACCTGAGTTATGCCACACTCTACAACATCCAGCAGGAGGTACTTAATTACCTCGATGCCATCAGGTCGCTGGCCAATGAGTTGAATATGTCGCAGATCTATGATGAAACACTTTACGACAGGATCCGCCAGAATCAGGATAAAAAGGAAGAACTTGTCAGCATCCTTACCGAAGCTTTTGACGAAACCTATGCCTACCTGAGCGAAAATGACCAGGAGGCTCTTGCCCTTCTTGTAGTGGGAGGCGCCTGGGTTGAAGGAATGTACCTTACCACACACGTCTCGGAAGCAGCATACCAGGTGGCAGGAATTTCAAAGGTTCTCATTGAACAAAAGGAATCATTCGACCTGTTCATCGAAATAACCGAACCGTATCTCAGCGACCCGAAGGTAAAGGAATTTGTCGATAAACTGGAACCTGTAAAAAAGGTTTATTCAGGACTCACCACAAGCCTTACCAATCAGAACATCATCGACATAACCAAAGCTATAGAGACAGTCAGAAGTCAAATTATTTAATATTTTTTGCATACCTTAGTGACCGCAAATGGATTCATTTTGCGGTCTTTTTTTTGATCGTTTTTTATGAGGGAATCTGTACTCCTGGCTCTGATTCATATCTTTGCCATTGTTTCCACAGTTAATCCCAGAGGTATTACTTC
Source organism: Bacteroidales bacterium (assembly GCA_012519515.1). Classification (GTDB taxonomy): domain Bacteria; phylum Bacteroidota; class Bacteroidia; order Bacteroidales; family VadinHA17; genus LD21. The sequence goes on along the minus strand of JAAYQC010000198.1, from coordinate 23,736 downwards.
GAGAGGGAAAATTATTCTTCGAAGTTATCTCAGGAGATATCTTAACAGGGAACTGGAAGAGGAATACTTTGCTCTTTTTGAAAATAACCTCGAGTTCTACTTAAATGAACTCAAAACGGTCGACAAGGCGGACCTTGCCGATGAAGACTCGCTTATCACGTTCCAGATAACCAATATCTGCCGGCAGATCAAGAAGGGATTGTTTCTCGAGGAAAGAATGATAGTTTTTCTTCAGCTGCTGGAATTTGCTTTCGAGGACGGAAAAATCTCCGAGCAGGAAAAGACTATTGTCAACATTGTAGCGCGCACTTTCAATATTTCCAAGAAAGAATATGAAAATGCAATAGCCTTTATGATAGGAAGGACCTATGATGAGATCACACCCGACTGTATGCTGATAATCGAAAACGAGGATCCAGAATACTGGGCCGCCGGTAAATACAAGAATTATGAAAGCTGGAGGCATATCAGGGTAAAGGGATTCAGCGGCCATATGTTCTTCCTGCATATCGAAAGCACCGGGTCGCTCATTTTTACCTACGACGGGTCGCTTGCCCTCTATTTCAAAAGCAGGGATATAATAGCATGCAGACCCTATATCCTTGACCGGGGAGTAAATATCAAGGGTCAGGGAATAGAAACCATTTATTTCTCAAGGATATTCAAGAAATTCGTCTCAAGAAAGTTCCCCGAGAAAATAGTTTTTGAAGGCCACGATATTGAATTTCTGTTCAAAAACTCCGATAACGGAGTCCAAAAGATGAATTTCCGGATCGAGTCGGGCAATCTTGTCGGACTCATGGGAGGAAGCGGAGTGGGGAAGACTACCATCCTGAACCTGCTTCACGGAAAAATAAAGCCTACAACCGGAAATCTCTATATAAACGGTTACGATATTCACAGTGAGTCGGATAAACTCTCCGGACTTATTGGCTATGTTCCGCAGGACGATATGCTCATCGAAGAGCTGACGGTGTATGAGAATATGTATTTCAATGCCAGGCTGTGTTTCGGAGATTATAATGAGGAACAACTGAACAAAACCGTCGAGAAGATGCTGAATGACCTCGATCTGATGGAGATAAGGGATCTGCAGGTTGGTGACGTACTGAATAAAAAGGTGAGCGGAGGCCAGCGCAAAAGGCTGAACATAGGTCTGGAGCTTATGAGGGAACCCGGAGTGCTTTTTGTAGATGAACCCACTTCGGGGCTGTCATCATTCGACTCCGAAAAGGTAATGACCCTGCTTAAAAACCAGGCATTGGCGGGGAAACTGGTTTTTACAATCATTCACCAGCCTTCATCCGATATACTGAAGATGTTCGATAAGCTGTGGATACTCGACAAGGGCGGCTATATGATCTACGACGGCGATCCGATTGAGGCCCTGGTTTATTTCAAAACCGAAACATCACAGGCAAATGCTGCCGAAAGCGAATGCCCCAATTGCGGAAACATCGAAACAGAGAGCATTCTTCATATAGTTGAAGTCAAGGTGATCGACAGCGCCGGTTATGCCGGTAAAGAGCGGCAGGTAAGCCCGAAAGACTGGTATGAGAAGTACAAAAAGAAAATGATGCCGGTACTGAAGGAAAAACCACCAAAAACAGCCCTTCCCCCAAGCAACTTCAGAGTCCCTGAGAAAAAGGAACAGCTAAAGACTTTTATAAGAAGAAATATAACAAGGAAAAAAGCCGACAAACAATATATGGCTATTAGTCTGCTTGAGGTTCCGCTCCTGGCATTAATTCTTGGATTCATTTCAAAATACAGTGAGCAGGGAGTTTATTCCTTCGGGGCAAACAAGAACTATCCCGTATTTCTTTTTATGGCAATTATTGTCGCGCTGTTTGTCGGGCTGACCGTCAGTGCGGAAGAGATATTCCGCGACCGGAAAATCCTCGAAAGAGAAAAATTCCTGCATATAAGCCGGTCGAGCTACCTTTTTTCAAAAATAGCTTTCCTCTTCTTTATCAGTGCAATCCAGTCGCTTAGCTTTGTAATCGTGGCCAATTTGCTGCTTGAGGTTAAGGGGATGCACTTTCAGCAGTGGCTTGTTCTGTTCTCAATAGCCTGTTTCGGAAATGTATTGGGATTGAATATTTCTGCAGGAATGAGAACCGCGGTTAGTATTTATATCCTGATCCCGCTTCTGCTGGTTCCGATGCTTCTTCTTGGCGGAGCAATGATAAAATTCGACGACCTTCATAAATCATTAAGCAAGAATATATATGTGCCGGTGATAGGTGATGCAATGGCTACCAGGTGGGCATATGAGGCTCTTATGGTTGATCAGTTCAAATCGAATAGATGGGAAAAGCCCCTTTTTGAATATGATATGGAAATAAGCCAGACCGGATGGTACAATGCATTTCTCATTCCCACACTTAGGATGAAGATCGATGAATGCAGGAGAGTAACAGGAGATCCAAAGTTTGAGGAGCTTTGCAGGAATAATCTGAAAACCCTGAGGTACCACCTGGACGAGCTTGAGGAAGAAACGGGAGTGGAGGCAGGATCGTGGATCCTGGACTTGAATATTAAGGATTTCAGCGCATTGACAGGCGATCATGCAAAAGCCTACCTTGATTCGCTTACCGGTGTTATAAGATCGCGCAACAGGAGGTTTTCTGACATGAAGGATGAACTGACCAGATCCCTTGTAGCTGAGATGGGTAGCGAAAAGTACCAGGCGCTAAAGGAAGCGAATTATAATGAGAACGTGGCAAACTTTGTTCTGAACCGTCTAAGCATGAACAAAATCAATGATGTAGAAAAGCGTCTGATACAGAAAGCCGATCCGGTTTTCCAAAAGCCGGGATCAAAATACGGACGGGCTCATTTTTATGCGCCCTACAAGCTTATAGGGAATCTCAGGATTGATACCCTCTTTTTCAATGTCATTGCAATATGGATAATGACCGGCACGCTTTTCGTGACACTCTACTTCAACGTCCTCAAACGCTTCATAGAATTTCTCGAAACGCTTAAAATACCCATCTGGAGACAATTTGGCAGGGAACTGCTCCAGAGATGAGTTTCCCGGGAGATCCCGGAGATCCCGGCGAAATGACAACAGGAAATAGTATTGCCGGAATGATTTATAAATAAAGGTAATGGAGAGGGTAAAACCCAAAAAAAGCCTTGGTCAGCATTTTCTCAGGGATAAAGGTATTGCTGAAAAAATTGCCTGGTCGCTTTCGGGTGACGGATACGGGAGCGTTCTCGAGGTGGGTCCGGGTATGGGCATACTCACAGGATTCCTTCTGCAGAGGGAATTCCCCGATTTTCGTGTTATCGAGATCGACAGGGAATCAGTGAACTATTTGAGAGAGGCTTACCCCGGCCTTGAAAATATTATTGAAGGCGATTTCCTGACCTTCGATATCCGCGGCAACTTCCCCGGCAAGCTTGCAGTTATAGGAAACTTCCCCTACAATATCTCAAGTCAGATCTTGTTCAGGATACTTGAAAACCGCGATATTGTTCAGGAAGTGTGCGGGATGCTTCAGAAAGAGGTGGCCCGTCGGATTTGTTCAGGTCCGGGATCAAAGGAATATGGAATTCTCAGCGTTCTTATTCAGACTTATTATACTGTGAACTATTTGTTCACAGTACCGGCAGCCGTGTTCTTACCGCCCCCGAAGGTGATGTCGGGCGTCATCAGACTGACAAGAAACAGCAGGCCACATCCCGGCTGTAATGAAGAATTGTTTTTCAGGGTCGTTAAAGCGGGGTTCAACCAGCGGCGTAAGACTCTGAGGAACTCTGTAAAAGCGGCATTCAACATCAGGTCCAGCAATTATGATCTGCTTCAGCTCCGGCCCGAGCAACTGTCGGTGGAACAGTTCATTCAACTTACAAACTGGATAGAAGAGAATATGAAAGGCTCAGAATGAGAAGCCTATCGCATCCACGGGATTCATTCTGGCTGCTGCACTGGCAGGCGCGTAACCAGCTATGATCCCGATCAATCCCGAGATTACCAGGGCAAGCGCGATATTCCCCACGGTGAGATGCATGTTAAGTTCATAAAGGTAGTTTACTACCAGCGATCCAATGAATATCATCAGCAATCCGAGTATGCCACCGGCCAGTGAAAGTATGACCGACTCGGTGAGAAATTGCTGCAATATAAAGCCTTTCTTTGCCCCAAGGGCTTTCTGTATCCCTATAATATTGGTCCTTTCCCTTACCGACACGAACATTATATTGGCTATCCCGAATCCTCCAACCAGAATCGCGAAAGCTCCAATGATCCCGCCACCGATATTTATCCCCTTGAATGCAGCTTCGAATCCCTGCGACAACATTTTGGAATTGTTTATCGAAAAGTTTGAGACCTCGGCCGGCTTCAGCCTTCTTGCAGCCCTCAGTATCATTGTCAGTTCGTCGGTAAGCTCCTGAACCGAAACCCCGGGCTTGGCCCTTATAATCATCTGGGAATCAACAAACCTGTTGCGGAGATTAATAAAGTTTCTCCCAAAATTCATAGGGATAATCGTAATCTGGTCTATATTGCTGAGACTTAATGCTCCCTTACCTTCCTTTTTGAGAACCCCGATAACCGTTGCCTTGAAGCCGCCCGACATGGTAATTACCTTGCCAACCGGTTCGGTTTCGCCGAAAAGCCGTTCGGCAACCTCCGCTCCAAGAACTGCAACACTGCTGCCGCTCATATAATCAGAGGGGGAAAAATATCTTCCCTTCGCGATTTCGAACAGAACCACCTTTTCCATGTCGTCGGTAACCGCCGCAAGTACGGCATCGTTTGCCACGTTGTTTTTATATTTCAGCCTGTCGGATTTGGCTACCAGGAAGGAAACATATTCGGTTTTCGCCGACCTCTTCTTTACGGCCTGATACTCATTCATCGACACAGTGGGCCACTTTATAATATCCCACCATTTGAGATCGTTATCAAACGACCAGGGAAACTTCTGAACGTACACAACATTTGAGCCCATTGAACTGATACTGTCGCGGACAGATTTTTCCATCCAGTCAAGCACCGTGAAAACGGATATGATGCAGAATATGCCTATTGTGATTCCAAAGAGGGAGAGGAAAGTACGCAGTTTATTAACCGTCACTGATTTAACAGCCGACAAAAAACTTTCCCTGAAAAGCCTTAACCTTGTTCTCAATTGACTTCAGTGTTATGAGTGTTCAAAAATAATAAATTCATTCGGATTACAAGGAGTCCCCTTTACGACTGTAAGATTCATAATTATTTTATATGGAGCGTAATGAAAAATTATCTATTTTTAAGCGCCTGAATCAGCATGGAGCAGCCTTTCATAAAATTCAGAAGATGAGTGATAAAAAGATTAGTAGCGCATTAATTTCGGTATACTCCAAGGACAATCTCGATGAGATAGTCAGAATACTTGATGAACTGGGTGTAAAGATTTATTCAACGGGAGGGACCTACAGCTTCATCCGCGATCTTGGAATAAAGGCCGAAACTGTTGAATCACTTACCACGTATCCTTCAATACTTGGAGGGAGGGTAAAAACACTTCACCCCTCGGTCTTCGGAGGGATACTCGGGAGACGTGACAATGAGGAAGATCTCAGGCAGCTTAACCAGTACAATATTCCGGAAATAGACCTTGTTATCGTTGATCTTTATCCCTTTGAGGATACACTGAAATCGACTGACGATGAGAAGGAAATTATCGAAAAGATTGATATCGGGGGAATATCACTTATAAGGGCCGCGGCAAAGAATTTCAAGGATGTGCTGGTGATATCATCAAGGAATCAGTACAAAAGACTCATCGATCTCCTCAGGGAAAAGAAGGGAATGACATCACTTGCCGACAGAAAACAATTCGCGGCTGAGGCCTTCCTTACTTCATCGGGATATGACACCTCAATATTCGCTTATTTTAACCGGACGGCAGGTATTGAAGCTTTCCGGGAAAGCATAAACACCGTTTATCCGCTCAGATATGGAGAGAATCCCCACCAGAAGGGAGTCTTCTACGGTGATACGGAAACACTTTTCGACAAACTGCACGGCAAGGAGATTTCCTACAACAATTTTCTGGATATAGATGCAGCCCTTGGACTCATTGATGAATTCAGCGAGACCACCTTTGTCATCATGAAGCATAACAATGCCTGCGGAGTTGCTTCACGTTCCGATCTGCTTGAAGCATGGAAGGATGCCCTGGCATGCGATCCGGTTTCTGCTTTCGGGGGGGTAATAGCGACCAATCACAAGGTGGGTGAAAAGGAGGCGGCAGAGATAGGAACGATCTTCTTCGAGATAATCATTGCACCTGAGTTTAGTGATAAAGCTCTTGAAATACTGTCACAGAAAAAAAACCGTATCATTCTGAGGAGAAAGGAGAGGCCGGCGGGCAAATACCAGTTCAGGTCGCTTCTCGGCGGTGTCCTCTGGCAGGAGAAAGACCTCAGCACAGAGCTTGCCATGGATATGAAGCCTGTTACACCAAGGCTTCCACTGCCTGCTGAAACTGACGACATGGTGTTTGCAAACAAGATAGTGAAGCACAGCAAATCAAATGCCATCGTTCTTGCCAAAAACAGACAACTGTGCGCCAGCGGAATAGGACAGACTTCGAGGGTGGATGCACTCAGGCAGGCTATAGAGAAGGCACACAGCTTCGGCTTCGACCTCAATGGCGCTGTTATGGCTTCGGACGCCTACTTCCCGTTCGCCGACAGTGTTGAGTTGGCACATAAGGCCGGAATAACGGCAATCGTCCAGCCCGGAGGGTCGGTAAGAGACCAGGATTCGATAGATTATTGCTCCGCCAACAATGTGGCAATGGTCTTCACAGGAAAACGACATTTTAAACATTAAACCAATAAGCGCATTATATGGGACTTTTTTCATTCTTGACGCAGGAGATTGCAATAGACCTTGGAACAGCCAACACGGTTATCATTCACAATGATAAGATAGTTGTAGATGAGCCTTCAATAGTTGCCATTGACAAGAACACGGGCAAACTTATTGCCATCGGGGATGGGGCAAGACAGATGCACGGGAAGACACATGAGAACATAAAGACGGTAAGACCATTGCGCGATGGGGTAATTGCTGACTTCAATGCTGCCGAAATGATGATAAGGGGAATGATCAAGCTGTTAAACACCGGACCGAGATTCTTCACTCCTTCCCTTAAGATGGTTGTATGCATTCCTTCGGGAAGTACCGAGGTCGAGCTGCGTGCCGTACGCGATTCATCCGAACATGCAGGAGGCAGGGATGTCTATCTTATTTACGAACCCATGGCTGCTGCCATCGGTATAGGTCTCGATGTTGAAGCTCCGGAAGGCTGCATGATAGTGGATGTGGGAGGAGGTACAACCGAAATAGCCGTAATAGCCCTCGGCGGAATTGTCTGCAATAAATCGGTACGGATAGCCGGTGATGGATTCACTTCTGATATCCAGACCTATATGAGGCATCAGCATAATATAAAAATAGGAGAGAAAACGGCCGAAGACATAAAGATAGCTGTCGGGGCAGCCTTGCCTGATATAGATGAGCCTCCTCAGGATTACATTGTCAGGGGACCAAACATCATGACTTCTCTTCCTATAGAAATTCCCATCTCGTACCAGGAAATCGCGTATTGCCTCGATAAATCGCTGTCGAAGGTGGAAGCAGCCATGCTTAACGTGCTTGAGCAGACACCACCCGAGCTGTATGCCGACATTGTAAACAAGGGAATATACCTTACCGGAGGCGGCGCACTTCTCAGAGGACTCGACAGAAGGCTGTCGGATAAGCTGAACATTAATTTCAATGTTGCTGAGGATCCCCTCCATGCAGTAGCAAGGGGAACAGGAGTGGCATTGAAGAACGTGGATAAGTTTCCTTTCCTTATGAGATAACCTGACCCCGTGAGTGAATGAGAAACCTGCTGAACTTTCTTCTTAAATACAATAATATCATCGTATTTCTTATCCTGGAAGGAATAGCATTTTATTGGCTCACTAACGGAAACACCTACCATAATTCGAAAATGGTTAAAACCATGCAGGGCATAACCCGGAGAATGGAAGGTCGCATAACAAATGCAAAGAATTATCTCAGTCTCCGTGAAGTCAACCTGCAGCTTGCCGAGGAAAACAGCGCTCTCAGAAACCGGCTGGAACAGTTTAATCACGCGGATGCCCCGGGCTTTGATTCCGTGAACGATACGACAGCAGGCCGGCAATATATATTTACGGCGGCAAGGGTGACCAACAACTCGGTTAACAAACAAAAAAATTACTTTACCATCAGCAAGGGAAGCCTTCAGGGTGTGGAACCCGATATGGCTGTCACCGACGGTAACAATGCCGTGGGTATGGTGGTTGCTTGTTCAAGGAATTTTTCAGTGGCCATTTCGCTGCTCAATCTCGATTTCAGACTAAGTGCCAGGCTGAAGTCAAGCGGTCATTTCGGGTCACTGACATGGGACGGCCGGAGTCCCCGCTACGCCATACTGAATGAGATACCCCAGCACATATCGGTCAGTGAGGGCGACACCATCGAAACTACGGCTTTCTCTGCAGTGTTTCCCGAAGGGATCGGCATTGGCCGTGTGAGCGGGATTAAAAAAAGCGGAAGTGATTTTTACAGGATAACGGTTGAACTCTTTGCCGATTTCAGGCAGCTCCAGTATGTAACTGTTATCGGAAACCTTAAGAGGGAAGAACAACTTGAACTTGAATCACAGTACCAATGATAAATACCATCCTGAAATACGGACTGATAAGCGTCGTACTGATTCTGCTCCAGATTCTGGTGCTGAATAATATTCAGTTCAGCGGCTATGTAAACCCCTATGTTTACATTATGATCATACTGATCCTGCCCTCACTCACTCCCTCATGGCTGATACTGCTGATTGCCTTTTTTACTGGACTGGTTATCGACCTGTTTTTCGGGTCGCCCGGCATGCATGCATCGGCAACGCTTATTGCCGGTTTTGCCCGTCCCTTTGTACTCAGGATTATCGCCCCGCGCGACGGATACGATCCGGGATCGAGCCTTTCAATGGCTTCCTACGGATTCAGATGGTTCGTGATTTATGCTACGACAATTGTCCTGATTCACCATACAAGCCTCTTCTTTATCGAGGTTTTCAGATTTACTGATTTCTTCAGAACAATATTGAGAATAATACTAAGTTCAATCTTTACACTGGCATTTATCCTTCTCATAGAATATTACCGTAAAGGAAGGTAACGAATCTGTCATGAAAGACGCGTTCACAAGCAGGAAGTATATCATTATTGCATTTGTGGTGCTCGCAGCGCTCCTCCTGATTATCCGTCTGTTTGTGATCCAGGTCGTGAAGGACACCTACCGGCTCTCGGCCGACAACAACGTTCTGAGGTATGTGACTCAATACCCCGCGAGAGGGTTGATTTACGACAGGAATAATAAGCTGATGGTGTTCAACCAGGCTGCTTATGATCTGATGGTGGTGCCGGCACAGGTAACTTCCATCGACACAGCTGAGTTCTGCGAACTTCTTGAAATTACAAAAAGCTCATTCAACGACAGGATGAATTCTGCCATAAGCTATTCAAGAAGGGCTCCGTCGGTATTCCTCAAACAGATATCAGCTGAATCGTATGCACGCTTCCAGGAAAAACTTTTTTTATATCCGGGATTCTATGTTCAGCCGAGAACCCTGAGGAAATACTCAAAGCCCATTGCCGGACACATACTGGGCTATGTGAGCGAGGTGGACGAATCGGTGGTTAAAAATGATCCCTACTACAAGGCAGGCGACTATATAGGCAAACTGGGAATTGAGGAAGCGTATGAGAAGAATCTCAGGGGCAAAAGGGGAGTGACCATTTACCTTGTTGATGTTTACAGCAGGATAAAGGGTTCCTATGCCGACGGGAGAATGGATACCGTTGCGGTTCAGGGAGAGGATATCATTTCAACCGTCGATATGGATCTGCAGGAATACGGAGAACTCCTGATGAAAAACAAATCAGGCAGCATAGTGGCTCTCGAACCGAAGACAGGTGAAGTGCTTACCCTGGTATCAAGCCCGAACTACGATCCCGGTCTTCTGGTGGGAAGAATCAGATCGGAAAATTTCATGAAGCTCAGCGCTGATACTTCGCTGCCTCTTTTCAACAGAGCCATTCAGGCCAAGTATCCCCCGGGATCAACTTTCAAGCCAATAAACGGACTGATCGGCCTTCAGGAGAAGGTGATAGAGCCTTCAACCCTGTTCGGATGCAGTAACGGCTATTTGTTTATAGGCTGCCATTCCCACAGCTCCCCCCTCGACCTTATTCACGGGATTTCAAATTCATGCAACGCTTACTTCTGCCAGGTCTACAGAAGAATTCTTGAGAACCCGGCCTACCCGAACGTCGAAGCAGCTTATGTTAAATGGAAGGAATATCTCGACCAGTTCGGATTCGGCCAGAGACTGGGAATAGAATTTACCAATGAACTGACCGGTTTTGTTCCATCACCTTCTTACTACGATCGTTTCTACGGTAAGAACGGGTGGAAGGCTCTTACAATAATATCGATGGCAATAGGCCAGGGAGAAGTTGAGACAACGCCGCTCCAAATGGCCAATATGACTGCAGCAATTGCAAACAGGGGATATTATTACACACCACATATAGTTAAATCAATCGGTGCAGAAGGGAAACCCGACGGGAAATATCTTTTAAAGCATACAATAGAAATCGATTCAGCTAACTTTGAATCGATAGTGCTGGGCATGGAGGAGGCTGTCAATGGAGGTGCCGGAGCAACAGCAAGGAGTGCGGCTATAAGAAACATAATAGTATGCGGAAAAACGGGAACGGCCGAAAACCCTCACGGTAAGGACCATTCGGTGTTCATCGCCTTTGCCCCTAAGGATGATCCGAAAATTGCAATAGCGGTATATGTCGAGAATGCCGGTTTTGGAGCAAGCTATGCGGCTCCCATAGCCAGCCTTATGATTGAAAAATACCTGACCGGAGAGGTGACGAATAAATACTCGGAACAAAGAATGCTTGAACTGAATCTGATTGCCGGTGAATAGAAGTGTAAATATCTGGGCAAGGCTCGATAAGATTACAATAGTAATCTTCCTGTTGCTTGTAATAATAGGATGGTTCAATATTTACGCTGCCGTATACAACGAGGAGCATAGCAGGATTATAGACCTTTCACAAAGATACGGAAAGCAGTTTGTATGGATACTCGCGACATTTGTGATAGCAGTGTTTGTTGTGGTTACCGATTCAAGGTTCTATTCATTCTTTGCATATTTCATCTACGGATTCTTCCTGTTCCTCCTTCTTCTGGTACTCTTTGTCGGTGAATATGTTCACGGGGCGCGATCGTGGTTTCAGTTCGGCTCATTCAGTCTTCAGCCTTCGGAATTTGCAAAGATCGGTACTGCACTCGCCCTGGCCGCGTATCTGAATGTATCCCGGCACGACCTGGGGAAACTAAAGGTATTCATGATTTCAGTCGCGATTATCATGATGCCTGCCCTGCTTATAGTGCTTCAGCCCGACATGGGTTCCGCGGTGGTTTTTCTTGGATTCTTCCTGGTACTTTACAGGGAAGGAATGAGCCCTTATATTCTGATCTCCGGATTCCTTATGCTTATTCTTTTCTTCTTCACCCTTCTTTTCAACAATACCCTGCTCTCTCTCGGACTTGTTTTGTCAGCCCTGATTCTGAGCTGTATAGTAACCAGGAAATGGAAGACCTGTCTGTCTGCTCTCGGGATTATCACGGGAATTACCCTTCTGGTATACGGAATCAACAGCCTGGTGTCAGGATCACTTAGAAATGAACATATTGTGCTGATATCGGTTTTGCTGTCAGGATTTATATTTGCTGTCTATTTCTACAATAAAAAAGCCATTGCATCCCTTACGATCTATCTCTTCCTGATAGGAAGTCTTGCCTATGTTAACTCCGTCAACATAGCATTCAACAAACTGATGAAGCCTCATCAGAAGGAGAGAGTGGAAATATTGCTCGGTATAAAGTCAGATCCTCACGGAACGGGATATAACGTCAACCAGTCGATTATTTCAATAGGTTCGGGAGGTTTCTCGGGAAAGGGCTATCTGAAGGGAACACAGACAAAATTCAAGTTTGTCCCGGCTCAAAGTACCGATTTCATATTCTGTACAATCGGAGAAGAATGGGGATTCATGGGTGCATTTGTTGTAATAGTACTGTATGTGATGCTTCTTATCCGGCTGATTATCCTTGCCGAAAGGCAGCGATCCGCTTTTTCGCGGATTTACGGTTATGGAGTGGTGTCAGTCTTTTTTGTTCATATCTTTATTAATATAGGTATGACCATCGGTCTGGTTCCGGTAATAGGAATACCTCTTCCCTTCCTTAGTTACGGGGGAAGTTCACTCTGGGCATTCACTATTCTGCTGTTTATTTTTCTCAGGCTCGACGCCAGTCGCGCGGAATACCTTATCTGATCAGAAGGGGATTGTTATCCTGTGCGAAATTTCTATCCCGAAATCCTTTTCCACATAATCGATGAGTTGCGGAAAGAACTCCATGAAGTCGTCCTGAAGAGCGTAATAATTCTTCTTCAGGGCTTTCATTGCGAACCTTGTCTCATTCGGAAGCGACGACCTCTTGCTCAGAGTGTTCAGTACCGACCTGATACCCCTCCTCGTCTGATACGATTCTATCCAGTTGTTAATTATGAAAAAGGGCATCATCTTACGTACTTCTTCCGGAAGAATATCGAAATTGTTAACCATTGCCCTGTAGAAGTTGTAGGTGACGCTCTCCAGCGGCCGGCGGGAATAAAAGTTCCATTCCCTGGTAAGAAAATGATCATAGATGATGTCGGTGACAACTCCCGAGTACTTGTGGTATTTCCTTGAGAAATAGATTTTACTGCGGTGAACCACCGGATGCCTGTCGGTAAAGGCATCTATATGCCTGTGAAGTATTATTCCCTTCCTTACCTGTTCAGGATACTTGAGATAATCGCGTCCTTTTACATAATCGCCTATGTAGTTTCCGATGATGATCTTTTCGGAATCACCTGACAGATATATGTGGGCAAGGACATTCATTTCAGGTCATAATAGTACAAAGAAATAAATTTAGCCGGGTTACGCCGGAAATATTTTCTTTAACATGTTTTCAAGAAGGGTAGTTTTGTATTTTAAACATCAATTAATCAACAACTCATACCACATAAAACATCCGGTTAAAAATCAAATTAATTGTTCGGATATTATGTCCGCAAATTATAAATTTGTCAATTCATTTTATCTATATAACGATTTTTCCGGGAAATTAATTATCAAATCATGGGAGGGAACATGTCAAAAAAAAATGTAATAATAATCGGTGCAGCCGGAAGGGATTTCCACAACTTCAACACCGTTTACAGGGACAATGAAAACTATAACGTGGTAGCTTTCACTGCTGCCCAGATACCGGATATTGACGGCAGGAAATATCCGCCGGAACTCGCGGGAAAGCTTTATCCTGAAGGAATTCCGGTTTATGCAGAAGAGAATCTCGCGGAACTGATCAGGAAATTCAGGGTTGATGATTGTGTTTTTGCTTACAGTGATGTCACATATCAGAAAGTGATGGCAGTAAGCGCCATTGTCAATGCTGCCGGCGCGAATTTTGTTCTCCTGGGTCCGGATGCAACCATGCTGAAAAGCGTCAAGCCTGTCATTTCAGTCGGAGCTATCAGAACCGGCTGCGGAAAAAGCCAGACTTCAAGAAGAATTATTGAACTCCTTATGGCCAAAGGCCTGAGGGTTGTTGCAATTCGCCACCCTATGCCTTACGGCGATCTGGCAGAGCAGAAGGTTCAGAGGTTTGCCACAATAGCTGATCTGGAGCTGCATAAATGCACCGTTGAGGAAATGGAAGAATATGAACCTCACGTTGTAAGGGGTGACGTGATTTATGCCGGTGTGGATTATGAAGCAATTCTCCGCGCAGCCGAGAACGATCCTGCCGGATGCGATGTTGTACTCTGGGATGGTGGCAACAACGATTTTCCGTTCTATAAATCCGATCTGATGATTACAGTCACCGATCCTCACAGGGCCGGTCACGAACTGAGATATTATCCCGGAGAGGTAACACTCCGTATGGCCGATGTGGTGGTGATAAACAAGATTGACAGTTCTTCCCCCGAAGCTGGCCAGCAGGTAAGAGAGAGCATCGAAAAGGTCAATCCGGGTGCTCTTGTTGTTGACGGAGCTTCTCCCATCAGGGTTGATGATCCTTCGGTGATAAAAGGAAAAAGAGTCCTTGTTGTCGAGGACGGCCCCACTCTTACCCACGGTGAAATGAAACTGGGAGCAGGTATTGTTGCCGCAAGGAAGTTCGGCGCTGCAGAACTGGTTGACCCAAGACCGTTTACAGTAGGAAAACTTACCGAGACATTCAGCATCTATCCGAATATAGGAACACTTCTTCCTGCAATGGGATACGGAGAACAACAATTGAAGGATCTTGAAGATACCATCAATAAAACGGATTGTGACAGCGTGGTCGTTGCAACACCGATCGACCTTAACAGAATAATCAACATACGGAAACCCAACACCAGGGTATACTATGACCTTCAGGAAATTGGCGATCCCAACCTGTCGCAGGTTATTGATGAGTTCGTGAACAAGTTCGGTCTAAAAGGAAAGAACTGATCAGCAGCAGATTTTTCTATCTTCTGACCCGGGCATTTCCCTTCCAGATGCTCCACACCTGTTCCTCGTCGGCCGGCTGTCCGTAGTCGGTAAGTGAAGTGGTTGCAAGTGCACCGGTTGCCCATGCGAACTGTATCCATTTCTCGGGCTCCCAGCCGCGCAGGATTCCATACAGAAGGCCTCCCACGAAACCGTCGCCACCACCGATACGGTCGAGTACACGGATAGGCCTCGGCTCGACAACATGCCATTTATCACCTTCGAGCATTATTGCTCCCCAGAGATGTTCGTTGGCATTTATCACCTGTCTCAGGGTGTTTCCGAACACCGAAGCTGAGGGGAACTCCTTCTTTACCCTTTTGATCATTTCCTTGAAACTGTCAATCTGGGCCACAAGATCCTTCCCGCCCTCTTCAGGACCGGGAATACCCAGACTAAGCTGGAAGTCTTCCTCGTTGCCGACAAGGATATCTGCAAGTCCGGCTATTTCCCTGAATGCAGCTGAAAGTTCCTTTTCCCTTCCTTTCCAGAATGTAGCCCTGTAGTTGAGGTCAAAGGCAATCCTGGTTCCATGTTTCTTTGCCGCCCTTGCCAGCTCAAGGCAGAAATTGCTTGTTTCGGGCGACATGGCTCCGATAAGTCCGGAGATGTGAACTATCTGAACTCCCTCTTCCCCGAAAAGCCTCTCGAGATCGAAGTCCTTGACGTTAAGTGTCCTTCCAACTTCACCCGCCCTGTCGTTGTGAACCCTGGGCCCCCTGGAACCATAACCGCTGTCGGCAATATTGAACTGATGCCGGTAACCCCATGGTCCACCCTGATCAACTTCAACGCCCTCATATGCCATATGCCTCGATGCAAGGTTGTCCTTGATCATGCGGGCAATCGGACTGTCCTTCACAAAGGTTGTAAGAACCTTTACAGGAAGCCCGAGATAGGAGGGAACACTCGCTACATTGGTTTCTGCACTGGTAACATGCATTATAAAAGTATCACTGCAATGAACAGGTTGTGCATTGACAGGGGTGATTCTGACACCCATGCTGGTGGGAACTACCAGCGACCATTTGAAGTTTTTTCTAAGTTCTATTTTCATAATTATATAGTTTTGATTTTCATGTTATGATGCCTGCCTTGCCCAGGCAGGGAAACTCACATGACCGAAAAACATGTTCATGCATTTGACACATGTGAGTTTCATTTTGATTTATTTAAGTCTTTCTTTGAGGATTTTTCCGGCTTCCTCATAACCGGGCTTGTTGTTCAGGGCAAACATATTTTTCTTGTATGCTTCAACTCCTGGCTGATCGAAGGGATTTACATCCAGGATATATCCGCTGACACCGCAGGCAAGCTCAAAGAAATAAAATAACTGACCGATGTAATATTCGGTAAGTTCCGGAATGCTTATGTGTATTACAGGCACATTACCGTCGTTGTGAGCGAGAATGGTTCCTGCCGCGGCATTGTGATCAACATACGACATCCTCTTGCCTGCAAGGTAATTAAGCTGGTCAGCATCGTCCTCTTCCTCAGGGACCGTCACCTTTTTTGCAGGTTCCCTGACTGAAAGAACGGTCTCAAACAATATCCTTTGGCCATCCTGAATATATTGTCCCAGCGAATGAAGGTCGGTTGTGAAATCGACTGCCGCGGGAAAGATTCCCTTACCGTCCTTGCCTTCACTTTCCCCGAACAACTGCTTCCACCATTCAGCAAAGTAATGAAGTTTTGGATTGTAGCTAACCATTATTTCCGTTGTCTTTCCCGATTGGAGAATTAGGTTCCGGGCGGCAGCATAGAGAAGCGGCAGGTTTGATTCACCGTTTCTGTTGGTGCGGGATATCTCTTCCATCGACTTAGCTCCCCCGACCAGCAGCCTTATGTCAAATCCGCACAGGGCTATCGGCAATAATCCGGCCGGCGTCAGAACTGAATATCTTCCGCCGATATTGTCGGGAATTACGAATGTCCGGTATCCGTTTTTCTGTGAAAGCAGTCTCAGGGCACCTTTGCTGCTGTCGGTTATTGCGACGATCCTTTTATTTGCTTCTGCTTTCCCCAGCTTGTGCTCAAGATGATTGCGGATGATACGGAAGGCAATCGCGGGCTCCGTCGTCACTCCCGATTTTGAAATAACAACTATCGAATAATTGACCTTGTCGAGTATCTCAAGAAGATCGGCAATGTAATCCTCCGACAGATTCTGCCCGGCAAACAAGACTTCATGATGCAAGTCCTGCCTCAGGCTTGTAAAAGTATGGGAAAGTGCCTCGATAACAGCCCTGGATCCGAGATATGAGCCTCCTATTCCGATAACAACGGTGAAATCGGATATTGATCTCAGGTATTCTGCACATTTTTCTATGTTGTCAAGCTGAGGCAGAATGTCGTCCGGCAGTGTCATCCAGCCAAGGAAATCATTTCCTGCTCCGGTTTTGTTATTAAGGCTGTCAAGATGCCTTACCGACTGCTGGGCAAGAGCCGTTACTTCTTCAAGTGAAACGAAATCTGCAATATTCCTGAGATTTAAACTTAGAGTTTCATTCATCTGTTAATTATTTAAGAAGGGTTACCAATACACAAAGTTACAAAAAAGCCGGCAGGATTTACCTACCGGCTTCATTTGATAAAGCTTTTTATATACAGGAAAGAACTATTTCCGGTTCACACTCCCCGCACTCGATGAATGGGCGTCAACGTATTTCGGGTTACCCCTGTAGTTGATGTCTCCGGCGCTTGATGACCGTGCCGTGAGTTTTTCGGTGACATAGATATCGGCATCACCCGCGCTGGAAGCCGAAACATCAGCCTCCCTTACGACAAGACCGTACGCGTTGAGATCGCCGGCACTGCTCAGATCGGCATATAGCATATCGGCTTCCCCTGTTAGAGTAATATCACCTGAACTGCTTACCCCGACCCTGATCTCCCTGGCCTTGACTTCAAGCTTGATGTCGCCGGCACTGCTTGCCGACAACTCCAGGCGATCAGCCTGTATCGGAGTCTGCCCGATTATATCGCCGGCACTCGAGATGCTGAGCGACCTGATATTCTTCATGGTCACATATACCCTCTTCCTTTCAGCTCTGAGAATGTTGGCCCTGGTATAGACATGCAGGACACCACTCTTTATTTCAGTCAGTATATATTCATGGAGATTCTCGTCAGCTTCCACTTCTATCGATTCTCCTGTGCCCTGTGAAAGATATACATCAATTCCGCTGCTTACCCTGAGATCCGCAAACTGACCGGCATCCCTCCTTTCCTTAACAACATTCTTATTGCCGTTAACCGTCCGGCGGAACTGTCCGTATGTACATACACTGATGCCAAGGGCAAAGATCAGGATCATTCCGATTTTTAGACTCTTCATAGCCGTATTATTTTGTTGGTAAATAATTTTCATCATAAAGACATTGAAAAAAACATAAAGTTGCATGCAGTCAGTAAATATTTATTGCCGGAATCGATAAAATTAGTTTGTATCTTGCTAAATTATCCACTTATCTCCTTCGATTATGAAATACATCAATCTGATAATTTTTTTGTTTGTTTTCTCTCTTCTTTCAGCATGCAAGCCCGGCGCGGAGGAAAATGACAAGCTTAAACTCTGGTATGAACAACCGGCTTCATCGTGGGTGGAAGCTCTTCCTATCGGTAACGGACGACTGGGTGCAATGATTTACGGAGGTGAGAGTACGGATCACATCCAGTTTAATGAAGAAACCCTCTGGACAGGCCGCCCCCACGATTATTCCCATGAGGGCGCATCGGAATACCTGGGAACCATAAGGAAACTGCTTTGGGAAGGAAAACAGAAAGAAGCGGAAAAGCTGGCCCTTGAAAAGTTCATGAGCGTACCGCTGCACCAGGAGAAATACCAGCCTTTCGGAGACCTGTGGCTTGAGTTTGCAAATCACGACTCAATTACTGAATTCAGAAGAGAACTGGATATTGCAAATGCAATTTGCAGAACAACTTATATGACCGGCGGGAAAAAGTACACCCGCGAATACTTCGCGAGTCACCCGGCAAACCTGATAGTGATCAGGCTTTTATCCGACAACAGACGATCGCTTTCCTTCGATCTGAAAATGACAGCCCTGCACGAGGATTTTAAGGTGACACCGGGCGAAAACAATACACTTACACTCGCCGTGAAGGTAAAAAACGGTGTTCTTTACGGCAGCTCAACCGCCAGGGTCCTTTTGAAGGGAGGAAAGATAAACTGCTCGGAAGACGGGCTTCATATTGAAAATGCAAATGAAGCCACCATCCTGCTTTCTGCAGCCACAAATTTTGTCAGTCCCAATGATGTTTCCGGCAATCCTGAGGCTTTATGCGCGAAGCATCTTGAGGCGGCAGAAGGAAAATCGTATGAGAAGCTGAAGAAAGAACACATAGAGGATTACAGGAAATATTTCGACAGATTCTCTATTGATCTGGGTTCATCAGGCAAGGAGAACCTGCCGACTGACAAAAGAATCAATGAGATACCTGTTGAAATGGACAATTCCCTGGCTGCCCTTTATGTACAGTATGGAAGATATCTTCTTCTTTCATCAAGCCGTGAGGGAAGCTATCCTGCAAATCTTCAGGGTATATGGAACGACAGGCTGAACCCACCGTGGGACAGCAAGTACACCGTTAACATCAACATAGAGATGAATTACTGGCCGGCCGAAGTACTCAACATAGCCGAATGTCATGAAGCCCTTTTCAGAATGATAGGAGAGGTGGTGCCTGCCGGTTCAAAGGTTGCAGACGATCATTATAATGCGCGGGGATGGGTTCTTCACCACAACACCGACATATGGAGGGGAGCTGCTCCCATAAATGCTTCCGATCATGGGATCTGGGTTGGCGGAAGCGGATGGATGGCTCATCATTACTGGGAACATTTTCTGTTTGGAAGAGATACTTCATTTCTCAGGAATACTGCCTGGCCGGTCATGAAAAGCGCTGCAATGTTTTACGCGGATTTTCTTGTTGCCGATCCGGCCACCGGATGGCTGGTTTCATGCCCCTCCAACTCGCCGGAGACCGGAGGTCTTGTTTCCGGTCCAACCATGGACCACCAGATAATAAAAAGTCTCTTCAGGGCATGTATCGAGGCTGACAAGATACTGGATGCCAATGATGCCTTCGTGGATACTCTTGAAAGCCTGCTCCCCCGGATTGCTCCCTACAGGATCGGCAGGTTCGGCCAGCTTCAGGAATGGATGGACGATATTGATGATCCGGATAACAAGCATCGTCATGTTTCGCATCTCTGGGGTGTTCATCCGGGCAAGGAAATTAACTGGAAGGATAATCCCGAATTCATGGAGGCAGCCAGAAAATCGCTCGAGGCAAGAGGCGACGAGGGAACCGGATGGAGCCTCGCGTGGAAAATCAATTTCTGGGCAAGGTTCAGGGAAGGTAATCATACATGGCAGATGGTCAGGATGCTTCTGAGACCTCAGGGAATGCCTGCTGCCCGGGCAACGGGAGGGGGGTCTTCAGGAGGCGGCTCATATCCCAATCTTTTTGATGCACATCCGCCATTCCAGATTGACGGGAATTTCGGCGGAGCTGCCGGCATAGCCGAGATGCTCATCCAAAGCCATCTTGATGAGATTGATATCCTGCCTTCGTTGCCCGACGCTGTTCCTTCGGGAAAGATCAGGGGGATAAGGGCAAGAGGCGGATTTGAACTCGATTTTGAATGGGATGAAGGCAAATTGACTGATCTGAAGGTGAAATCAGTGTCGGGAATGCCTTTGTTCCTGAACTATAATGGTTTTAAATTCTCCTCGGACACAAAAAAAGGTGAGGTCCTGCACTTCGACGGACAGCTGAACAGGCTCTAGACCGGGTCGGCTTAGTTTTTTTACGGAGCGGGAGTATCAGGGATTTATTACTCTTTCATTCCCTCTTGTCGCGATCACGAATGCATCGGGATAACCTTCCTTCATGATCTGTCTCTGCAGCCCTGCAGCCGCGGCTGAAGAACCGAATTCTCCCGCGCAGGCACGGCAGGCTCCGTTATACATATACTCGAATACCATATACCGGGTGCCGCCAAAGGTTTTCTCGTAGCTTCCCCTTGGATTCATATAGGAGGCAAACTGCACACGGTAAACAATCCTGTCCTGATTCGCCCGGTCTGCAGGTGTCGGTAGCTCCTGTGCCTGAACTCTCTGAGCGGCAGGAGCCTGACTGCTTATGTTCTGTAACGACCCCGTTACACGTTCATTATTCCTGAAGGCAACAACGAAAGCATCACTGTAGCCATCCCTGCGGAGCTGTGCCTGAAGCGGGGCTGCCGCTGCCGGAGAAGGGAATTCACCTGCACAGTACTTGTAAGTGCCGTTGGAGAAATACTCGAAGACATCGTATGGCTTTCCCCCGATGGTGATGCTCCTTCTGTCGTTTTTAGTGGAAACGGACTGGTACTGTACACGAAACACTATCTGGCCGGGATCGGCGGCGGGTTGAGGCATGGCCTGAACGGGAGCCGGTTCAGGAACTTTTTCGCTGATGGCAACTTTCTGCTGAGGCGCTTCGGTCGGAGCTACAGTCTCCTTTACAACAGGAGCAGGTTTTTCTTCCTTCACGGCAACAGGAACAACTTTCTCTTCAGGAGTAGTTACCGCTTGGGCAATAAGCCTGAAGGCTTCCTGAAGGTTAGCAGCTTTACCCAGGGCAGTCCTGTCATTCAGTGTGACCTTGAATAACTGCGGATTTTTACCTGCACTCTTATATCTTATTGTATAGAAAGCCGATTTACCGTCAGTCCTGCTAAGTTTGAAAGCCAGATCATCATCCGGGCCGTTTATCAGTTCCGTCATATTGACAGGCTTTTCCCATTTGCCTTCGTTGTACCTGCAGAAAAAGATGTCGTACCCTCCGGAACCCGGCAGCCCGTCGGATGAAAAATAAAGATTGTTGTCCTGGTCAAGGAAAGGCGTAAGTTCATTGCCCTTCGTGTTTATAAGGTTCCCCAGGTTTACAGGTGCCGACCATTCATTGCCTTTCCTGTAGGAAATGAAAAGGTCGAGTCCGCCAAGGCTTTCGCTCCTGTTACTGCTGAAAACTATTTTTTCGCCGTCGGGCGAGAGGGCAGGGTGGGAATACAACGACCGGTCGGAACAGAAACTCAGTGGCTTGGTGTCGCTTACCCATCTTTGTTTCTTGTTTTTTGCAAGTTCATACCTTGCCATGTAAATCTTTTCAGGCTCCCTGTGCGAAGGCTTACGGGTATAGTACATCTCGGTGTAGTCGCTGTTAAAGGTCATAGCCTCGCAGGGGACCTGCCATGAAAGGGCAGGGGAGAATAACACCGGATTTCCGGTTGCCGTATCGAAAGGAACTGCATAATAAGTGTCGGTCTTTCCAAAAGAGGTGTGACTGTCAAGCATCCGGGTCTCGCTCCTGGTTGTTGAAAGAAAAACAATACCTTCACGGTAGAACTGAACTCCCGATGATGGAGGAATGATATCAAGTGTGAATCTGTTAACCTTTACCAGATCCCTGGCACCCTGATTCCCCGTCGACTGTGCCGGGGCAAGGGCTGAGACAAATGCCATCAGCAACAGTGACGGCGCTAAAGTCAATATTTTTTTTGTTATGATCTTCATAATATTGCTATTGCAAAACGTTATTACCAGTGTCCGCTCTTGGTGTAGCCCGATTTATTTGGCGAGAAATTGATTCCCACAGCTACCTCCGAAGTTAATGCTTTTTTGTAAAAAGGAGAATCTTTAGGCAGGGCAAAATAGGTCCCGATGTAGAATTTGGGATACCTGTACTGGAAAAAGAATGATACCTTGCTGTAATCGTTGAAATAGGTTCCGATACAGAAATTGCCCACGTACAGTTTTATAAGCGGCTCGATGCTTTCCTTTATATCGAACGACAGGGAATCGTCGGTGTGAATCAGAACGGAAGGTTCAAGCACTATATCCATCGATTCGCTCAGCACGAATTTGTAACCGCCTGTAAAATGATATTGTCTCGAGACCGGTACTGAATAATTATTCAGCATCGCCGTGTCTTTGGGAGGATGAAGAAGATTGGTAAGGGAAATACCCGCGTATGCATTGGGATTATATACATAGACTCCGAAGTCGACATTCGGATACCAGTATTCCCTGGAAGGAAGATCCCGGTCGGGGTTCCCTTCCTTGAAATGATACATTCCCTTTACGGATGCGCCGATCGAAATGAAGGACAGTCCTCTTCCGCTCAGGGGTATGTGATAGGATGCCGATGCACTTACTCCTGCATTGTGGGTCGAATCGGCAGCTTCATATTCATTGTATCCGTATAATCCGGCACCGACATTGGAATAGGCATAGCTTTTTCCCG
This sequence comes from Bacteroidales bacterium, assembly GCA_012519515.1. GTDB lineage: Bacteria > Bacteroidota > Bacteroidia > Bacteroidales > VadinHA17 > LD21. Next base: position 705 of record JAAYQC010000198.1, on the reverse strand, counting down.
AAGGAAGATATCCCAGCACTTTCTTCGTAAGCCGTGTGTTGGCGCCCAGGATCTGGGAATGTGACTGTCCCCTGAATCCCGCGTTCATGTCGACCGACAGGTAATCCTTGCTTCCGGCAGCGGCAGGATTCAGTACAAAGGGAGTGTAGATCCTGTACGAAACCGGATTAAAGGGCAATTGCTGCCCAAACAGTGAATTACAGGCTGTTACGGCTAAGAAAATGAGCAGAGTCTTTCTGAATAACAGCATAGTTTTTTTATCGATTATACTCTCAGGAATCATTATTCAATTTTAAACGTCAAAGTAACAAACTAATTGCCGAAAAAGATTCAATAAATGATCTTTATTACCGGTATTAGGTTCAAAATATTTAGCCTTCTTTCACTACAGTCTGAAGATAATGTCAGGAGCCGTTCACTGCAACATAGTTTAGCCGGCAAAAGATAAAAGTTCATTTATCATGATATTTCCAGCCATTTCTCCACTGCCTGGGGACTTAATCCGGCCAGTCCAAGCCTGTTCTTTTTGTTATACACGTTCAGATCATTCGATAATTTGCCTGCCTTTGCTGTCTCCCTGAGTTTCCCGAGTGTCGTGTATCCCAGCTTTTTCAATGGATCAATCCATTCTTCCGGGATCCCGGCTTCAATGTATTCTTCCCTGGCGCTTTCAACCGGCGGTTTCCGGATCAGCGGTTTCATCTG
>JAAYQC010000197.1 GCA_012519515.1 Bacteroidales bacterium | reverse complement strand
ATACATTATACATTGTCTTACGGTCTTGCAGTCTTGCGGTCCTGCGGTCCCTTCTAATGCAGCATATCGCCTATAATACATCGCCTATAATACATATCTCATGGTCTTGCAGTCTTGCGGTCTTGCGGTCCCTTCCTCCCTTCGTCTCTTAGTCCTGAACCTTGCATCATTTACTAATTGTTAATTGTTCATTGTTAATTGCCAATTGTTTTAACATCGCCTATAATACATCGCCTATAATACATAATACATGAACCCTGAACGCTTAACCTTTCCCCTTTATACTTTCCCCTTTCCCCTTTCCACTTTCCACTTTCCACTTTTAATTGCCTCAAGCCTACCATTCACTATTAGCCAGTTCCCATATATTTGCGAATCCGATCCTGACAATCTTCTTCATGATATCCCAGTCAACCGTTGAAACTTCATCATAAGGTGTATGATATTCTTCCCTGTGACCCGGCTTGAACCGCATTATGGGTATGCCAGCATCCACGAATGATCTGTGATCGCTTCCTCCCGGCGGATTGGCCGAGGGCTGGTACTCTATATCCAGATCAATTCCATATTCCTTCAGATTCCTTTCGGTCATGGTTTTAAATGCCGGAAAAGTATCGTTGTAAATCATGAATGCCTTGTTGGGTTCATTTTCTGAGACGTATCTCGATATCATGTCAAAATTCAGGTTTAGGCGGATGTTGTTCACCGGCCGGGGCAGTTTTGAAACAAAGTACCTGGAACCAAGCAGTCCGTTTTCCTCTGCTGCCCACAATGCTATAATAATTGTCTTTTCAGGTTTGATGCCGGTCTCCATTATCGCTTTTGCAATCGTCATTATTCCCACGGTTCCCGATCCGTTGTCGTCGGCGTCGTTCCACACGTATCCGTCCGACATACCCATGTGGTCGTAATGAGCCCCCAACACTATTATCTGCGAGGTATCTTTCCCCTTAATGATTCCGACCACATTCCTGACCCTGACATTCTCCGTTTTAACATTGGTTTTTATGTAAATCTTTCTGTCGGCGGGCAATGTTATGGGTTTTACATGTTTTTTCACCGAATTGGAAACAAATTCCTCAACATTGAAACCCGTTCCGCTGAATAACTCATCTGCGGTTCTGGCTGATACAAGTATGCTTATAAAGCTGTCGGGACTCTTTGTTGACGGCAGCGAATAGGAGGCTGACCGACGCCCGGGTGACTGACTTGCCTCAGCATAAGCTATGTCGGGAAAGGGATTACGTCTTGGCGGTACCGGGACGGCAGCCGAGGGATCAAAAGTAATCATCCCGGCAGCGCCCGCCTGCCTGGCGATACGCTCGGCATCTCTTGACAGGTAAAGCATCTCCGCTACTGAGAGTTTGTCTTCCAGGAATCCGGGAGAACCGGCAATCCTTAGAACAAGTTTACCCCTGAGATCAAGATTGCTGAAATCATCTATCCTGAGTTTTTCATTCCTGATACCATATCCTACAAATACGACGGGAGCTTCCATTTCAACGGATTGCCTTTGGCCGTACACGAAAAAATCAGTGTCAGGCTGGGGGTTTGTTGTCCTGATGTGATCTTTTCCTTCCGAAACAATGATTTTCATTACAGGAGGCTCGCCCGGAATGGTTTTAATCAGGGTGAAATTCTGGAAATAAGTGTTTTCTGAACTATCGAATAATCCGGCTGTGCTTTTGTCTGCCTGAAGATCACCGGCAGGTGCGACCCCGAACAGCCGGAGCTGGCTGGCTATATAATCGGAAGCCATGTAATCGCCCCTTGTTGCAGTAGCCCTGCCTTCCATCCAGTCGGAAGCCAGAAAGCCAAGCTGTGCCTTCAGCACATCCTCTTTAATATTGTTCAGAGCCTTCAGGAAACTGTCGCCGCCCGTCTGTGCCACCGATGGAATTAGAAATGCCCATATCCCAAAAAAGAAAACCAAAATGAGTTTTTTCATTGCTGCCTGTTATTATCTGTTACAATCTGATTTCAATATTAATCAAAAAACGGAACTAAACATTAAAAAGCATCAAAAGCCTAAACGATTTGAATTTCATATCGTTTCAGGTAAAAAAATTATCGATAAACAATAAGCCGGATATCGTTTTGGGTTAAAAATTCTGTTGTTCTTACACATCTGGCAACATGGCACGAATTATGCCGTTTGCTATATTTGCAAAAAAATGGACATGAGAAGAATGGTATTGCTCTCAATAACAGCTTTTATGCTGAGCCTTGTCCTTTCGGGGCAGGAAAAGATAGTTTATGATCACGGATATTTAATAAAAGTTGGTGACCCGGCTCCCGATTTTACAATAAACGAAGCCGGCGGTAAATCGTACCGTCTTTCTGATTTAAGGGGGAAGGTGGTGATGCTGCAATTCACTGCCAGCTGGTGTTCGGTTTGCAGGCAGGAAATGCCCTTTATTGAGAAGGAGATATGGATTCCGGGCAAAAAAACCGATCTTGTGGTCATCGGTATCGACCGGGATGAGCCTCTTGACAAAGTGCTGAAATTCAAAAAGGACATGGCTGTAAGCTACCCCCTGGCACTTGACCCCGGAGCCGATATTTTCGGGCTGTACGCCCTGAAGGAAGCCGGTGTTACCAGGAATGTTATAATTGACCGGAAGGGAAAAATAATATTTCTGACCCGTCTTTTTGACAGGGAGGAATTCGATCTGATGAAGAAGGCGATTTTCAGCGAGCTTGCCGCTAAATAGTGGGTTTTTATTTCAAGGCGGTAGGGCTGTCCGCACAGTTTTTGACGAATGTCTGAAACTTTTGTTCAACTTCACCGTTATATGTCTGATGAAAGTTATTTCAGATGTCTGTGTATGTTAGTATCTGATTGACATGTTGAACTTAAAACCAAAGAAATGAAAAAATTTGTTTTAATTGTACTATCTGTGTTACTTGCTATTCCCGCATTCTCACAGGTAAATTTCGGCCTGAAGGCGGGCGCGAGCACCACAAATGTTAAAATGGAAGATGTGAAAACCCTTACATCAGGAGAGTCAGAATATCTTGTCAATGCCATTAAATCAGCCAATTATGGATTTCACGCGGGTGCTTTTTTAAGGATAAGTATGGCTGGATTCTACATACAGCCTGAACTTCTGTTCGCATCAAGGACTGACGAGTATAAGATAGTAGAAGGTGTTGAGTCGGAAATTGTAAAGCAGCAGTTCAATCGTCTTGATCTTCCGGTAATGTTAGGGGCAAAATTCGGTCCGGTTCGTCTCAATGCCGGTCCTGCAGCACGTCTTCTGATCAATTCGCCCAAGGATCTGATTGACGATGCTGATTTCAAGGCAATGTATAACGATCTTACTTTCGGATATCAGGCCGGAATAGGTTTTGATATTTTCAAGAAGCTTGTTGTTGATCTTAGATATGAAGGCAGTCTGCAGAAATACCAGACTAAAATTGATGCAGGAGGAGAGAAGGTCTCTCTGGATGACAGGCCTAATGCATTTCTGCTCAGTGTCGGGATAATGTTCTGACAGATAGAGAATAAAGGCAGGGACATTGTTTGTAGTGTCCCTGCTTTTTTATTTTGAAAACAGCATTTTCACGGAAATGAGCAGCAGGACCAGGGCAAATATTTTTTGCAGCATGCGCTGGGGGATGTTAAGTGCAAGTTTCGATCCGAAATACGATCCGACGATGAAAGCTACAGCCAGGATAAGTGCATATTTCAGATTGACCTCGCCGGCCTTGTAATAGTTGTAGGCTGCTATGATTCCTACAGGCGGAAGCATCACTGCCAGGCTTGTGCCCTGTGCCTGGTGCTGGCCGAGACCCATTATGAAAACAAGCGCCGGGACCATAATTATCGCGCCGCCTATCCCTAACAATCCTGCTACGGCACCTGTAATGATGCCTATAATGATAAGAGTCAATAGAGCTGTTGTGGTCATCTTCATTTCATTTGAATGGTTTGAAAAAATAGTGTTCAAAAATAATGAATTTGTATCTGAGTTATTCAATTCAGCGTCTTTCTTTAAATTTGCAGAATAATACTGACGGATGAACAGTAGGAGAATAATATTGATAATACTTGCACTGTTGCTTACTGCAGTTCTTGTAATTTCAGCCGTGATTTATTCCCGCCTGTTCCGACCCTCTGTTTTCCCGAAAGGAGAGGAGTCGACGCTCTACATTCCCGACAGGGCAAGTTATAAACAGGCAATGGATACCATTGAGGCGAATCTTGATATAAAAAGCAGCAGGACTCTGCACTGGGTGGCTGAAAAGAAGAAATCCCCCGTTCTGGTTAAACCCGGGAAGTATGTGATTTCAAAACCCATGAGCGCCAATGATCTGATCAACATGCTCCGGGGAGGCCGGCAGATGCCTGTCAGAATCACATTCAACAACATAAGGACACTTAATGAACTTGCCGGTAAGATCGGCGGGCAGATTGAAGCTGATTCGGCATCTATAATGGAATTCTTTTCCAATCCGGCCAATTACAGCAGCGACGGCTTCAGTCGGGAGACCGTAATATCTGTATTTATTCCTGATACCTATGAGTTTTTCTGGAATACAAGCGCACAGAAGCTTTACGTCAGGATGCTGCGGGAATACAACAGATTCTGGAGCAGGGAAAGAATAAAAAAGAGCGGGGAGCTTGGGCTGACACCGCGGGAGGTATCTACCCTTGCATCCATTGTTGACGAGGAAGCTCTAAAGAATGATGAAAAGCCCAGGATAGCGGGGGTATACCTGAACAGGCTCAGGAGAGGCATGCCTCTTCAGGCTGATCCCACGATAAAATTCGCCATCAACGATTTCAGTGTCAGCAGGATTCTTTACAAGCATCTGGAGACTGATTCTCCATACAACACCTACAAACATGCCGGCTTGCCTCCCGGCCCGATAGCATGTCCGTCGATCAGCGGGCTGGAAGCTGTTCTGAATGCCGAGAAGCATGATTATCTGTATTTTGCAGCCCGACCCGATTTCTCAGGTTACCATAATTTTGCACGGACTCTGTCGGAGCATAACAAAAATGCGCGCCGTTATCAGAGTGAACTGAACCGCAGGAGGATATACAGGTAGATTATTTCAGGAAGATCTGTCTGACAAAGAGCTTGCATATTGCTATTATTGTAGTATTTTAGCGCAAATCATCTATTATCTAACCCCATATAAGCTTACTAACATGAAAAGCAGTCGTCGCGATTTTTTGAAACATGCAACCGTGGCAGGCGCCGGAGCCTTTGCCGGAGGATTACTCTCAGGATGCGCCCCCAGGGAGCCGGAATCAAATCTATCATCGATTCTTGAAGCTGTCAGGCGGCCTCATACAGGAAAGTTCAATATGTCGGGATATGCAGCCCCGGCTCTTCCGGTTGTCAGAGTTGGCTTTATCGGAGTGGGTGACAGGGGAGGAGGCGCGGTTGAAAGACTTTCATACATTGAAGGTGTCGAAATAAAGGCGCTTGGCGATCTTCGTCCGGCAGCCGTGGAGGAATCACAGCGTTACCTTTCGCGTATAGGCAGGCCTGCAGCCCAGGAATTCAGCGGCGATGAGAATATCTGGAAGAAGCTTGTTGAAATGCCAGATCTTGACCTTATTTATATATGTACACCCTGGGTATGGCATACCCCTATGTCGGTATATGCCATGGAGAACGGGAAGCATGTTGCCTGTGAGGTTCCGATTTGCCGGACTATTGATGAAGCCTGGCAGCTTGTAGAGACCTCGGAGAAGACAAAGAAACACTGCATGATGCTTGAAAACTGCTGTTACGATTTCTTTGAGCTTCTCACGCTGAATATGGCAAGGCAGGGCATGTTCGGAGACATTATTCACGGTGAGGGGGCGTATATTCACAATCTCATGGGCTACAATTTCAAGAAGCCTATTGATGATCGTCAGGCCGACGGAGCCTACACGGGTATGTGGAGACTGAAGGAGAATGCCGAAAGAAACGGCAACCTCTATCCAACCCATGGTCTGGGTCCGGTTTGCCAGATAATGAACATCAACAGGGGCGACAAGATGGAATATCTAACCTCAATGTCGGGCAATGATTTTACAATGGGCAAGCACGCCAATGAACTTGCCGCGGGAGATGAGTTCTATGCTCCCTATGCCGGCAGGACATACCGGGGAAACATGAATACATCGCTCGTCCGGACGAATCTTGGAAGAACAATACTTATCCAGCACGATGTTTCATCGGTCAGGCCCTATTCGAGGCTTCATGTTATAAGCGGAACTGCAGGTGCCGCCAGCAAGTATCCGGCACCCGAACGTATTGCAATGGGGCACAACTGGCTCAGTGAGGAGGAACTCAGGGATGTAACCGAGAAGTTCACACCCGAGATTGTAAAAAGAGTAGGGGAGATGGCAAAGAAAGTCGGCGGTCATGGAGGCATGGATTTCATCATGGACTGGAGGCTCATCGACTGCCTGAGGAACGGTTTGCCGCTCGATCAGGATGTGTACGACGGGGCATTATGGAGTTCAATATCGCCTCTCAGCGAATGGTCGGTTGCAAACAGGTCGCGGTCGATTGACGTACCGGATTTCACCAACGGAAACTGGCGTACCAACCAGCCTCACGATATTAACCTTGAGAAAGGCGGCAACACGCGGGTTATCGAGGTAACTGAAGCAAGGGAGAATGTTCAGCTTAACGTGAATGCCTGAAATTCCTGATTAAACTGCTTTTACCAGTTCTTAAATGTGCTTTTTATTGTAATCGGGAGAGCTTGATTAAAATAAGGCAGGGATAGCTTGCTATTGCAATATTTTTATATTTTTGCCCGCAAAAGTCATGTTGTGGAAATAATCCTGCAATGAATATAGCGCTATTTTTTGTAGTTCTGATTCTGTCATTTGCCCTTTTTCCGGTACCTAAAGTCCTGAAGCATACCACGGCTCTTATTGTTCTTGCCGCCGGTGTTGCAATAAGTTCGGTATGGAGCATTGAAGCGCTTTCGGGATTAAGCTCCGAACTGAGGCTTGAAGGAATGATTCCTCTGACCGGAAAGCCAGTAATCTTTGCCGTTGACGGGCTGTCGGCTTTTTTCATCCTCGTGGTTAACTTAACCCTTCTGATAGGCCTGCTCTATGCAAAGGGCTATCTGAAGCAGTATTACGGGAGCAAGAATTCATTGAGCTTTTCACTTCACTATTTTTCCTACCTGTGGCTCTATTTCTCGATGATCCTCGTGCTAATAGCGCGCGACGGACTGTCGTTCCTGATAGTCTGGGAGATAATGGCTCTGTCATCCTTCATGCTTGTCATCTTTGATGCGGAAGAAAAGAGCATTATGAAGACAGGCATCAGTTATCTTATCCAGATGCATGTCGGGATGTTCTTCCTTATGTTTGCATTTCTCATTTCTGCCAATGAGACCGGAAGTATGAGCTTTGATTCACTTGGAGTTTTCTTCAGTGGCCATTCAAACATCCTGCTTTTCATTCTGTTCTTTATCGGCTTCGGTATCAAAGCCGGTTTCATTCCCCTTCACTCATGGCTTCCCCGGGCTAATCCGGCAGCGCCATCGCATGTTTCGGGTGTGATGTCGGGAGTGATGATAAAAATGGGAATATACGGGATACTCAGGGTATTGCTCTATGTCAGGCACGATCTCCTTCAGATAGGCATACTTATACTCATCGTTTCACTTGTATCAGGTTTGCTTGGTGTGATGATGGCTATCGTACAGCACGATATGAAGAAGCTGCTTGCTTACCACAGTATCGAGAACATCGGGATAATAGGCATTGGGACAGGATTGGGGGTGATAGGACTTGCCACTGGCAACAATACGCTCAGCCTGCTGGGTTTCAGCGGGGGATTGCTTCATGTGCTGAACCACTCCCTCTTTAAATCGCTGTTGTTCTTCAGTGCCGGATCAGTATACACGGCCACACACACCCGCGACATAGAAAAGCTGGGCGGGCTGATGAAGAAAATGCCCTATACCTCATTGCTTTTTCTGGCAGGATCACTGGCTATCTGCGGTCTTCCTCCCTTTAACGGTTTTATTTCCGAATACCTCATTTACCTTGGCATGTTCCGCGATCTTCCCTCATCAGGGCTGCACCAGTCGATACTCGTGTTAGGATCAATCGTGGTATTGGCGCTTATAGGGGGTCTTGCCGTCTTCTGTTTCACCAAGGCATTCGGGATTGCATTTCTGGGTGAACCGCGTTCTCAGCATGCCGTTTCAGCCTCTGAAGTTGAAAGGGGAATGATCATGCCGCAGTTTATTTCCCTGGCCCTTATCATCCTGATCGGACTTGCTTCTCCCTTGTTTGTCAGGCCGGTATTTGATATTGTTGGAACCGGGTTCGGGATTGAAGGCATGAGAAGGATTGCTGAAACAAGCCTTCCGGGGCTGGCATCGATAAGCCTTATTGCAGGCGTGTTCATTGTTCTTGTTGTTGCCCTTGCCCTGTACAGGAAGATTCATCTAAGGTCGGTAAAGCTGAGTACGGGTCCGACATGGGGTTGCGGATATACCGCCACGGGTCCGAAGCAACAGTACACCTCAACATCCTTTGCTTATAACTATAACCATGTAGCTAAACCTGTTATCGGAACAAAAAAGATGATGCCGGAGATAGAGGAGGATGAGTTGTTCCCTGAAGGCAGAAGTTTCAGCTCACGCGTCGATGATGTATTTCAGAAGGTAATAGTGGAAAAGCCTGCCGGCCTGTTGTCGGAACTTCTCAAGAAGATTGCCGTGATGCAGACCGGGAAAGTGCAGCACTACATTCTGTATGCTTTTGTTTTTATACTATTTGTGCTATTGCTAACCTGGTTAAATATAATCTGATATGGCAGCACTGATAATGATACTGGTATCGGCTATGTTCTTTCCCGGGATAATCCTGAGGACAAAGAGCATCGCGTCAGGGCGCAGGGGACCGGGTATCCTTCAGCCTTTGAGGGATGCAGGAGTGCTGTTGAGAAAAGGGAGCGTTTTCAGCACGACTACAGGGCTTATCTTCCAGATTGCGCCGGTTATTTCGCTTGCAACCGTTCTGTGTGCCATCCTCGTGATTCCTTTCGGAAAACAGGAAGCCCTGATTCACTTTGAGGGCGACTTTGTGTTTTTTGCATATATCCTGTCGCTGGGACGTTTCTTCATGATAATTGCCGCCCTTGATACCGGCAGCAGTTTTGAAGGAATGGGAGCCAGCCGTGAAGCGTTTTTTGCAATGCTTATCGAGCCGGCCTTCTTTATACTGATGGCTACCTTTGCAATGTTCACCGGATATGTTTCTTTTACAGATATATTTAGTAATTTTTTCATCACAAGTAATCATTATGTGCTTATATTCAGCATTATAGGCTTTTATATATTTATCCAGATCGCGCTTGTTGAAAACAGCCGTCTTCCTGTCGATGATCCTAAAACGCATCTTGAACTTACCATGATCCATGAGGTTATGATACTTGACTACAGCGGATTCGACAAGGCACTGATTCATATAACTACATGGTTGAAATTCGCCGTATACGGATCGCTCATATACAATGTAGTTGTTCCCGCGGGCTGGAATATTTACCTCCAGATTGCTCTCTTTCTTGCTGTTCAGGCTTTGTTTGCCATTATTGTCGGGTTTCTCGAGTCATTCAGGGCAAGAAACAAGATGAACAAGAACCCGAAGTTCATACTTACGGTTTCAGCAATTGCAATACTTGCCTTCGCTGTCATTCTTATTCTCAATCTTAATCTTTAGAGCGATGGTGATATACCTTATAATAATGTTTGCAATAAGCCTGGTCTATTTCGCTTCTGCTGAAAGACTGGTTACCTACATACGGCTCATTGGCATTCAGGGCCTGCTTCTTTGCGGAATCGCTATTTTGGAGCTTATCGAGATTAACACGGTAAACCTGATCTTCATAATCGCGGAGACGATTATAATCAAGGCAATTGTGATACCCTATCTGCTCAGGCGCATTACGAAGGTATCGGGTGTGACGAAGGTTCACAGGCAGGCAATGCCGGGTTTCTATCTGGTCATCCTGTCGGTTGCGGCGCTGTTTGCCAGCCTCATTCTCTCATGGTCGCTCAGGAATCCTTATGTGGACGTTATTTACATGACGATTGCCCTGTTCAGCCTCTTCACCGGGCTGCTGCTTATTGTCACCCACAGGCTGATCATTTCACATCTTACAGGCTTTCTGATAATTGAAAATGCAGTTTTCATTTTTTCGATCGCTGTGGGAAACGAAATGCCCATGCTGATCAACATAGGAATACTTCTGGATATTTTTGTCGGGGTGCTTATACTGGGCTTCTTCGGATTGCGCCTCAAACCATATGTTAACGAATTAACAATGCTGAAAGACTGAAATGCTGCTGTCGTTTTTTATCATATCCGTACTTATCTGCCTGGCGATGCTGCTCTTCAGGAACAGAGTCCTTACCCGGATACTGATGTGGGGCTATGCATTGATGCATATTGGTCTGAGTGTTTATGCCTGGACCAGGCTTGACCTCACGGAACTCAGGTTTTTTACCTATACCGGAACCGGGATCCTGCTTCTTTCAGTGCTTTCAATTCTTGCAATTCCGGTTGTATACCATGGTTTTATTTACACGGCCGGAGATGATACCAGGAGATTCAATATCTATCATGCTTCCCTGGTTGCCCTAATGACCTTCATGACCGGGGCCTATCTTGCCAATGGCATGACAGTGCTCTGGGTCTTTGTTGAAGCCACGACACTTGCTGTTGCATCGCTCATCTATCACGACCGGACGGCTGTTGCCCTCGAAGCAACCTGGAAATATGTTTTCATCTGTTCGGCGGGCATTGCCCTTGCCTATTTCGGCATTCTTTTCCTCGGATTCATATACGGCAGGGAAGATGCTGCAAGCCTGTCATTCACATCACTTGCCACTCTGGTAAACCAGGCAAACCCGATGTATCTCAGGATATCATTCCTGTTTGTCCTGACAGGTTTCAGTACGAAAATGGGACTTTTCCCGATGCACACGGTTACGATTGATGCACACTCGGTGGCACCTCCGCCCATAAGCGCTTTGATATCCACCACGCTTATGAATGTGGGTTTCCTGGCGATCTTCAGGGTCTATACCATTTTCTCAACGTCATCGATATTTCCCTTTATGAACAGCGTGCTGATAATCGCGGGACTGCTCTCTCTCCTTGTGGCTTCCGGCTACATGCTGAAGGCAAAGCATCTCAAACGCATGCTGGCATACTCAAGTCTTGAGAATATGGGACTGGTGGCAATTGCCATCGGAGTGGGAGGTATAGGATATTATGCCGGGATACTTCTCGTGATTCTTCATTCGCTGGCAAAATCGAGCATGTTCTTCCAGATGGGGCAGCTGTCGAGGGTACTTCACACCTTCAAGCTCGATAACTGCGGAAGGTATATGAAGCTGTATCCTTCGGGAGCAATGGTTTTGCTGCTTGGAATGATTTGCATACTTGCTATCCCCCCATCCGGCTTATTTATAAGCGAGTTCCTGATCTTCAAGGGGATGCTTGCCAACAATCAATGGGCGCTCATGATTTCCGCCGTGATATTGCTTTGTTTTATTGTATATGCAATGAGCACACGCATCATGCATATACTGTTCTCCAGTCCGCGCAACGCTGATGAGAACATTGAACCCGGCAAGGTTAATGGGATTGAGACGGTCAGCCAGTATATCCTTCTCGGAATAGTGGTGCTGATGTGTTTCTTCCAGCCCTCTTTTGTGTCAGATCTGATTAATCATGGTATCAGTCTTCTTCCAAAATGACAATGCAATGAGTGAGCTTTACAGGAAAATATCATCCAATCCCTTCACGATAAGCCTCGACAGCATACCCGTTCTGGATTATGCCGGCTTCTTTGATCAGACTGTGTTGATGATGAAGGATGAGGCTGAGCATTGCGCTGCCCTGTACGCGGTGGAAATGAGCGGAGCCCCGCGGCTATTCTGCTGCCTGGCCAATGACAATGATCATTGCTTCAGGCTGTATTCAACGGAACTTCCGCGGGAAAGAAGCACGGTTCCCTCGCTTTCAAAGGAAATTCCTCAGCTTCATGTGTTTGAGCGTGAAATTCATGAGAATTACGGTGTTGTTTTTGAAGGACATCCCTGGCTGAAGCCTGTAAGGTATCCCCACTACCGGGCCGACAGGACCTCGGTTATGGATAACTATCCGTTTTACAGTATAGAAGGAGAGGAGCTTCATGAAGTAGGAGTTGGTCCCGTTCATGCCGGAGTGATAGAGCCGGGTCATTTCAGGTTTATCTGCAACGGTGAAAAAGTTCTGCATCTTGAGATACAGCTTGGTTATCAGCACAGGGCCGCGGAGAAGCTGCTGTCGGAAAGCAGGAATGGCATAAGCCGGTGTGTTATGTGTGATAATATCGTGGGTGATACCGCGGTGGGCTACGCTCTGTCGTATGCCCAGCTGATTGAGTCACTGTCCGGAACGCTGCCGGCGACCTCACTTCAGATTGAAAGGTGCATTGCCCTGGAGCTGGAAAGGATAGCGGTGCATATCGGCGATACGGCAGCCCTTTGCGCGGATGTTGCTTACCAGTTTGGCCAGGTCGTGTGTGAAGCCCTTCGAACTGAAATAATAAACACCACACAGTTCTGGTGCGGGAACAGGTTCGGAAAGGGACTGGTCCGTCCGGGGGGCAGTAATTACATGATGAACCGTAAGGTTGTTGATAAAATACTTCAGGTGCTTGAGGACGTCGGGAAGCGCTTTGCTGCAATATCCGGCAGGATCTATTCACTTCCAAGTGTTCTCGCGAGGTTCGAGGATATCGGTTGTGTGACCCGCCGTCAGGCGCTGGATATCGGAGCGGTGGGGATGGCTGCACGGACTTGTGATGTCAGGCGCGATATAAGATGGTCGCATCCTTTCCAGTACTACGGCGAAAGCTCTTTTGAACCGCTTGTTTTCGACACGGGAGATGTTCTCGCGCGCGGGCTGTTACGGGCAGAGGAAGTGAGGGAGTCAACAGAACTTATTATAGAACTTATATCAGCCTGGAATAATCTGCCTGCCGGTAATTCCGGCCCGGATTATAATCTCAGCCTTAGTCCCGACAGCTTCGCCCTTTCGCTTGTTGAAGGATGGAGGGGTGAAATCTGCCATTCTGCAATAACCGATAAAAGCGGGAACATCATTCATTACAAGATTAAGGATCCGTCGTTCCATAACTGGATGGCTCTGGCCATAGCAGTCAGGCAACAGGAGATATCTGATTTTCCGGTTTGCAACAAGAGTTTTAATCTGAGTTATTGTGGAAATGACCTATAACAGCTTCATACCCGAAAGATGTACAAGGAAATCAAAATATTAAGGCAGCACGGCATCCAGTATGTAAAGGATCTCAGGCGTCAGCCCGTGTCGGAGCTTTTCAGGGGAAGACCGGTTATTTCTGCCGATATCACCGGAAAGGAAATTGAAATTGTCAGTTCCCTTTGTCCTTCGGGCGCTATAGATGATAAAAGCGGGGCAATCGATCTGGGAAGATGTGTTTTTTGCAGGGAATGCGAGTTTTGTCTCAGGGAGAAAATAAGGTTCACAAATGATTACAGGATTGCCTGCTCCAGGAGAGAGGATCTTGTGATCAGTCCGGGTGTTGATACTCCGCTGCGGTTTGACGGGAATGTCGTACGTGAAGAGATAAGGAAGATTTTCAGGCGTTCGCTCAAGCTGAGGCAGGTATCGGCCGGAGGCGACAATTCATGCGAGATGGAGTTGAATGCGGCAGGAAATGTGAATTTCGACCTCGGACGTCATGGAGTTGAGTTTGTTGCGTCGCCCCGTCATGCCGACGGGATTGTGATCACAGGACCTGTTTCCGCTAACATGGCCGAAGCTTTAAGGCTGACATATGAAGCAGTTCCTGATCCGAAAGTGATTATACTTGCAGGTACCGATGCCATCAGCGGTGGAATGTATGCCGCTTCACCCGCGATAGACAGAAGATTCATCGAGGAACATCATGTTGACCTTTATGTTCCGGGAAATCCGGCACATCCGCTTACATTCATAAACGGGATACTCGACCTTTTGTCAATAGCCTGATGCCTGTCCGTCTTTTCTGGATTCCGAAGCTCCGTACCATACCTTGTTTTTTTCATCCCACATTATGGCCTGATATCCGCCGTAGGATCCAAGGTTCCACTGGACATTATGGCCCATGGTAAGGAGTTGCCGTATCTCTTCCCAGCGGATTCCGCTTTCGAGGTAGAGGATTCCGCCGTCGGTCATCACCTGGCCTGTCGGTTCGGACGATCCGGTATGGTATATCCTGGGAGCATCACCGGCTTCCTGAAGGTTCATCTTAAAATCAATCAGGTTCACGATTATCTGGGCATGTCCCTGAGGCTGCATGTCTCCTCCCATAACCCCGAAGCTAATCCATGGTTTGCCGTTTTTTGTAATGAAACCGGGTATTATGGTATGAAAGGGTCTTTTGCCCGGAGCATAGGCATTTGCATGTCCGGGATCGAGGCTGAACATCTCGCCTCTGTCCTGAAGTATGAAGCCAAGACCGGTAGGACACATTCCTGATCCCATACCGCGGTAATTGCTTTGAATGAGCGAAACCATGTTGCCGAATCGGTCGGCGACGGTAAGGTAGATGGTGTTTCCGGCTTCAATCTTTCCTGAGTTGACTATTCTGGCGGCCCTGGACGGATTGATCAGCTTTCTCCTTTCAGCGGCATATTTTTTTGAAATAAGCTGAGTCACGGGAACCTTGCTGAACCTTTGGTCGGCGTAGTATTTTGCCCTGTCTTCGAATGCCAGTTTTTTGGCCTCGGTGAACGTATGTATATACTGTGCCGATCCGAAGCCCATTCGCGCGATGTCGAATCCTTCCAGGATGTTTAGTATCTGGATTGTTGCAATACCCTGTCCGTTAGGTGGAAGCTCCCATATATCATATCCCCTGTAGGAGGATTTTACAGGTTGTATCCATTCGGAACTGTGCCGGGAAAGGTCATCATAGCTGAGAAATCCTCCATTAGCTTTCATGAAGGCGTCGATTGTCTTGGCTATACTTCCCCTGTAGAACTCGTTTCTGCCTCCCTTCGCGATTTTTTCCAGGGTATTGGCAAGGTTCGGATTTTTAAATATCTCACCCTTTGCAGGCACCTTGCCTTTCGGCATATAAGTTTCCTTTATGTTGGGGAAATCACTTAATGCCCTGACGTTGCTTTCGAGATAGAAGGCAATCACCTCCGTAACAGGGAAACCGTTTCGGGCATAATTGATGGCCGGCTGTAGAATGTCGCGCATCGGAATCCTTCCGAATAATTCGTGCATTTCATACCACCCGTCGACGCAACCGGGTACGCTGACAGGCAGGGGGCCGGTAGCGGGGATGAACTGGTAGCCGTTTTTTTTGAAATAATCCATCTTTAGCGACCGGGGCGATCTGCCGCTTGCATTCAGTCCGTAAAGTTTCTGTTTTTCAGAACTCCATATTATTGCAAACAGATCTCCGCCAATTCCACATCCGGTGGGTTCAACAACTCCAAGCACGGCATTTGCCGCGATGGCGGCATCAATGGCATTTCCTCCCTTTTGAAGGATGTCAATGGCAGCCTGTGTTGCCAGAGGCTGGCTGGTTGCCGCCATTCCGTTCTGGGCAATAACCTCCGACCGTGTTGCGAAGTCCCGCCCTGTAACTCTGTCCTGAGCCATAGTAATTATAGGTATCAGAAGAAGCGTTGAAGCGATAAATATCTTTCGGGTCATTTCATTGCAGTTTGAGAACTAATGCAAAGTTAACAAACTATGTTTTCATTGAGCCATTGAAGCTTTGAAAGCTTCAATGGCGTCTTTTCATTTTCATATCCTTCCAGACCGGGCTCAGGGGATCAGGCATCCTGAATATCTTCCTCAAGAAGGTTCACCTCTTTCACACTTCCGTTATGACAGTCGAGTCTCAGGCTTTTTATTTCGCATGGTTTAAAGGAACCGGTCCACTTGCGGTTGATAAATGAGAAATCGACGGTCGCGGTGACACTTTTGCCCGATGTTTCGACACATCTGATTATCAGATCATTTCCTTCTTCTGCCTGTTTAATTGATGAAATGATGATATCATTGCTTTCAATCCTGATAAAGGATCCTGCTCCCGGCATTGAACCTCCGTGAATTCCCTGGTATAATGCCACGGGAGGCGAAAGAAACTCTTCTGCCCGGCGGGTAATTGAATTTTCCTGCCATGTGCCCTTGTGGGGGACCAGCATCATCCTGAAATTATGAATTCCCTGATCCTGCCATATATATTCCCTGTCCATATTCAGCACGCGGGGATTATGGTGGGCGAAAACGGCTGAGCGTAGTACAGATATGCGCATATCATTGCCGTTGACGCTGTATCCGTATTTAGCATCGTTGATTACTGCCAGTCCGTAAACTGCACCCTTGCCGCTTCCGCTGACATCTATCCATCGTTGTCCGGGATCTTCATCTCCGTTTGCCTCGCGCGTTATGAATCCGTACGGTGATTCATAGTTTGCAGCTGGTGATTCCACGTTAACAGGGAATGAGAATTTAAGCATTTTGAGTTTCTCGTTCCAGTTAATGGAAACCCTGGCTTCGACTATTCTGGCTCCTGCATGGAGGATCCAGTCGATGGCAAGAGTAGAGTCGCCGAATTTTGAGACAGCCCTGATGATGCCGCGGAGCGGACCCGATTCGAGTATTATTATGTCGGCATTATCGAATGCTCCTATTTCCTTTGAGAACGATTTAATGTCGTGGCTCCAGGTATCGCTCGGATCGTCAATAACGACGGCCCGGCATCCGGCAGCGTTTCCTTTGAAGACTTCGATACCGTTTTCCTTGTCGAAAAGGTCTATTGTCCCTGATCCGGATACTGTAAGTCTCAGGAATTCATTCTCAAGCGAGTTTTTAGATACGCTCACTCCCTGTATGGGATCCTTTGTTTTTTCCGGTTTTATCCTGATTTGCCTGTAGCCTAATGCCGGTATTGTGGTTTTGACAAGAATTCCCTTTCTGTTTCCTGTTTCGGTAGAGCCGGTAGTCCACTGGTGCATGAGAAGCTTGCCCTTTTCATCCTCGACGGTGGAATCTTTTTTCTGGTCCCAGCTGAAATCATATTCAATATTACTTTCTATATCCCATGCATGGGGGTTGAACGCGATCATATACTGGGAGTCAGGATCGCTTGTCGGGATTTGCCATTCAAGTTTCTGGATTGTTTTATAGATGGCCTGATGGGCAACATCAAGAGCGTATCCGTAACCTTCGCGGGCTGATGCCGAGTGTTCGGGAACCGAAGTTCCGGCCAGGCTGTCGTGGAATTGAAGAAACAGCACTCTTTTCCAGGCAGCGGTAAATTCTTCCTTCGGATAAGCGGATTTCCAGATAAGCGATCCGATGGCTGATATCTTTTCTGCTGTCACAAGGGCTGTCTCCGACAATCTGTTGTTCTTTTTTATTTCGGCTTCTGCCGTGTAGCATCCTGGTGCATGGTGTTGAAGATCATTCTTGACAACGGGCAGGGAGAGGTTCTTATCAGCCCTGATGACTTCAAAGAAATTATCAGGTGTGCTGAACATAAGTGAGGGTGCGCCTTTCTCTGCCTGAATTTCCTGAATGGACGCGATGTTTTCCCTGGTTGCCCCTCCGCCATGGTCACCTACCCCGTAAAATGACATGTATGTTTTGAAAGCCTGATTTTTGAATCTTTCCAGTATCTGTTGTATTCTGTTTCTGACCGAGCGGCTGTCGTTGTAGCTTATGGGTATCCGGTAGGTTAGGACCCTTGATCCGTCGGGACCTTCCCACCAGAACATGTCGGCAGGCAGTTCCTTTTCGGAGGGTGATGGGCGCATGAAAACATAGTTTTTCATTCCCTGCAATTTTACTATCTGCGGAACGGTTCCCGCGTGGCCGAAGGCATCGGGATTGAAGGCAACAGTTGCCTTTCGCCCGAGCAGTTTCTGCAGTGTCCGTTGTCCGTACAGACCCTGGCGTACCATTGCTTCACCTCCGGGGATATTCATGTCAGGTTCAACCCACCAGCCGCCGACCACGTTCCACCTGCCTTCATCAACACGTTTTCTTATCTCTGAAAGCATTGCCGGATCATTTTCGGCAACCCATTCGTAAAACTGTGCCGAACTGGCTGTGAATTTGAAGTCGGGTGTCTCGTTCATCCTGTCGAGAGCCGAACGGAATGAGCTGAGGACTACTGCAATGCCTTCCTGCCATGGCCATAGCCAGACCGGATCGATATGGGCGTGCCCGATAAGGTGAAATTTTATCCCTGAGACGCCGGCAGGCCATTTGCCTGTCTGGGTGAATTTCCCGAATACCGGTAACAGAACTGTTCCGGCAGTTCCGGCAGCTGCCTTCCCGATGAATTCTCTTCTTGTAATGTCTTCCATGATTATAGTTATTTTGATTTTAAATCTGTCAGTCGACCATTGCCACGCTGAGGCTGGCATAGTCGCCAACCGATTCACCGAGTTCCGCGGGTACTATCGTGCATACTGCCGCGGAAGGAGCGAGGGCTTCCTGTCTGACCATCTCGAGGCAGGCCGGTTCGATGAACTGCCTGCAGCGGGCGAAGATACTTCCTATGACTATCTTCTCAGGATTCAGAATGTCGATCAGAAACGAGAGTCCCTTTCCGAGGTATTCCCCTGATATTTCAAGGATCTTTATTGCTGTCTTGTCTCCGGCAAAAGCCGCTTGTGCAACATCCCGCGCGGTAATTTTGTCAATATCTTCCCTCGTTTTGCAGAACGATACCTTTTTACCCAGTGCAAACTTTTCACTTACTATCTGTTTGGCAAGGATAGCAATACCGGTTCCGCTGCAAAAGCCTTCGAACGATCCCATTTTGCCGTAGGCAGTCGGTCCGTCCTTGGCAAGGCGGACATGTCCAACTTCCCCAGCAAGGTCGTTTGTTCCCGTATAGAGTCTTCCGTCGAGAATAAGTCCGGCGCCCATTCCAGTGCCGAAGGTCAGGAAGATCATGTTTCTTGTTCCCTTTCCGGCACCGAATTTCCACTCGGCAAGTGCGCATGCATTGGCATCATTCTGAAGATAGACCGGAACCCCGAACTTATCTCTGAACAGGTCGACAATGGGTATATCGTCCCAGCCGGGCAGGTTGGGAGGCGACTGCACGATGCCCTTTTTGCTGTCGAGGGGACCTCCGCAGCTTATCCCGATGGATTTGAGCCTTTCGATGCCGAGGCTGACTGCTAACTCAGATGCAGTGTTAAGTAAAAGCCCGATAGCGTGACCGGGTCCTTTGTGGGTTTCTGTGGCGAAACCTGCTTTCCGGAGGATTTTCATATCACCGGTGCCCGCTATTACGGCACATTTTGTTCCTCCGATATCAATCCCAAGATAGTAATGATCCATAATTTTTTGTTATTTCATGTTTTTCCAAAATTTTTCCTCTGATTTTTTAAGTTCTATCCTCTTTTTCCTGTCAAGGAGATAATATATCAATGCTGTTATAAGTCCGACAAATATCAGGCAAAGAATAAGATATTGCATGATTTCCGATACTCTCGGGTCGGGGCTTGTCGCTGGAAGCTCAACAGGGACCGCTCCGCCGGTTTTGCTGCCCACGTGTATGCCGAAGATGTTCTTTACAAAGAAGAGGGAAAAGAAAGTAAGAATGCCAGCAATCAGGGGTGTCAGAATCCATCCGGCGGCAATTTCTCCCAATATCCTGAAATTAATATTCCTGGCTCCACTGTACAGTCCAATCCCTATTATGCTTCCAATCATCACCTGGGTGCTCGATACCGGTACCATGGGTATGGCAGGGAGACCCGCGTTCCGGAGAAATGCCGACAGTCCTGAGGATGAAAAGATGAATAGTACCAGAGCCTGCGACAATACAACTACCAGGGCCGATTCGGACGACAGCTCCATGATGTTGTTTCCCACCTGCTCCATCACCCTGCGGGAATAAGTTATTATTCCGGCTGCAATGGCCAGGCTTCCGAGGAGAAACAATTGTTGCTGCGATGAAAGCGTGAGCAGTTTCAGATCGAGGGGATGAAGATTGAATGCCGGGACGAAAACTCCCATTACATTGGCAATATTATTGGCTCCAAGGCTATAGGCGCCGAAGGCTCCGACAATTATCAGGCCGGTTCTAATATAGGATTCAAACCTGACAAGGTGAATAGCCGATTTTCTCTTCACGGTTTTCAGTAGTATGTAAAGAATGACTGCAAAAACGGCACCCAGAACCGGCCCTGAAACCCATGTTGAAAGTATGTTTGTAAGTGTCGTGGCATCGGTTGGGTTTCCGGTAAACAGGTTCCATCCGATTATTGCACCGACAATCGCCTGTGTAGTTGATACGGGCAGTGCGAATTTAGTCATCATAAAGACCACGATGGCTGCAGCGAGCGCGACGGTAAAGGATCCGCCTATTGCATTGACGGCGCCAAGGCGGCCGAGTGTGTCGGAAGCTCCGGTTCCCTGGACAACAGATCCTATTATTACGAATATCGAAGAGATTATCGCGGCCTGACGAAAACTGACCATTTTTGAGCCGACAGCCGAACCGAAGACGTTGGCGGCATCATTGGCGCCCAGCGACCAACCAAGGAGAAGTCCGCTTGATAGAAACAGGATTATCATTACATCATAATCTTGATTGCCATCGTGGAAAGCATGTCGGCTGCTTTCTGCGCATTGTCGGAAATATTTCCGATATGGTGAATAATATATCTCAGATGAGCTTTCTTAGCCAGGTCAAGCTCATTCATATCATGGAAAATGAACTTAATGGTATCTTTTATAAGCGTGTCCGTTTCACTTTCGAAGTAATATACCTTAAGAAGCTTCTCCCTGACAGTGTGGGGAGCTTTGAAATAGGCCCTTGCTGCAGGAATCAGCTCTTCGCCGGCACTGACTGACGCCTCCATGATGCTTATGCAACGGTCATGGAGAGAAGCCGGTATGTCGGGCGATTCGATGCTGAATTCTGTAATCGAAGACTTTATGGTATCTATTATTTCATCGAGAAGGTCTATCATGGAGCTGACTTCGCCCCGGTGCCGGGGAAGTATGGAATGTGTTACCATCTCATTTTCAATCGAGCGCTGAAGCCTGTCGGCATTATTCTCTAGCAATTCCACTTTCTGGACATGCCTGTCGAATGACTCCTTGTCGCCTGCCAGATATGTCTTTATTCCCTCCCTGAATACAAGCAGACCCAGGTCAATATTGTCGAAAAACTCATCGATTTTCAGGATGAGATCTTTGGTAGTGCGGGTGAATAGAGCCATTTCAGTAAGCTATGGGTTTAAACAAATATATGTTTTACCTTTCAGAATTCAATTATCTTTTCAATTTTAAAGTCTCTCAGGTATTGTTTAAGTATTACCTGTATGTCGCGGTTATCACCTGAGTACTTAATACAATCGTGGACGGCAGTCAGTCCGAAGCCCATGTCGTCGATGCTGAAGTAACCGAATCCCGAGTATTTGCCGTTAAGCACTCTTATCGCGCTTTTCTCTCCTTTATATCTTCCCTTGTCGATAATGAAGAAGTTACGGCGGGTGAAAACGAATTCAGCTTCCGCCTTACGGGCTCTCTCATTGTATGATTCAGGCGATTCCTTGCCGCGGCATGCTCCCCTGCACAGACCTACATGATGGTGAAAGCAAGCCCCGGGGCTATCGTAAAGACCTGCCAGTTTCTGACAGAGTTCATATTTCTCAACAAGGCGTAAGAGCATTGACCTGGCTTTTTCCTTTCCGGCAAAAACGGAAAGAGGACAGCTATCATCGTCGATTTTGCCGAATCTGAAAGTCAGGTAACCATCCGGATTGGTTGAACTGAAGATTCCCCACTGAAAGCCGGTACGACGCTGAGCCCTGTTGTACAATGGCTTGTTTTTCTTTATCTCTGCCGATTCGAGCAGAAGGGCTATCAGTTCACTGCCGGTCAGTTCCCAGTCGATATCAGCTATCATATCCCTCATTTCCATTGCCCGGCCAGTGGTGTTGTTCGACAGATGCGTCCAGATCCTCTCGCGCAGGTTGCGGCTTTTGCCTATGTAGATTAAATCACCTTTCTCATCGTAGAAATAATACACGCCCGGCTCTTCCGGAATCATTTCAAGCTTTGCAAGGTCAAGACAGGGATTTAGTTTTGACAGTTTTGTGTTCTTAATCAGGGCCGGTTTACCGGAATTAAACTCACTGTCCTTTTCGAGAAGAAGCCTGAAAAGCTCGGTTGTTGCCAGAGCATCGCCCGAAGCCCTGTGTCGTCCCTCGATTTTTATACCAAGATCCCTGCATAGATTTCCCAGACTGTAGGATTCGTGGCCCGGGATAAGCTTGCGGCTCAGGGTTACCGTATCCAGGAGGTTCCTTCTGAAATTATATCCCAGCGATTTGAATTCTTCGCGTATGAACGAATAGTCGAATCTTGCATTGTGTGCAACCAGGGTTCTGCCCTCGGTCATTTCCACGATGGTCCGGGCAACCTCGAAAAAACGGGGAGCATCCTCAACCATCTCATTGGTGATCCCGGTAATGCTAGTTATATAATAAGGTATATTTCTTTCCGGGTTGATAAGGGTGGAAAACTCACCTGTTATCTTTTCCCCATCATGCTGAATGATAGCAATTTCGGTGATTTTTTCAATTCTGGAACTCCCTCCCGTGGTTTCAATATCAACAATTGCATACATGAATCGAAAGGTCTCAAACTGCGAATATAATCAGAAATGAGGGCCGATAGGCTTATTGTTAGTATTTTTGGACTGAAAAACAGATCAGGTCATGAACGAGAGTTATGGAAAGAAATTCATTCTTGACGGGGAACTTCATCCCTCGGAACATTTTGATAATTCATTTGTTTACGGGGGGGACTCAATTTATGAAGTTATCCGCATGATGCGGGGCATTCCGGTATTCTTCCATGATCACATGGAGAGGCTGGAAGGAAGCCTGAAGCTGCAGGGAAAGGCCCGCCTTGCCGGTAAGGATGATATAAGAAATGATATAATCAGGCTGGTCAGGACTGAAAAAAGAAAGGAGGTAAACCTTAAACTGGTATTCAACTACAATGGTGACACTACCCGTTACCTGATTTATTTTGTAGAACCTGTTTATCCCTCTGATGAACAGTACCGCAACGGGGTGAAAGGAGTTTTGGTCAATGCCGAACGACAGGACCCCGGATCGAAGGTGATAAATCACAGGCTTCGGTCGTCGATTTATCATAAACTGATACTGGAGGGCGGATATGAGGCTTTGCTTGTGAACAGGGATAATGAAATAACCGAAGGCAGTCGTTCCAATATCTTTTTTCTGAAGGGCAACACCCTGGTTACTGCTCCCGACAACCGGATTCTCAGCGGCATAACCCGGAAATACATCCTGGATATTTGCAGGGAACAGGGAATAAAGCTTGAGTTCTATTGCCTGCCTGTGGATTCCATATCCGCCTGCGACGCGGTGTTTATGACAGGTACCTCTCCGATGGTGCTTCAGTTTCACACTGTGGGCGATTCCCATTTCAGGGTACCTGTTCCAATGATTGACAAGCTCAGGAAACTTTACATCGCCAGGGCGGTGGAGAGTTTACGGGGCTTTGTTACAGGGGAATAACTACTCAATGAATTATTTTGTTAACTTTGTGCGGATTAAAAATCATCAATCATGCCAAGTGTAAGAAAACTCAAAAAAAATATTGACACCCTCGTTTTCGAGGTGATCTCAGACTGTTTTACATTCGGGACTCTTCATCCCGATGAAAAGCCTGAAGAAGTATCAGGCATAATAACGGATGCTGTTTCGCTCAGGAACGATCTTATCAAGAGGGCCAACAATCCTTCCGGCAGTAAGGATCCGAAATCGACAAGGCTTCATTTCAGGACGATCGAAAAGGATCTTTGGGTTGGATTGGATAAGCTTTGCGGCAGGCTTACTGCCCTGCATGATAAGGCAGAGTGAAATACCTGTAAACGGCGTTTCCGCATTTTCTGCAATTCCCGGTCTCACTGAGGTTCATCACCTGTGTACTGTAGCCTGACCGTTTTGTTACCAGTGTGCCGCATTTACTGCAATGGGTATTCTGCCCGCTGTCTCCATGAGTGTTGCCCAGGTAAACATATTTTAGTTTCTCCGATGCTGCTTCCATAAGCCTTTCGAGCGTATCGTGAGTTGTAGAAGGATCATCGCGCCTGAACCTGGGGAAGTATCTGCTGAGATGAAGCGGTGTTTCTTCTCCGATTTCCGCGGCAATCCATTCAGATTGCAGTTTCATCTCTTCAACTGAATCATTTCTTCCCGGGATGATCAGGGTGGTTATTTCCAGATGTTTACCGGCACGAGAAATAGCTTTTAGCGATTCTTTCACGGGATCAGGTTCGGCGCCTGTAAGTTTCCTGTAAAAGGATTCGTTGAATGCTTTCAGGTCGATGTTGAAAGCATCTATAAAATCAAACATCTCGTTTAAAGGATCTTTGTTGACATAGCCGTTGCTCACCATAACCGTGAACAAACCCTTTTCCCTGACCCTGATGGCAGTATCCCTGACAAATTCAAACCATATGACAGGTTCATTGTAAGTGAATGCAATTCCAATATTGTGATGAGTCGACACTGCTTCCTCCGCGAGTTTGTCAGGGTCGGTGTTTCGCTTCAGGTTCAGGGAGCTTTTCTGCGAGATATTCCAGTTCTGGCAGAAATCACATCTCATGTTGCAACCGTAGGAACCTACTGAAAGAATATTATGTCCCGGAAAGAAATGATAAAGAGGCTTCTTCTCCACGGGATCGGAAGCGCATGCTGAAAGAACACCATATGTAAGTAGCTCAATGCGATCGCCGGTATTTTGCCTGGCTCCGCATATTCCCGTTTTCCCGGGGGATATTTTGCAGAGATGCGGGCAAAGCCTGCACTCGATATAGCTGTCGTATTTATGAAATAGCGGCTTCATTTTTTCAAGTTACGATAAATTTAGTACAAATCCTGCAAAACGCTGATAAAAAAGTCTAATTTTATGGCAGTTCATCAAATTTAAAAAGCGATATGAAACCCATGAGATCATCAACTGCCCTGATTATGGCAATAATTTCCATTCTTGTATGCCTGCCTGTCGCGGTTAATTCCCAGACCGGCTGGCGTGCACCGGCGGATGTAGTTGAAAGGCTTTCAAAAAGCCAGCCGCAGTACAACTATTACGAGGAAAAAGTGCCGGCTTATACATTGCCCCGACTTCTTACGGCAAATGACGGAAGAACCGTTACGGATGCCGCGGCATGGAATGACGTGCGAAGGCAGGAGATTCTTGAACTTTTCCGTGAGAACGTGTACGGAAGAGTTCCTGAAACTCCATACACCCAGAATTTCCGCGTAGTACGTGAGAACAGGAATGCCATGGATGGAGCTGCCACGCTCAGGGAGGTTGACATAGAGATCTCGTCAGAGGGCCGTTCACTGACTATCAGGCTTAGTTTGTTTGTCCCGAACAATGCAGGCGGGAAAGTTCCTGCATTTTTGCTTATCAATAACAGGGGGACAGAGCAGGCTGATCCCTCACGGGCGATCAAAAATGAATTCTGGCCTGCCGAAGAGATTATCTCACGGTCATATGCTGCAGCTGTTTTTCAGAATTCCGATGTGGATCCTGATAATTTTGATGATTTCAAAAATGGGATTCACGGTATTCTCGATCGTGGCGAAAGGAAGGGAGATTCATGGGGGACCATTGCAGCCTGGGCATGGGGTGCAAGCCGTTGCATGGATTACCTGGTTACCGACAGCAGTATCGATCCGGCCAGAGTCGCTGTAATAGGTCATTCCAGGGGAGGAAAGACGGCTCTCTGGGCTGCCGCGGAAGACCGGCGCTTTGCTATGGCTGTAAGCAATGAATCGGGATGCGGAGGCGCTGCATTGGCAAGGAGAAAATTCGGCGAAACCGTGGAAACCATCAACCGGGCTTTTCCACACTGGTTCTGTAAGAACTATCTGCAGTGGGGAAACAACGAGGATGCCATGCCCGTCGACATGCATATGCTGATGGCACTGATTGCTCCGAGGGCAGTGTATGTCACTTCTGCAAGCGAAGATCTCTGGGCAGACCCCCGGGGATCCTATCTTTCCCTGTATCATTCCCTGCCGGTTTTCAGTCTGTTTGACGATAAAACGATACTCGACGAGGGGATGCCCCCTCTGAACACTCCGGTAAGCAGCGGGAATACGGCCTATCATGTGCGCGACGGAGTTCACAACCTGCTTCTCAAGGACTGGAACTGGATCATGAATTTTGCTGACAGGACCCTGAAGCGATAGAACTATATCTTATTATATATCAGCTGTGAAAAGCGCCGGGCTGATTATAATTCTTCAGTTATAAACTCCACGGGTATATTGTTTCGTGAGCAGAATTCCTCCAGGCCACTTTTAACCGGATCGATTACATCGATAAAGGTAGTCCCAAAGCGTAAAAGGAATTTGCCCTTGTTTTTCCTGAATAAGTGGATGCCGAGCGGCAGCACCTCTATTTTTGATATTTCGGCGGCGGAAAAAACCCTTGCTGGGAAAAGCGAATTATTCTTTATTCTTAGCTGGTCGTGCCCGATCTCAATATGTTTTTCACCTTTGCCGATGCCAGAATTTATCATATACCATGAGAAAACGGCAAGGAACAAAAACGGCAGCAAACTCGTGTACGATTTTAAACTGTCGGGGTTCAGTATCATCCAGGTAATTGCAAGCACGGCGCACACGATCCCGAAGATTAGCTGGAACACCCGTGTCAGCCTGTTGTTTTTGTTTACCTCGAGAGAATAATAGGAGTTTTCCATCTCAGATAATAATTGGGTTTATATTTTTCAGTCGCTTCCAAATTTAAATGAAAACTCCATAGTATGCATCCTTTGTAATAATTCTGCCCGCGATTTATTCATGGAAGAGAAGAAGAAGTTATTACAGACTGATGCGATTGCCGTTTTGAAACAATTTTCATCCATCCATCTGATCTTTTGAACGAAAACTGAAGTAATGCAGGCTGAATGTTATTAAAAAAGGTTAAATCGGGGCTCTGCAGTTTGCCATATCTAAAATTAATTATTAAATTTGAGTGAATGTTAGATAATGTAAAAATCTGATGATTGCCAGCATAACGGGAATAATTCTGCCTCTGATACTAACCAATTGATTTATAATCTCATTTAAATTTAGTTTCCTATAAAAAAACTGTTTATCTCAATTTTGATTCTTATGCCTTTTGTCTTTTGCTCCGTGCAGGGACAACCAGGCAGACCGGCTCAGTCTCAGCAGAAGCAGGAGTATCCTGCAAGGATGACACCCCAGATGACAGAGTTCTTTGAGCCTGCCGTACCTGTCATTCAGCCCGGCGCGCAGGTTGGTATGCCTCCGTCTGATGCCATTGTTCTGTTTGACGGTTCGGATGTAAACAAGGAGTGGGAGGATGCAAGGGGTAATCCTACAAAATGGGTAGTGGAGAATGGCGCCCTTGTTTGTGTCAAAGGATCGGGTGTTATTCAGACAAAAAGGAAATTCAATGATTTCCAGCTTCACATAGAATGGAAGTCGCCATCGGTAGTTCAGGGTGACGGACAGGGAAGGGGAAACAGCGGTGTATATCTTCAGAGCCTTTACGAGGTTCAGGTACTTGACAGCTATGACAACCCGACCTACGTTCAGGGTCAGGCCGGAAGCCTGTACAAGCAGTATGCACCCCTTGTCAATGCAAGCCGCAAGCCCGGGGAATGGCAGTGTTATGATATTATTTACACCGCGCCGCGTTTTGGAGAGGACAGCTTATCATATTTCACACCTCCAAGGGTGACCGTTTTACACAATGGTGTTCTGATTCAGAACAATGTCAGTCTCAGAGGCCCGACACTCTACATCGGTATTCCGGAGTATTCAATCAGAAAGCATGGCGCAATGCCGCTGGTTCTTCAGGACCACGGTAATCCGGTTGCCTACAGGAATATCTGGATAAGGGAGTTGTAATCAGACATTTAGAAAAAACAGACAATCCTTTGTCGCTTGCCAGCAAATGATTGCTGTTTTTTATATATAAATTACTATTTTTGATAATTAATCCAATCTTAATAACAAACTTAAAATACCTGACAATGAAAGAAAAATCCAAACAGATTACGAGACGCAATTTTATCGGAACAACCGGGGCTGTAGCCGCAGGGCTTACCATTATTCCAGGCTCGGTTGTCAGCGGAATGGGCCACAGGGCTCCGAGTGACAAGCTGAATATTGCTGTCGTAGGAATCGGGGGCATGGGTAACTCGAACCTGAGAGCAGTTGCCCCGACAGAGAACATTGTTGCTTTATGCGATGTAGACTGGGGCTATTCGAAGAAGGTTTTCGAAGCGCATCCCAATGCCAAGCGTTACTGGGACTGGCGCAAGATGTATGATGAAATGGGTAAGTCGATTGATGCAGTTATCGTTGCAACGGCCGACCATACTCATGCCATTATTGCTGCTCACGCCATGACTCTCGGGAAGCATGTTTATGTTCAGAAACCTTTGACTCACACGGTGTATGAATCGAGGCTGCTTACAAAGCTTGCTGATAAGTACAAGGTTGCCACACAGATGGGTAACCAGGGATCATCGGGCGAAGGTGTCAACCTGACTGTTGAATGGCTGCAGAACGGCGAGATTGGAGAAGTCAGGCAAGTTGAAACTTTCACCGACAGGCCGATTTGGCCACAGGGCCTCAATGTTCCCAATGGTGAGTGGGTTCCTGACACACTCAACTGGGACCTCTTCGTCGGTCCGGCAAAGATGCGCCCCTACAACAGTCTTTACACACCATGGAACTGGCGCGGCTGGTGGGACTTTGGAACAGGTGCATTGGGCGATATGGCATGTCATATTCTGCATCCTGTGTTCAAGGGCCTTAAGCTCATGTACCCAATAAAAGCACAGGGCAGTTCAACCCTGCTGCTTACCGATTGTGCCCCGAATGCACAAATGGTTAAACTGACATTCCCTGCCAGACCGACTCCAAAAAGATCAAAAATGACCTATCCGGAAGTGGAAGTAATCTGGTACGACGGCGGATTGCAGCCTGCCAAACCAGCAGGATGGCCAGCCGGAAAGAATATGAACAACGCCGGTGGCGGGGCTATCTTCCACGGAACAAAGGATAAACTCATCTCCGGTTGCTATGGAAGGGATCCGTGGCTGCTCTCAGGCCGTGTTCCCACTTCTCCCAAAACCGAGCGCAGGCTTCCTGACGGTGTATCTCATGAAATGGACTGGGTACGCGCTTGCAAGGAAAGTCCGGAAAGCAGGGTGAAGCCAAAATCCGACTTCTCCGAAGCAGGTCCTTTCAATGAAATGGTTGTTATGGGTGTTCTTGCCGTCAGACTGCAGGGACTCAATAAGGAACTCGAATGGGACGGTGATAAGATGGAGTTCAAGAATGTCTCGGCTGATGACAAGGTAAGACTTACCATCTCCGACAACTTCACCATCATAGACGGTGATCCTAAGTTCGACAGGCCTAACCTTACCATTAATGCTCAGGAATTTGCAAACGAAATGATCAAGCATACCTACCGTGCTCCATGGTCATTGCCCGATATGCCTGCATAATATCCTAAGCACTTGAATATTAGCGGAGACGGCATAGCCGTCTCCGCATATTAATTATATTAAAATCAAAATTATATACTGATGAAACCCACATGTGTTACATACACAAACACGTATGAATATAATTTTCAAACATGTGGGTTCCATCATACCATTAAAATCAAAATTATATTATGATGAAACATTTCGTTATCATGTCTTTATCATGTGTTCTTATCCTTGGTCTGACAGCATCCTGCGGTTCGAAAGGCAAAAAAGCAGGTTCACAGGCTGCTGCCGCGGATGAAGGATGGACAGTACTTTTTGACGGAACCTCGACCGACGGCTGGCGTGGTTACAATAAGTCAACTTTTCCCCCGGCAGGTTGGGAGATAGTTGATGGCACACTTCATTGCATCGGTTCGGGTGCAGGTGAAGCTGGCGGAGCAGGAGGCGATATCATTTATGACAAAAAATTCAGCAATTTCGAACTATCGCTTGAATGGAAAATAGAACCGGGAGGCAACAGCGGTATATTCTTCCTGGCTCAGGAAGTTCCCGATGAACCAATTTTTATGTCTTCTCCCGAGATGCAGATACTCGACAATGAGCGTCACCCCGATGCTCAGCTTGGTGTAGACGGAAACCGCAAGGCAGGATCTCTATATGATCTTATTCCTGCAAATCCGCAGAACACCAAGCCGGCCGGCGAATGGAACACGGCAGGCATCCTGTGTTATCAGGGAACCGTTGTATTCAAGCAGAACGGCGCCAATGTGGTTGAATTCCATCTTTGGACGGATGACTGGAAAAACATGGTGGCAAATTCAAAGTTCAAGGATTGGCCAAGATTTGTTGATCCTGCCAGGGAAGGCTACATTGGTCTGCAGGACCATGGCAATAACGTATGGTTCAGGAATATTAAAATCAAGGAGCTGTAGTTCTTCACAGTGTTTTCATTTTTTGAAAGAGGACAGGGATACCCTCGGAGGTATCCCTGTCTGTTTTTTATATAAGTATTCGAATGAAACCCGCCACTGGAGCTTCAGTCAACTAAGGATTTAGAATTTTTATGAGGATATTTCCCTGAACTCTTCCTTTGTGTTTCATCATCGCTTCCGGAAAGGCTAATATGCCGTATCTGTGCAGGTTATGATGTTCAGCGTTTTATTTTTACCAGGGAGTAAGCCCTGGGAATGCCGGGTTCGCTGATGCTTAAGATATACATTCCGGGACCAATGTTAGAAGTATTAAGGCTGATCTGGTTTTCTCCGGCAGTAATGGGTTCTCTCAATGAAATGACCTGTTCGCCCGTGGTGGTGGTAAGTTTGACCCTGACAGCCCTGTCGGTCCTCGAATTAATAATTATGTTAATCCGGTCGGAGAAAGGATTTGGGAACACCTTTGCCGACTCATTCACATCCGTGTTCACCAGGCTGACTTTCAGAGTGTCATTCATCAGGTACTCATCATTATTGCCGAGACCGTACACAACAATGTCGTATGTGCCGCTGAGATCAAGGTCGGCCCTTCTTTCAAATTCGACGGTCAATGAATCCTGGAAGGGTGCAATTTTCTCGTTGAAATGCTGGATTACCGGCTGTCTGTTATTAACCGAATATGCAAGGGAAAACCCGTTGATGGTATCTCTTCCCATGTTAAGTACATTCACCGCGATAATTTCCTGGCCGTAAACATCTTTCTGAACGGGGCTTACAATCCTTGCCACTTCCAGGTCCCTGCTGATATATTTCACAACTGATGTTTGTGAGAAGTCAATAAGGTCGATCCATGCAGCATCTCCTCCCTGGGAAACAGAGTTATCCTTCCTATATGTCCATTCGAGTACATTCAGCCCGGCTTCAACAGGGGCAGTGATCTCTTCCCATCCTGTTTCGCCCGATTTTCTTACTATTTCATTTCCGTTTACAAGGAACAGGAAATAGTCGTAATTGAGTTCCGACGACACTTCGACGAAAAACTTCACTGTGTCGGGTTCCGGGAATTCGGTTCTCATAATGAGCCTTGAGGCATTGTTGTGGCTTATGAGACCCGACCTTGCTGAAATAACTCCGTCGAACGCGTTTGTCTGGGTGACAACCCATGGTTTTTCGCTGAGGTTGATCCAGGGATAGCTCCTGAATGATGATGACTCAAAGTTCTCCCTTACTTTTCCCACTCTGATTGTGAAATCCTTGTTAACTATAAAGGGAGAACAATCAAGAACCGATCGCAGCGAGATATGCTCACCATGCCGGGCTGATTCGGCAAGCTTTGCCGCCACCGGAATTTCCGATATACTACCGAATTGCAGGGTGCCTGATTTAATATCGGGATCGATGATCTCCAGTTTTTCTCCCTGCGGATTAATGTAGAACTGCCCGGAAGTGCTGCTGGATCCGAGGTTTCTTACCTGGAATACCAGGTTGAAGCTCTCTCCTGGTTCAGCCGCCGCGTTGTTATTCCCATGAAGGGCATCGTTGACTATGCAATTAATAATCTCAAGTCTTGGTGCATGGACCCTTATGTCAATTTTGTACTTCTTTTCAGTCAGGTTGTCCTTGAGGCTGAGGTCGATTGTAACGATTCCCTGGTCGGGAACGTTCTCGTCGAGAGTGAGCTGAAGGGCATTGTCGAGAGTGATTTCAGATCTTCCGGGTATTGAAGGGATCAGGGCAGTACTGTTGTTTATGGTAATCCATTCGGAATCGGATGATATTGATGCGGTAAGATCTGATATCCCTGTCTGTCCCAGGTTGGCTATTTTCAGTTTGAGCCAGAAACTCTCTCCGAAATCGGCAAGTTTGTTATTATTCTCTTCGGAATCGTTTATCTCTGAGGATGACAGGTTGATATAGCCCCTGGTGCTGTTGGCAAAGTAGATGGTTTTTATGACAGGTATCCGGTTCTGGCCGGTTATTACCAGCAGGCATGAATCGCCCGAAAATGCAGGTATGTCAAGTGTTACTGCGCCTGACGGACTGGCATGTGATGCATCCCACAGGTTTTCAAAATCAGAAATGGCAACATAGGAAAACGGATCGGCAGTGAGCGACCATGATGTGATGCCCCTGGGCAGGGTGTCGGGCAGTGAAATATTGAAATTTTGGGGAGTGCCGATCACCGGCATCAGGCTCGGGTCGCCAAGCACGGCATAGGTTTCCCAGTAGTATTTCTTTTTAAGAGATGATGTTGAACTGACGGCAAGATTTCCGGCATAATTGATCTGACCCATGCTGACATACCAGTCTGAAGGAAGTTCTCCATGGGTGTGGAACAACCTGTCGAGTGCGCCGAGACCCGTATCGCTGTACTTTGGATTCTCGTTCGGGGTACCCGGTCCGATTGCCCAGGTAAAATCCTCGTCCCAGTACGAATCATTTGTGCAACCTATGAAACCGATAGCTCCCTTGTTCCTGGATACCAGCATTTTGTTGCCGAACGATGCCGTGTCGTTGAACTGAGCCGTGCGGCATGCATTGCTTATTATAAAGGGATACATGTTCGCGTTGCTGAGTTTCTTTATATCGGGCGATTTGATGTCGATATGCAGCCAGCCTGCCGAAGAACCGTGGCCGGAATAGTTGATAAAGGATAATCCCTCCGAAATAAGCTTCATCACCGAATCTTTTTTTGTGAATCCGTCGGGATAGTAGAAATGATATTCATTGATACGGTTGGCGGCGGTAAGATAATTGTCAACAGCATACCTGACCTGACCGTTCATATAGCTTTCGTAAGAGGCATCCTTTCCTGCCAGGGCTAGTGCATTTGACTGAAACCGGTTTGTATCGGCAAACATGTGCTTTTCATACTGAATGATTTTTTCCGCGACAGTCCTTGCCGAAGCAGTGTCCTTCGCCGGTATCCTCCCTATATACATATCGGGAAGGAAAGCACCATGTCCGTCGAATTCTCCATAGTACATATCCGTGACATTCCCGGTTCCGTAATAAGGGACTTTAGTTACATCGCCTATTATAAGAAGGTATTCCGGCGGATGACCTTCAGCCTTTGATGCATTGTAAATTTCTGCTATTGATTTCTTCAGCTCGGAGAAATGGCTTCCTGCCAGACCTTCACCGTAATAAAGTACATTGAGTCTGAATCCCTTTTGCCGTTTCCAGCGGAAAAAGGGCTCCAGTACTTTCCGGTAGGAGGTGTCTGTTACAATTATCATTTCAACTGGCTGGTCAGAGTAATCGTTGATGATCTCATCAGGGTAATAATTCAGGACACCCTTTCCAAAAGTAAAGGCAAACAGGGGCGATTCTCCGCCGCCTGATGATTTTGCATGAGAAAAGATGCCACCCGGGTAGGTGATCTCAATTTTCATTGAAGTTATTACCTCAAGTGAATTTGATGAGGGATTATACCTGACGGGCGAGATGACAAGCGTTGAAAGATCCTTTCCCCTCAAACGTCCCAGTGTTTCAATCCTTACAGTATCATTTCCAATAACTCCCCTGGAGGAATATAATTTCCGGTCGATGACAAAATCAGGTTTTCCGGGCAGGTCCTGCTTGATCTCACCCGGTTGCGCGGGGAAGAGCCTGCCTTTTATATTTCTTCCGGATGGAGCGATACTGGTTGAGATCACATCCGATATCCTGATTTTGTATCCGGTTCCGGAGGGAATTGAAACAAGACGGCTGAATACCGGCAGTTCAGGTTTCCCCGGGTCAGCTGTTTTTGAATGGCCCGGGGCGGAAAGCCGGTAAAAGATGCCATTGTCATTTGTTATGTTGTCGATGGAGAGTTCCGGAAGGCTGTAATTGATGACAATGCTACCCTCACCGGCAATTACAGGCTTGTCCTGCAAATTGCCGCTAAACCGGTAAATAAATTTATTTCCTGTCTGAGCGCCCGATTGAACCGACATTAACAGGAAACCAAGTATTGCACCGGCCAGTTTACATATTCCTAATCGAAACAATGTTAAATAATTAACACCATAATCCGAATTCAGGCTGAAAGATATTTAAAAAAACAGTACTAAATAAATCAATAAATCCTTTTTTGACTAACAGCCTGTTACAACATATTAACAATTTCCTTGCCGAAGGTTTAGATCT
>JAAYQC010000196.1 GCA_012519515.1 Bacteroidales bacterium | reverse complement strand
GGAAGTATCATCGGCTGCCAGGGATAAATGGAATTCGGTACTGTCATCCGTCAGCATTGAAGGAGGGACTGAACAACAAAAAAGAGTGTTCTATACCTCCCTGTACCGGTGCTTCGAAAGGATGATCGATATTACGGAAGACGGACAGTATTTCAGTGTCTGGAGCGATCGTACCGAATCAGCTAACGACACTGCTTTCTTCACCGACGACTGGGTGTGGGATACCTACCTTGCACTTCACCCTCTGCAGCTTATCCTGAACCCGGGCAAACAGGATGAGAAACTGACTTCATACATACGAATGGCAAGGCAGTCGGGCTGGATGCCGACATTCCCCACTGTTACCGGAGACAATCACGCTATGAACGGTAATCATTCCGCGGCTGTCTTCCTGGATGCATGGAACAAGGGTATCCGCGGCTTTGACCTCGAAGAAGCCTATGAACATCTGAAAAACACCATCCTGTATGAAACAAAACTGCCCTGGATAAAGGACAGTGCCACCTGGCTGGATGAATTTTACGATCGCAGGGGATTTTTCCCCGGCCTCCGTAAAGACGAAGAGGAAACCTGCATGAAAGTGCATTCATTCGAAAAGCGGCAGTCGGTGGCAGTAACCCTCGCAACCTGCTACGACGACTGGTGTATGGCACAGATGGCAAGGGAACTCGGAAAGGAGGAAGATTACAATTTCTTTATAAAAAGAAGCCTTAACTACAGGACACTCTTCAACAAGGAAACCGGATTCTACCATCCGAAGGACAGCTTCGGCAACTGGATAGAACCTTTCGATTACCGCTACGACGGCGGACTGGGAGCCCGTGATTATTATGACGAAAATAACGGCTGGACATACATCTGGCAGCCTTACCACGCGTTTGATGACCTGATTTCGATGATGGGAGGAAAAGAAGCTTTCGACCATAAACTCGACCGGCTCTTTACAGAGAGCCTCGGCAAATCAAAATGGCAGTATTACGCCACGCTCCCGGATGCCACCGGGAACGTCGGACAGTTCGTTATGGGAAATGAACCGTCGATGCACATAGCATACCTGTATAACCTTGCTGGCAAACCCTGGAAAACACAAAAACGGGTAAGAATGCTTATGAACACCTGGTTCAGGGACGACCTGATGGGAGTAGCAGGAGATGAGGACGGTGGCGGATTGTCGGCCTTCTATGTTTTCTCTGCAATGGGATTTTACCCAATAACACCAGGGCTGCCTGAATACCAGATAGGAAGCCCCCTGTTCAGTAAAATTACCATCCGGCTTAATAACGGAAAAACTTTTACCGTAATAGCACGAAACAACAGCATTGAAAACAAGTACATCCAATCGGCAACACTCAACGGCAGGGAACTGACCGGAACAGTACTGGACCATAAGGATATTGCCGGGGGAGGAACGCTGATCCTGGAAATGGGCAACAAGCCCAACCGCGAGTGGGGTGTCACCGGCAACGCTGATTGAATATCAGATAAAAGAATTCCGTATCAGAACCTGAAGCCCGCGGACAAACTGAATCCCAGGTTCTTTTTAGATGTCTGATCGTTGGGCAAACTGTAATCGGGGTTGAGTTTCATCAACCCCAACTGTCCGTTAAGATGGGCAAAAAGCCCATTGTACATTTCGTAGCCTATCAAAGCTCCTGCCCCGGCATCCAGCCCTCTGTAATAAACATAGCTTGCCGGCTGATCTGTGGCATTATCCCTGAACTTTATATTGAGTTCGGTCGTTACCGGGCCGACTTTTGTACGTTCTTTACCAAAAAGTCCATAGGCCCCATAGGGTCCTGCCCCCAAAAGAATATACCCTTCTCCTGCCTGAGGCCTGAACAGAACGAACAAAGGCACTTCCACATAGGCCAGATTGGTAGTTTTGCTTATGTCGTCGATAACGATGTGCTGTCTTGAACCCTTCAGGCTGAAATTGATCCCCGACTGGACCCAGAAATCCCCGAAAACAGGCAAAATAAGGTTTGCACCTGCATGAAGTGCCGGATTAAAATTGTTGTCAAGTTTGTCGCCCCAGTAGTTCTTACCTATAAAAGTCTGAACCCCGCCGCCTGCCAAAACGCCGAATCCCGGACCCGTATCAGTTTTCAATTTCCTCTTCTGCCCCAATGCGGCAGGAAACAGAATACTAAGAATAAAAATGACTGCAAATAGTCTTGTCTGCATTAAATAAGCATTGTCAAATTACCTGGCAGCTTCTTCTTTGGCTTGCTCAATCATTTTCTCATTGGCAGTGATAAGGAATTCAACCCTCCTGTTCTGAGCCCTTCCTTCCTCACTGTCATTGTCATATTTCGGCATTGTCTCCCCAAAACCCTTTGTGCTCAGCCTTGTGTTGTTTATCCCCCTGGAGGCAAGATAAGATGAAACGGCACCTGCCCTTCTCTCCGACAAAGTCTGGTTGTATGCTTCCGAACCCCTGCTGTCGGTATGACCCTGCAATTCAATATCGGTGTCGGGATATTCATTCAACACCTTTACCAGCTGATCGAGATTTGATTTTGCCTCGGTTGACAGGTCCGCCTGATCAAAACCGAAAAGAATCTGGCTGCTCAGTTCCACGACTATCCCTTCTCCAACACGCTCTACTTTTGCTTCCGGGACTTTCTCCTTGATTTCCTCGGCCTGCTTATCCATCTGATGTCCAATAATGGCGCCTGCTGTACCACCGACAGCTGCCCCTATTATGGCACCAAGGGCGGTATTACCCGATGCATGGCCTATTACTGCACCCATAGCTGTCCCCGTTGCAGTTCCAATAACCGCACCTTTCTGCGTCTTGTTCATCGATGCACATCCCTGTAAGATCAGGACTGCACTCAGAATAATAATTATCAGGTTTTTCAATGTTTTCATAATAATATAATTTTGATTTTAATGGTATGATAGCCTGCCCCGATAAGCGAGGGAACCCACATGTTTGAAAATTATAGTCATACTTGTTTGTGTATGCAATACATGTGGGTTTCATTAACGGTAGTTTAATTAAACATAGAACTGTCTTTCTGATGATTCGTAAAAAGAAGCATCTGTTGAACCTGCCGCAAAATTAGAAATTGTTTGTTTTAAAAAAAACACTAAATTACTATCAGTTCATGAACGGGATCTTCAATTTACCCGATGCTGTTATTTGATTATTATTCATTGTGTTATAAAAAATAAAAGTTATGGCTGTACTAAAAGTTATTGAGATTATACCGTCTTCCGGGTAAAGCCGGGAAGATGCAGCTGCCAACGCTGTTAAACCAAATCACAAATAAATCTGAATTATTAATCTAAAATTAAAATTTATGGGACTTATTTCGTTCATTAAAAATGCAGGAGATAAAATCTTTAAATCGGAGGAAAAAAAAGAACAGGAAAAAGCTGATCTGATCCTTTCTCATATCAGGAAGTTTGGATTCGACACCAGCGATATCAAGGTAAAGGTCGATGATGACAAGGTAATCCTCATGGGAAGCATTGATACCATTGATAACAGGAATAAGGTTATTGTTACCGCTGGCAATATTGAAGGGATAGCCAAGGTCGATGACTGGCTGGTTGTTAAGAATCCCCCGGCTGTAGCTCCTCCCCCTCCGGAAAAACAGTATTACACTGTCAAAAAAGGTGATTATCTCTCCAAAATTGCAAAAGAGGTTTACGGCGATGCCAAAAAATACAATATAATATTCGAGGCAAACAAACCTATGCTCAAGGATCCCGATCTCATTTATCCGGGACAGGTGCTTGTGATTCCGCCGCTCCCCTGATAAGGAGATCAGGGAAATAAAATAAAAAGGGGGCGCCTGTCCCCCTTTTTATTTAAACGCCTTATCAGGTATTCTCCTGTTGTTCCCCCTCGGCGCTCTTTTTCTTGATGTTCTCAGCAATATCCTCGAGCTTATCGGCCGTCTTTTCAGCAGTCTTCTTACCGAATTCCTTCAGTTTTGTAACTGCATCCTCAGTCTTGTCTTCCACCTTGTCGGCAAAGGCTTCCAGCTTTTGCTTCACACCGCTCTCCTTTATGTCCTCAATCTTGTCCTCAATAAAATCCTCGGCTTTATCATAGGTCTCCTTAACCTTTTTAAAAGCCTGGGTTTGTTTTACGTCTTCCACCTTGTCATCGATAAAGTCATCGGCTTTGTCAAGCAGCTTCTTCGCCTTGTCTAGCAGTCCTTCCTTTTTAGGTTCAACCGGTTCCGGATTCTTATTTTCTTCCATTTGATTTAAGTATTAGATATGATTTCAATTTTAGATAAGCCATCAATTAGTGATCGCTGCTTAAAATTAGAAAAAATATCAATATCAGGATGTACAAGCCGCCCCAAATTAATTAATCTGCAATATCTTTAGGAAATAATTCTGATAATATGGTTCATCACCAGATTCGGGAAAAAGCTATTTTTGAAAACCCGTACTGCACATTGATACGGTAAGACTTTCACTAACATCTCCTGATATGAACACGGACAACTTCCTGTTTGCCCTTGGATTAACCGTTTTCGCCGGCCTTTCGACCGGAGTGGGCAGCCTGATGTCATTCATGTCGAAAAAGTTCAATCCCAAATTCCTGGCCGGAGCCCTTGGCTTTTCTGCAGGAGTAATGATCTACGTATCCCTGGTCGATATCTTCGCTAAAGCAAAGGATTCCCTGGTTATCTCTTTCGGGGAAAAAACGGGATACTGGTACACCGTCGTTTCCTTCTTTTCGGGCATTGCACTTATAGCGCTGATCGACAGACTGATCCCATCATACGAAAACCCTCACGAAATAAAAAAATTTGCAAACGGCAAAGCGGTGGATAAGAATACCGATAGCAAACTGATGAGAATGGGCTTGTTTTCAGCTCTTGCCATTGCCGTTCATAACTTCCCCGAAGGACTTGCAACCTTCCTGGCAGCCCTCTCCGACCCAACCCTGGGGATAAGCATAGCCGTCGCGGTGGCCATCCACAACATCCCCGAAGGAGTGGCTGTATCCGTTCCTGTCTATTATGCAACTAAAAGCAAAAGAAAAGCTTTCTGGCTCTCTTTTCTCTCCGGCCTGGCTGAACCGGTCGGGGCAATTATCGGATTCTTCATACTTCGGCCTTTTTTCAGCGAGGCTACTTTTGGCGTGATATTCGCGGCAGTCGCGGGTATAATGATATATATTTCACTCGATGAACTGCTGCCCACCGCCGAAGAATACGGCGAACATCATATCGCCATCGGCGGCCTTGTGGCAGGAATGCTGGTGATGGCCCTGAGCCTCCTGATGTTCGTATGAGCGGAAAAATTCCTTATGATTGATTTGCCCATCATGTTTGATGACAAAATCAGTATTGCCGGCGAGGTTCCTAATGCTGTGTAACAATAGTTTGAAAACTTTCACGGGCTTAGGACAAGTTTCACGGAAAAAACTTAATTTTAATTTGTTTTTCCAGAACCGAAATTATAGCTGTTTAACGGCCTAACATTATTAAGAAATGACTGCAGAAACGACACAGAAACAAGCTTCCAGATGGACAGCAGTAGTGAAAAAAACGAAGAGGATTTTTAACTGGATACTGGGGATAATATTTGTTCTCCTTGCCGTTTTCATTTACTTCAAGTATTTCTTCACCTACAGCGAAGGATACCGCGCCGGATTGCTCCAGAAATTCTCGAACAAGGGAATTTTCTTCAAAACATATGAAGGAGAACTTATTCTGAGCAGTGTCTCAAGTACGGCAAATGTGACTATCGCATCCGAAAAGTTTACTTTCTCGGTCCTTGAAAAAGATATGAACATGAGTTTTGACACTCTCCAGGGCCGTAACGTGATAGTGCACTATATCGAGAAAAAGGGAGCTGTGCCATGGAGGGGCGACTCCAGATATATTGTCGACAGCATTGCCGTCAGGGACTGACAGTTGCAGCAACTGCACGATCGGGATAATGCAGCGGATATTCTACTTGATAACCTTATTCATAACTCCAAATACTCCCCTGATAAAGGTAGCGCTTGTAAGCACCTTGACAACCGGATGAACTCCTGTCCGCCTGCGGGTAGTTGTCCGCCCGGCCCTTTCCGGCTGCCTGCGGGCTGCTTCCTGCTGCTTGCGGGCTGCTTCTTCCTCCGCCAACCTGCCGGCCTTTTCAATCTTGGCATTCAGCATTTCATACGCGCTTTCCCTGTCAATAACCTGGTTGTACTTGCTGACCAGATTTGACGACCTGTTTATCGAATCTATCTCTTCCGGACTCAGAATATCCATCCTGCTCTGGGGTGCCCTTACCATCGTAACCGCCAGCGGAGTCGGAATGCCTTTTTCATTCAGCGCTGTCACCAGGGCTTCCCCCGTTCCAAGCGATGTAAGTACCTCGTCAGTTTTATAGAAATCGGATATTGGGAAGTTTTCTGCTGTAAGCTTGATAGCCTGCCTGTCGACGGCTGTAAAAGCCCTCAGGGCATGCTGAATCTTGAGCCCGAGCTGCGAGAGAACTTCTTTAGGCACATCCATCGGATTCTGGGTTACAAAAAACACTCCGATACCTTTCGAACGGATAAGCTTTACTATGGTCTCAATCTGGGTAAGAAGCGTCTTGCTGGCTTCCTTGAATATAAGATGGGCCTCATCAATGAAAATAACCAGTTCGGGCTTGTCAAGATCTCCCCTTTCCGGCATCTCACCGTAAACCTCAGCCAAAAGACAAAGCATGAATGTTGAAAAAAGCTTGGGCTTGTCCTGAATATCGGTAAGCCTTAGGATATTGACATAGCCCCTCCCATCCTTATCCTTCCTCATCAGATCTGCAATATCAAATGACTCCTCGCCGAAGAAGAGATCCGCATCCTGCTGCTCAAGCTCCAGAAGCTTCCTGAGAATCACCCCTGTCGACGTGGCAGAAATCTTTCCGTATTCCTTCTCTATTTCAGCCTTGCCCTCTTCGGTCACATACTGAAGCACCTTCTTCAGGTCCTTCAGATCGAGCAAAGGCATTTGATGGTCGTCACAGTACTTGAAAACAACTGACAGCACCCCTCCCTGCGTGTCATTCAGATCGAGTATCCTCGAAAGAAGCACCGGTCCGAATTCCGATATGGTCGCCCTCAACCTTACCCCGTTCTGACGTGATATGGACATCAGTTCCACAGGATAACCCTTCGATTCAAAAGGAAGCCCGATCTTTGCCATCCTTTCAGTGATAAAAGGCTTTTCCTCTCCCGGTTTTGCCAGTCCGCTGAGATCGCCCTTGACATCCATCAGAAGTACCGGAACCCCCTTTTCAGAAAGTTGCTCCGAAACAACCTGAAGCGTTTTTGTCTTTCCTGTTCCAGTCGCACCGGCAATAAGCCCGTGCCTGTTCATTGTCTTCAGGGGTACCCTAACAAGGGCTTCGCCTCCCAGGGGAACACCATCAAGCATTGCTCCCCCAATAATTATCGAGTCGCCCTTACAGGCATAACCGCTTTTAATGTGCGCCGCAAATGATTCTTTCCTGTCCATATTTCTTTTGTTTTTACCCGCTTAAACGGAGGTATGCAATTTAGTACTTTAGCTTCAGTTTTCAAAAAGGACGGCATTATTCTGAAAATGGCAGTCTTATCAGACAGATCTTCCTTTGACTGAAACGAAAGAGGCAAAATATGGACAAAAAGATATAATGGCATTATTAGTCGACCAAATAAGCTATTTTGTCGATATAATTACTATTTAAATAGATAAAATAGTCTTTTCCACGCTAAAATAATGCTTCCGTTTTTAAAAAAATTAAATTAATATTATATTTGACATTGAAACAAGAATTTAAACATTTCTGATTCACTTTATATTAAT
>JAAYQC010000195.1 GCA_012519515.1 Bacteroidales bacterium | reverse complement strand
CGTGTTATGCCGGTTTTGTCTTTAAGTATAACCTGTCCTCCTGCTTTTTCCCGTGAAAAGCAAAAGTGAGGTGCAGACATAAATAATGCCGGGTAAATCATTCTTTTCATGACCGTGTTATTTTTTTTACAGGTTTCATTTATTCGAACTCCTTAAAAAAATAAACAACTATCAGAAATATAGCATACTGACTATCACCAGGCAAGTTACGAAAAAAATGACATTTCCAAATTTTTTCTTACTTCTTTCAATGCTTTCCATGAAACGCTGAACACTAAACACTAAACGCTTAACACTTAACACTGAACACTTAACACTGAACACTAAACACTGAACACTAAACGCTGAACACTAAACGCTGAACACTGAACACTAAACACTGAACACTAAACGCTGAACACTAAACGCTGAACACTAAACGCTGAACACTAAACGCTTAACACTAAACACTTAAGCCCTTGAACTCCGATCTTTACTCATTCAACTTTTTATTTTCAACTTAAACCATTAATTTTGCGCACAAATTTTTTTGAAAGGCACAAAAAAGTATCAAATTGAAAACTAATGACTGGAAATACCGGAAGATTGCAATCAAGGTAGGGAGCAATGTGATTACTCGTGAAGACGGTTCACTAAATGTGGGCAGGATGTTAAGGATAGTGGAGGATATTTCAGTGCTGTCGAAGCAGGGTTTGGAGGTGATCCTCATCTCATCGGGGGCTGTGGCGGCAGGAAGAGGTTCGGTGCTTCCTTCAAAGAGGACAAACATTGTATCCGCGAAACAGATATGGGCTGCCATTGGTCAGGTTAAACTTATGTCGACATACCAGTTCCTGTTTGAAAAATACAATATTATTGCCGGGCAGGTTTTGGCAACCAAGGAAGAGTTCAGTGACAGGCGCCATTACCTTAATATGAAGAACTGCATTTCGGCAATGCTCGAGAATAAAGTACTTCCGGTTGTGAATGAGAATGATACAGTTGCGATAAATGAGCTGATGTTCACCGACAACGATGAGCTCTCGGGCATGATTGCCTCGATGATGGACAGTGAGGCGCTTTTCCTGCTTTCTAACGTCGACGGGATTTACAATGGCATTCCGGGTACTGCCGGCGCGGAGGTGATCAGGGAGGTAAGCCACGACTCAGCCAGTCCTGAGCAGTTCATTACAACATCCAAATCGGGTTTTG
Source organism: Bacteroidales bacterium (assembly GCA_012519515.1). Lineage (GTDB taxonomy): Bacteria > Bacteroidota > Bacteroidia > Bacteroidales > VadinHA17 > LD21. The sequence goes on along the minus strand of JAAYQC010000195.1, from coordinate 8,536 downwards.
GCAGGGGAGGCATGCTGACGAAGTATGCAACCGCCAGGAAAATCGCGTCCGAGGGCATTGATGTTTTCATAGCCAACGGTAACCGCGATTCAATCGTTCTCGATATTCTCAGGGGCAGGGATGTTCCCTTTACAAGAATCAGGAGGCGCCAGGGCCGGCCGAAGAGCGTGAAAAAGTGGCTTTATCATTCCGATACCTTTGCCCGCGGCGCTGTAGTTATAAACCAGGGCGCTAAGGAAGCCCTTCTCTCCGACAGGGCTTCAAGTCTCCTCATGGTCGGCATAACCGGTGTTGAAGGTTATTTTGAGAAAGGCGACATCGTGAGAATAATCGATGAGGAAGGAAACAGTATAGGGCTTGGAAAAGCAGCCTACGACTCGCGAAAGGCGGAGCAAAGTACCGGTACCCGGCTTCCCAGACCTTTTATACATTACCACTATCTGGTTTTGAATGAAGAAATGAAGAATGGATTTAATTCCTGACTATAAGAAAAAAGCATATGAGCGGAATAGAAAAAATACTTGTTGACGCATCGGCCGCGAGGAAGTCACTTAACGTTCTCGGACCGGAAACCATCGACCGTATTCTTGAAAGGGTTTCTGAAGAAACGGTAAACAGGATGGAATTCATTCTTTCGGAGAATGCACGGGACCTGGCCCTTATGGATAAGAGTAATCCCCTGTACGACAGGCTTATGCTTAGCGAGGACAGGTTACGGGCAATTTCATCGGATATTCTTAAAGTAGCCGGGATGGAATCTCCTCTCGGACAGGTGCTTTCAGAATATACCAGGCCTGACGGACTCGCGATCAGCAGGATTTCCGTGCCTTTCGGTGTGATCGGTATAATTTATGAGGCCAGGCCGAATGTGACCTTTGATGTTTTCTCACTTTGCCTGAAATCGGGAAATGTATGTATCCTTAAGGGCGGGAGTGATGCAATAAATTCAAACCTGGCAATAGTTCAGCTTATAAAGGATGTGCTTGCCGAATTCGATGTAAGTCAGGATATACTGACGCTTCTTCCCCCCGGCCGCGAGGAGACGTCCATGCTTCTCAAGGCCCGGGAGTATGTTGACCTCATAATTCCCAGGGGAAGCAGGAGTCTGATCGATTTTGTCAGGGCTAATTCGGAAATTCCTGTCATTGAGACCGGCGCCGGTATCTGCCACACCTATTTTGATGAATACGGCGATCGTGAGAAGGGACGTAAGATAATTCACAACGCCAAGACCAGGAGGGTTAGCGTTTGCAATGCCCTCGACTGCCTGATAATTCATGAAAGCCGTCTGGCAGATCTGCCCTACATTACAGAGTTGTGTGGAGACTCGGGTGTTGAAGTCTTTGCCGACAACAGGGCCTATGAAGCCCTTAAGGGGAATTATCCTCCGGAACTGCTCAGGCATGCAACTGAGGAATCGTTCGGGACGGAATTTCTTTCACTGAGGATGTCCGTTAAGACGGTCCGGGATATTGAAGGTGCCCTTGAGCATATTGAGAAGTACGGCTCAAGGCACAGCGAAGCGATCATTTCGGAAGACAGCGGGAGGACCAGTGTGTTTTTCAGGCAGGTTGACGCTTCATCCGTTTATTCAAATGCATCCACCGCCTTTACCGACGGAGGTGAATTCGGGCTCGGTGCAGAGATAGGAATATCAACACAGAAGCTTCATGCCCGGGGGCCTATGGCTTTACGGGAGCTGACAACCTACAAGTGGATAATACGCGGGGAAGGTCATGTGAGGAAACCGTAAAAGGAATTATTGAATCATGGTTCTTGATTTAGATATAATTAAGGCTTTTTACCGGTCGCTTCCCGCGAGGATGGAAAAGGTGGGGAAGGCAGCAGGCCGTCCGCTTACCCTTACGGAAAAGATATTGTTCAATCATCTTAGCGACCTGTCGAGGGTGTCAGCCATCAAAAGGAAAACTGACTACGCGCTGTTCAGGCCCGACAGGCTGGCAATGCAGGATGCCACGGCCCAGATGGCCCTGCTGCAGTTCATGGTGACCGGGAAAGACCGGTCGGAAGTTCCCGCCTCGGTTCACTGCGACCATCTTATTACAGGAAGGATAGGTGCCGGGGAGGATCTCGGCAAAGCTCTCGGGGAAAACCGGGAGGTTTACGATTTTCTCCGTTCTGTTTCAGCCAGGTACAACATTGGTTTCTGGGAGCCGGGGGCCGGTATTATTCATCAGGTTGTGCTTGAGAATTATGCATTCCCGGGTGGTCTTATGATAGGGACCGATTCACACACTCCCACGGCAGGCGGGCTCGGGATGATAGCTCCGGGTGTCGGCGGCGCCGATGCAGTTGATGTTATGACAGGGATGGGATGGGAGCTGAAGTTTCCCGGCATAATAGGTGTGAAGCTGAGCGGAAGGCTCAGCGGATGGGCTTCACCGAAGGATGTCATTTTACGGTTAGCGGGAATGCTGACAGTGAAGGGAGGAACAGGTTCGGTTATCGAGTATTTCGGCGAAGGAGCCGAATCATTGTCATGCACCGGAAAGGCAAGCATCTGCAACATGGGAGCCGAAACCGGGGCCACCTGTTCAGTATTCGGGTTTGATGATTCAATGGCCGGGTATCTTGAATCCACGGGAAGGAAGGAAGTGCTTGAAATGGCAGAGGCCAACAGGCTGCATCTGACAGCTGATCCTGAGGTATTTGATCAACCTGAAAAATATTACGATCAGCTTATAGAGATTGACCTGTCGGCGCTTGAGCCTCATATTAACGGTCCTTTCAGTCCTGACCGGGCAATCCCGGTATCGCGGATGAAAGAAGAAGCTGCCGGTAACGGCTGGCCTCTGAGGTTAAGTTCCGGCCTGATCGGTTCATGCACGAATTCATCCTTAGAGGATCTGTCGAGGGCTGCTTCAGTGATAGAATATGCACTTCGTAATAAGCTGAAGCTGAAATCGGAATTCATAATAATACCCGGTTCGGAGAGAGTTAGGAGGATAGCGGAGGAAGCCGGTTTGTTGGATATATTCAGAAAGGCCGGGGCCAGGCTTTTTGCCAATGCCTGCGGTCCGTGCATCGGGCAGTGGGACAGGGGAGAGAGCAAAGGGCTCAATTCCATAATACATTCCTTCAACAGGAATTTTGCAGGAAGGGCCGACGGCAATCCCGACACTCATGCCTTTGTCGCGTCACCTGAGATAGTTGCTGCACTGTCGATTGCAGGAAACCTTTTGTTTAACCCGATGACCGATTTGCTGATGAATCCAGGCAGGGATTTCATCAGGCTGCCGGAACCTGAAGCAGGGGTACTTCCGCGGCTTATTACGTCAGAACCGCCTCCCGGCTACAGGATTCCCCCGGCCAATCGTGAGGGCATAGAGATTAGTATAGCTCCCGGCTCTGAAAGGCTTCAGAAGCTGATTCCTTTCAGGGAACCGGAAGAGAGTGATTTTCAGAATATCCCCCTGCTTATCAAGGCTAAGGGCAAATGCACCACCGACCATATATCGATGGCCGGACCCTGGCTCAGGTTCCGGGGACATCTTGAAAATATATCGGGCAATTACATGATAGGCGCAGTCAATGCCTTCAGTAACAAGGCCAATTCGGTACTTAACATTCTGACAAGGGAATACGGACCGGTGCCTGAGGTAGCAGGGCATTACCGCGACAACAATCTGGGAATGGTGGTGGCAGGAGAAGAAAATTTCGGAGAAGGATCGTCGCGTGAGCATGCAGCCATGGAGCCCAGGTTCTTCGGGGTAAGGCTGATAATTGTGAAGTCATTTGCCCGCATTCATGAGACGAACCTGAAAAAACAGGGTGTCCTGACTCTGACTTTTGCCAATGCAGCTGACTATGACAGGATACGTGAGGACGACTGGTTCAGTGTCGGAGGATTTGACAGCTTTAGTCCGGGAAGCAGGTTCAGGATCACTATTCATCATTCGGATGAAAGCCTTGAATACATCGATGCAGTTCATTCCTACAATGAAAATCAGATAGCATGGTTCCGGGCAGGAAGTGCGTTGAATCTGATAAGGGGGTTAAACTTACAGGAATAACTTGATTATCAGAATTATGAAATTATTAGGATATTAATATATGAAGCCACAAAAGATAAGATTTATAAATGGTTCACTTGAAGTGCCTGTTAACCCGGTTATTCCCTTTATTGAAGGTGACGGTACAGGGCCTGATATATGGAATGCATCAGTCAGGGTGTTTGATGCTGCAGTTGAAAAGGCATATGGCGGCAGCAGGAGGATTGAATGGAAGGAAGTGTTGGCAGGAGAGAAAGCCTTCAAACAGACAGGACAGTGGCTTCCCCAGGAGACCCTTGATAGTTTCAGGGAATATCTTGTCGGGATAAAGGGGCCGCTAACCACGCCTGTGGGAGGGGGAATGCGTTCGCTTAACGTGGCTCTCCGCCAGGAGCTCGATCTCTACGTTTGCTACCGCCCGGTAAGATATTTCGAAGGAGTGCCAAGTCCTGTAAAAAATCCTGAAAAAGTCGACATGCATATCTTCAGGGAGAACTCGGAGGATATATATGCCGGCATAGAGTACATGCATGGTGACCAGGCCACGGAGAAACTCAGGAATTTTCTCATCGATGAAATGGGAGTAAGATCAATCCGTTTCCCGGCAACTTCATCCATAGGCATCAAGCCGGTCTCGCTCGAAGGTTCGGAACGCCTTGTGAGACAGGCGATCAAATTTGCAGTTGAAAGGAAACTGCCCTCTGTGACCATTGTTCACAAGGGCAACATAATGAAATACACCGAGGGCGCATTCATGAAATGGGGTTATGCCCTTGCTGAACGGGAGTTTGGCGATTCGGTCTTTACATGGGAGCATAGTTCCCGCGGGCAGCAGGCCAGGGCTGAATCGGAAGGAAAGGTTATAATCAAGGATGTTATTGCCGATGCCTTTCTTCAGCAGATACTTACAAGGCCAGAGGAATATTCCGTCATCGCCACTCTGAATCTTAACGGGGATTATATTTCAGATGCGCTCGCGGCAATAGTGGGGGGTATAGGCATTGCTCCCGGAGGAAACATTAACTATGAGACGGGGCATGCCGTTTTTGAAGCGACACACGGCACGGCGCCGAAGTATGCCGGGCAGGACAAGGTCAATCCCGGTTCGGTAATACTGTCCGGTGCACTTATGTTTGACTATCTCGGCTGGGGAGAAGCTGCAGCCTGTATATACAAAAGCCTTGAAAAAACCATCATGGAAAGGAAGGTCACCTACGATTTTCACCGTCTGATGGATGGGGCGCATCTGTTGAAGACCTCGGAATTCGGGGATGCCCTGGTTGATAATATTAAAGCCTGATCAAAAAAACGGTAATAATGAGAGATAACAATATAATTTCAAAACTTCAGGAACCTGTAATAAAATCATGTGATATAGACAATAACCTTTTTGAGCGTTGGGATGTAAAGAGAGGTTTGCGAAATGCTGACGGAACAGGTGTTCTTGTCGGTCTTACAAATATTGGTGATGTTGTAGGATACAATAAGGAGAACGGCAGGGTGGTACCCATTCCCGGTAAGCTTTTTTACAGGGGGATTGACCTGGAAGACATCGTCGCGGGATTTCAGAGAGAGGACCGTCATGGCTTTGATGAGACTGTCTTTCTGCTTCTCACGGGATATTTGCCTTCAAAGCCGGAGCTGGATGAGTTTTCAGCCTACATGGGCAGTCTGAGGGCTCTTCCCGATGAATTCACCAAGGATATGATCCTGTCGATGAAGGGAAAGGATGTTTTGAATATTCTAGCCAGGTCGGTGCTGGGGCTTTACATTCTTGATGACAGACCTGATGATATCTCACTAAGCAATATGATCCGTCAGTCGCTGAACCTGATTGCCAAATTCCCGACAATTGTTGCCTATTCATATCAGGCCATGCGGCATCTTTACAAGGGGAGAACCCTGTCGATCAGGCATCCCGATCCCGAGCTGAGCACCGCCGAGAATTTTCTTTACCTCATCAAGGGAACGACTCCCTCTTTCACAAAGCTCGAGGCCGATCTTCTCGATCTTATGCTGGTGCTTCACGCTGAACACGGGGGAGGGAATAATTCCACTTTCACGATGAGGGTTACAAGCTCGACGGAGACGGATATTTATTCTTCAGTGACCTCGGCCATCGGTTCGCTCAAGGGACCATTGCATGGCGGAGCCAATCTAAAGGTTCTTGAAATGATGGAGAATATCAAGTTGAACGTGAAGGACTGGAAGGATGAGGATGAGCTTAAGAATTACCTGCTGAAGATACTTAACAGGCAGGCTAACGACTATTCGGGAAAAATTTACGGAGTTGGTCATGCCGTTTACACCATTTCCGATCCGAGGGCAATGATCCTGAAGTCGAAAGCCAGGGAACTGGCAATTGAAAAAGGACGTCTCGATGAGTTTGAGCTCTATGCCCTCGTGGAAAGAATTGCCCCTGAGGTTTTCAGGGTTTTCAGGGGAGAGAAGTCGGTAAAGACGCTCTGCATAAATGTCGATTTCTATTCCGGTTTTGTCTACTCCTGCCTTTCAATCGCGAGGGAGCTTTACACTCCGCTGTTTGCCATAGCAAGAGTTTCGGGATGGTGTACCCACAGGATAGAGGAACTTACATTTTCGGCAAAACGGATAATCAGGCCGGCTTTCAAGAATGTCTACGGCAGGAGTGATTATATTCCTCTCGGCATGAGGCAGGCCCGTATGGGAGAATGATCCATTGAGTACCGGTGCCGCTTCAGTTATTGTTCGAAGCTGAATTTGTGTGTCTCATTCTTTTTCTTTTCCTTTTTGAAGATAGTTGCCGAGACGACATAAATGTTGGTTCCTTCCGATTCATCCCGTTTTTCGCCTTTAACTACCAGTTTCACGGTGTGATTGCCCGGTTCAAGGTTTACTGCATGCCAGATGCTTTCGGTATGCTGCTGACCGGCATAGTCGTAATAAGTATCTATGGTCCGGTGATAGTTGCCGTCGAGGAATACATCGGCCCTGCCGCCGTCGCGGTACCAGTTGCCTGTAAGGGAGATACCGCTTCCTGAGAATTCGATTGTCAGTTCATCGCCCGCGTTTCCCGACACCATCGACTGTCCCCGGGGCCGGCCTGTCCGTCCTGTTTCCGGCTTGTGCACTTTCCATTTCCCGCGGAATTTCCATCCTTCATTGTCAAAAACCGAAATCCTTTTGTGAAAGACCAGATCAGGGAATGATATTTCCAGATCAGGGGAAACCGGTTCCTCCTTTTTTACAAGGATTCTTTTTCCTTTTATTTTACCTCCTGACCTGACTGCCAGTTCCCGGGCATATTTATATGTTGATTCGACTGCAGAGTTAAACGAATATGAAGTATGGATAAATGTTGAATCGGCGATTGCCTTTACGCCTTCCTGCATTTCAGCCGGCAGTCTGCTGAATCCGTTTATCACGCCCAGCACTGCCATTGCATTCGAGGGGTTGCAGTCGGAGTCCTGTCCGCACCGGGTCGATATTTCAAGAGTTTTGAGCGGGTCTCCTTCCCCGTAAAGCAGTCCCATCACTATATAGGCCCCGTTCAGCTTGGCATCGATGTTAAAGGGTGAACCGGCGCCGCAGATATCGACATCTCCCCATTTCCCTTCGAGTTGCATCCATGCTGCCCGCCAGTCGTCAGGATAGTGGTCGTGCAGCAGCAGCACATCGCTGATAGCCTTGTGATAGTCACTCTCGCGGGGTATGGAAAGCAGGGCTTTTTCAACCAGCGTTCTGATGTTTGATTCAAAAAAGGCTTCGGAATAGAGGGCAGCCACGAAAATTCCGCCGTAAACGCCATCGCCGTAGTTCATTACGCGTCCGATCCTGTCGGCTGTTGCAGTGGCGGTGGCAGGCATGCCCGGGCACATGAAGCCGATATAGTCCGATTCTATCTGGAAGTCGATGTCGTCAGCATGGATATTATATTCAGGTCTGCCCGAGAGAGGGGCGAAGATGCTGTCGTGGAAGTTTTTCCTTGCCTGCATATTGGCGTGCCACAAGGGGAAGCCCGCCAGGGCAAAGGCTTCCTGGAATTTTTTTGAAGGAGCGTCCATCCCGTATTTGTCCATGGTCATGAGGAAGGATAGCTGAACATAAATGTCGTCCTGCCATAGACTTCCCCTGATGTCGGAGGCTTCCCAGCTGATTGAATCCTCATAGGTGCGGCCCTGTGCCCTGAATTCGGTCGGAGCTCCATAGCTTACGCCAATCATTTTACCGGCCCAGCCGCCGGCAATCTTGTCTTTCAGGACATCAGACTTTATAGCTGTCAGGTCGCCGGGACCGGAGCAGGAACCCAGTGCAATTAACAACACCGGAAGCAGAATGTGGTAGTAGGAATATTTCATGTCAAGTAGTTTTATATATAAATAGTAACAAATCAATAATCAAGAAACGCTTTAATCACAATTAACAATTAGCAATGAACAATTAACAATTAGCACTACGCTGAACTAAACGCTGAACACTAAACGCTTTAATGGCAATTAACAATTAGCAATGAACAATTAACAATTAGCACTACGCTGAACACT
>JAAYQC010000216.1 GCA_012519515.1 Bacteroidales bacterium | reverse complement strand
GTGTAGCTCAGGTGGCTAGAGTGCTTGCTTGGGGTGCAAGAGGTCGCAAGTTCAAGTCTTGTCACTCCGACCAATGTAAGCTGGGGGTGTCTCAAAAGAGCCGCCCTCTTTTTATTAGCTATAAAAAGGAACAAAAGGTGAATGTGAAAACGATCTGTCATAATCGAACATGGTATTTCCGACATAATATGGACGGGATGGTGGTGTTGGGTCTCCACCGGGTAATTGACGTTGCCCGACGATCAAAACACAATTGGGGAGGCGAGAAGCCACTCCATTAATGCCGCACAGCAAAAGAAGCCGCCCTGTTCTTCACATTGAATCAGCCGGGCGGCTCTTTAGTCGTTTATGATAATGCTCACTGCTCACGTTGTCTGAATTAATCCCCAAAATTCTTCTTCAGCGTGTAGGTTTTAAGACCAATCATCAGTACATATTCAATGGACAGAGCGACAACTATACCCATGATGCCGATTTGCCTGACAAGGATGACTGCAGATCCCATGTACACTAAATTGGCGATTAGGGAAAATGCGACGTTCTTTTTCACATAATTCAAAGCGACAAATAAAGGATGAATAGATGCCGAAGCTAAGGCAAAGGCACGCGCCAGTAAAAAGCTTAGCAGAACATACCAGTAAGTTAAATAAATCTCGCCAAAAAGAAAGTTCAAAACAATCAAGGAGCCAACACACAAGACAAGGGTCAGAGGGATCAGTAGCAAAAGAGTCTTATTTCGAAGAGTCACCATTTTTCGGTAGCACTCTTTTCCCTTATTTTGAGCAACCAGTTCTGAAAACTGCGGTAGAATGGCTTGAGAAATCGGGTTCACCAATTTATATAGAACCTGCCCAATCTGCTTGAACACCTTAAACACCGCGACAACATCATAAGAGATGGTAGAGAGTACAAAGGCATCAAACTCTTTTGAGGGGACATCTGTAATATTGGTAAGATTTGCCCAAAAAGAAAAGCGAAAAAACATTCTGCCGCACATACTTATATTGCTGCTCATTATATCCCGGACAGAAACAAGGGAACTCTTTACAATGATGCAAGCCATGCGGATATAAAGGTACCCAATTCCCAGCAACTCACCGGCAACATGTCCAAGAACAACACCTATGATACCCAAATCCATCACATAAATCCCGACGACAACCAAAGTCAGCTTCATTCCACTGGTCAGGATACGATACGAGGTAATAACAGCAAACCGGTCCATGATCCTTAGCAGACCAGTAGGAGTATTAGACAAATTGAGAGCCAGTGTGATTGACATCCACCGGGCATACTGAATAAGTGACGCATCCCACTCCATGAGGCTGCCAATCAGCGGAACCAGCAGCCAGGTTAAAAAGATACCCAAGGCCGTGAACACAAAGTCAATAATCCAGGAAACCTTAAGTATAGATTGAAGGCGCTTCGCATCACTGCGCACCAAGGCCTCGCTTCCAAACTTGATAACCCCCTGCCAAGTTTGAAAACTGGTAAGTCTAGTTGCCATTGTTGCAAACGCAAGTGCCAAAACAAAGACGCCATAGGCGGTGTTGCCAAGTCGTCTGATAACAACTGCAGTCATCCCAAAGGTAAGAATTGTTACACCAACCTCAGCCAATAGTGCTGTAGACATATTGGTAAACAACTGTTTCCAAAACCTCTGCTCCAGGGTTTTTGCGATACGTAGCTTGATTCTATCAATCCAGTTTCTCATTCACCGCTTCCGTAAAACAAACCATGCTATTTATTTTCCAACCGCTCTCAACCAGAACATTATCATAATTCTTTTATTTATTTTTTCTCTTTGTGTCTTTCTCGATAGACGATCCATCTAGTATACAAAAAGGATAGCACCAATGTACAGATAATAGCTGACCACATTCCCAGATCCAACAATGAAACAAAAACAATGTCATAATTCCAACGCGGTGCTTTCATAAAGCTCTCAAACACACTGAAGCATATTGAAACAGCCCATATACGATTGTAAGGTCTTTCCAACAATCGACTAATCAATGCTATAAAGAGACCATAGATTAGTCGATTGTTGGAAAGACCTTACAATCGTATATGGGCTGTTTC
>JAAYQC010000194.1 GCA_012519515.1 Bacteroidales bacterium | reverse complement strand
TTGTTAATTGCTAATTGCTAATTGCTAATTGCTAATTGCCATTAAAAGCGTTCAGGGTTAAGCGTTTAGTGTCCTTTAAGGTCAAAGCCTCATTGTAAGAGACTTGCAAGACCTGCAAGACTTGCACGACCTGCAAGACCTGTCCCTGCGCCCTGCGCCCCGCGCCCCGTGCTCTGCGCCCTGAGCCCCGTGCCCTGCCCCCTGCGCCCCGTGCCCTGAGCCCCGTGCCCTGTGCCCTGCCCCGTGCCCTGAGCCCTGAGCCCTGAGCCCTGAGCCCTGTGCCCTGAGCCCCGTGCCCCGTGCCCTGTGCCCTGTGCCCCGTGCCCCTACTGCGGAGCATACCTTGCCTTCTCAAGTATGCCCTGGATGTCGGTCTCGTTCATAAGCATCTCAAGATTCGCTCCACGGTTCTTCTGCATGTACGATTCAATTATCCGGAAGCCGATCCATACTGCTGCCCGGCCCGGCGACTCATTCGTAAAATAACTCGTGAAAGGCGCCTCCCCCACAAGCTTGCGTATCACGAACTGATCGGTCTTGAAAATCAGGTCATTCTCAACAAGATACTGCCACATCTGAGCTTCATTGTTCCTGCAGAAATTCATCTGGGCCGGGGTGAAACCAAATAGAAGTTCATCCTCCACCTCAGGCAACATGCAGCGCATAAAATACCTGAGCTTGCCCTGGTGAATTATTTCGGTAAGTACATTGCCGGTCTCGTAATCCATCGCCTCCATGTCCCAGACTGATGATGCCCACCCGTACATGCAATCGGGCACTATGTACTCGCGGCTCATCCTGGCTGCCATATACTGGTATATCCCAAGTCCGGGATAATATTCACAATCGGCCCCGAGATACTTGTCGAGACTGATTCCCAATAGAGCTTCGCCTGATAAGGTCAGAATACTCGCGTTGAAGCCGGTGATGCAGGTAAATACCCTCGGAACTTCTTTCCCGGGAAAATAATGGAGATAATGCCTGAAAGCCATCTCCAGATCCTTCTCCTCACCGGAAAGATCGGGGTAGGTTTCAGCAACCAGCCTGTACACGTCGTTGTTCTGCTTGTCGGTGCAGAAAGCCGTGAGATAATCGACATAGGCAGTGTCGTTTATATCCCCGGTGTTGACGGCAAGGCTGAACAGGACGAGAATATCCCCGTATCGCGACTTGAGTTCCGGGAATCGGGCAGCTATGTCTTCAGGATTAATGCTGAAAAGGTCGCGCTCAAGACGATCTATTTGAATATCAGCCTTAATCGACGAGATATTGACCCTGTACGGATTCCTTTTGCATGAATAGAGTGTTGATGCTGCAAGCAAAACAGCCACTATCAGTTTACTTTTGATTTCCATTGGATTCTGTTGATATGGCTAAAATAGACACTTTTGAAATAAAAACAACATATTTGAGGCATCTGTTTGTTCCGTTATTATTTGCTAATTTTGAAGCCGGAACAGTTTGCAGGCATATTAACAAACGCTTAAGTTACAAAAGACATGTCAGCTTTCAAGAGACCTTCAGTATTGATGAAGCCCATCATGATCGCACTCTTCACGGCATTTATTTTGCCGGCTGCCCTCGCCCAGGATTACAGGTATGGCCTGTATCTCTCACCCATGATATCATGGTTCGGTACCGATGTCGATAACGTGAGCAACAAGGGAGTCAGGGCCGGATTCGGAGCAAACATCACAGCCGAGAGACACCTTACCGACAACTGGTATTTCACTTCCGGACTGGGATTTTCATCTGTCAGCGGAAGACTGGTGAACTCTACCTCCTCCTTCTTCAGGTTTCCAAACCATACTTCCACCATACCCGAAGGTGAACCGGTTATTTACAAGCTTCAGTACCTTTCAATCCCGGTTGGTGCAAAAATCAAGACCACCGAAACCGGCTACCTTGTCTATTTCGCCGAATTCGGCCTCGATCCAAAAGTCGCTGTAAGCAAAAGAGTGGATATCCCATCGATAGGTGTGGATGGCGAAAGGGCCAGCGGTGAAATAAAAAGTCTTAACGCCGGATACCATCTGATCGGAGGAGCTGAGTATTCGATCGACGGAAATGCATCACTTGTGCTTGGGTTGGGATACGAAAGCAATATTTTCGACACTACCAGGGACTATGAAGCCAACGAAAAGGACCGGTCAACACAAAAGATGTTCAGGTTCATCCTTGGTATCAACTTCTGATTGAAGAAAATTATACTATTGATATTGAAAATGTTTTTATAATCACACTATCTGCAATGCGGTTTATTACCCCAACCACACCACGCGGGGACTTTAGAAGCATCTCAGCCATAGTATATGATTGCCGGAATAACATAGAATTATGAATATTACCATAGCCCAGCTGAACTACCACATTGGTAATTTTGAATACAACAAGATTATTATTTGCAATGCTATAGAAAAAGCAAGGGCCGACGGATCGGAGCTTGTCATATTCTCTGAATTGTGCATACCCGGATACCCGCCGCTCGACCTTCTCGACAGAATCGACTTTATCGAAAAATGCAATGCCGCGGTAAGCGAGATAGCAGAGTTCTGCAAGGGAATAACGGCTATCGTGGGTTCGCCGGTCTTCAACACCTATCCTGAAGGCAAAAAACTATACAATTCGGCTCTCGTACTGTCGGAAGGCAAAATCCTGTTCAGGACAAACAAAGCCCTCCTGTCAGCCCGCGATACCTTTGATGAATACAGGTACTTCGAACCCGGAACTAATTCTTCAATATTTTCATTTAAGGGGATAAAGATCGCCCTGACTATAGGCGAGGACCTCCGGGACGTGCAGCCTTTCGACAATGAGTTTGAGAAATCGGGATATCCCATGGATGATCCGGCAAGCTACAATCCCGACATGATAATAAACATTTCGGCCTCCCCCTTTTCACACACCAGGATTGAATCGAGAAAGAAGATCTTCACGTCGAAGGCAGCCAGGCACGGCATCCCCGTTGTAACAGTCAACCAGACGGGAGCCAATACCGAACTGATATTTGACGGCGCCTCGCTTATAATAAACGGCGAGGGAAAAATCTATCACCAGCTCCCCTACTTCGAGGAAATGGTTTTCAGCTTCTCACTCGACGACCTTGCAGCATGGAAAAATCCCTCCCCCGAGATAAGGCACGACCCGCTTTCCCTGATTCGTAAAGCGCTGGTAACGGGAATAAGAGACTACTTCAGGAAAACAGGAGTCAAAAAATGCATTGCAGGACTATCGGGAGGCATAGATTCCGTCGTTGTATTATGCCTCGCCCGCGAGGCGCTGGGACCGGAAAATGTAAAAGCGCTTCTGCTGCCGTCAAGATATTCGTCAGACCATTCCGTTTCCGATTCGATTGAACTGGCTCATAATCTTGGTATCGGATACGAGATTATCAGCATAGAAAAAGCTTTCAGCTCATTCCTTGAAACCCTGGAGCCATATTTCAGAAATTGCAAGCCTGATGTCACCGAGGAGAATATCCAGGCAAGGATCAGGGCAATCCTGCTGATGGCCTTTGCAAACAAGTTCGGCGCCATCCTGCTCAATACTTCCAACAAAAGCGAAGCGGCAGTCGGTTACGGGACACTCTACGGCGATATGGCCGGAGGAATTGCAGTCATCGGCGATGTATATAAAACAGATGTCTACAGGCTTGCAAGGGAAATAAACCGCGAAAGGGAAATAATCCCGGAGAAAATAATAACAAAGCCACCCTCAGCGGAACTGAGGCCCGATCAGCTCGACACCGACTCGCTGCCCGAATACGACATACTCGATTCTATCCTTTATCAATATATTGATCTGAATAAACCGGCTGACGGGATTGTCCTGGAAAATTATGACAGATCCGTGGTCGATAAAGTGCTCAGACTTGTAAACTATAACGAATACAAACGGCACCAGGCCCCTCCCGTCCTGCGTATCTCGTCAAAAGCATTCGGCGACGGACGAAAAATGCCTATAGTTGCAAAATACTGAGAACCGGTAAAGTTCGATCCGACCATCTACGGGAAATACTCAAATACGATTCACAAGTATCTGTAAGTAAATCTGTTAAAAAATGTTAATTATATTTTTCCTGTATTCTGTTTATTATCTTTGAAGGTAATTTCAACATTCCTTTATTATGCAATACAGGGATCCGTATATTGAGATCTGCATCGAAGGACCGTCTTCGGTATTAAAGGAAATAAGCCATGCCGACAAGGAATTGCTCGATCAGCACCATCAGGTTGCCGATTTCAGGAAAGGTGAGACCATTATAAAAGCTGAAAGCAGGCCAAGGGGTGTAATGTGTCTTGCCTCGGGTAAAGCCAGTATGTCGAAATACGGAGCCGGGAACAGGGAGCAGATTGTCAGGCTGATAAAACCTCAGAACTTCCTGTGTTACAGGTCTATCTTTTCCGACGCGCATTTCCCTTTCACAGTGACTGCTCTTGAGAACTCCACTGTTGTAATTTTTGAAAGGCTCACTTTGTCAAAAATAATCAGGCAAAACGGAGAACTGGCTTTCAGTCTTATGAAAATGTTCTCGAAAGAGCTTGATCTGGCTAATTGCAGGATGATTTCACTTACCCAGAAGCATGTCAGGGGAAGAATCGCCGAATCGATCCTGCTCCTCAGGGATATCTACGGTACCGATGCTGACGGTATAACGATCAGGGCTCTTCTGTCGAGGGAGGATATTGCCCATCTCTCAAACATGACAACCTCCAATGCCATACGGACTCTCGCCGCTTTTGTTTCGGAGGGGCTGATCCGGGTCGAAGGAAGGAAGTTAATAATTGAAAATCTTCCGGGCCTGGAAGCTATCAGTGAATCAGGTCAGTAATAGGCATTTATTCCCTGTAGAACACTCTCTTCACCCTCGACGGGATGGATGTAAGCACTTCATAGGGTATGGTTCCGCAACGGGCGGCAATCTCAGCTATCGGAATATTCGGTCCGAATATCTCGGCATCATCTCCCTCCGCGGCGCTGGTGCCGGTAACATCAGCCATGCACATGTCCATGCAGATGTTCCCGACTATCGGCACCCTCTTCCCCTTAATGAAAAGTAAGCCCCTTCCGTTTCCAAGCGACCTCCTGAGCCCGTCGGCATATCCTACAGGAAGTATGGCTATCATTCGCATGGTATCGGAGATGTCGCGGCAACCGTAACCTACAGGTTCTCCCGCCGGCACTTTCTTTACCTGGAGTATCCTGGTCTTGAAGCGGCTCACCGGACGAAGGCTTATTCCATCCCATGAACCGGCGCCGTAAATACCTAAGCCTGGCCTCACCATGTCGAACTGGTACTGCGGAAACCTGATTATCCCTGCTGTATTGAGAATGTGCTTCAGGAAGGGATAGCCGGTGGCTTCCCGGATAATGTCAGCCGCTGAATTGAAACGCTCTATCTGACGGAGAGTGAATTGATCATAGGCAGGATCCTCACTGGCGGCAAGATGCGAAAAAACCGACATCACCTTCAGGCTGGTAATCCCCTTTAAACGTGCAGCCAGCTCTGCAAGCTCATCCTCCATGAACCCCAGACGATGCATGCCGGTGTCGATTTTAAGATGAACGGGATAATCCGGAAGACCGTTACGGGCCGCGAGGTCACCAAACCTGGAGAGAGAAGAGAAATTATAAATCTCCGGCTCAAGGTTGTTGTCAATCATTGCCTCAGCCGAGGAGACATCCGGATTCATAACAATAACCGGAATCCTGACACCGGCATCGCGCAGCTCTATCCCTTCATCGGTACAGGCAACTCCCAGGCAGCTTATACGGTGAAACTCGAGAAGTGACGCTATCTCAGATGAGCCCGAACCATAGCCAAAAGCCTTGACCATTGCCATGATGCGGGTGCCGGGATTGAGGAACCTCCGGAATTCATTTATGTTGTTTGATATGGCATCGAGATTGATTTCGAGTACCGTGATGTGCTGCTGCTGTTCAAGGAGCCTCGCGATCTTCTCAAATTCAAACTTCCGGGCGCCTTTGAGAAGAATCACTTCGTTTCTGAATTCCTTCGGGTTAAAGTTCTCGGCAAAATTAGCGGTCGAATAATAAAACCGGGCACTCTCGTCAAAAAAGGAATTGTTTCTCATCAGCGCATCCCCTATTCCGATGAATTTATCAATTCCCGTCTTCCTGACCATGTGGGCCACCTCCGAGTATAGCTCCTTCTCCTCACGGCCGCTCTGTACAAAATCGGAAAGGATAAGGGTGGTCCGTGTATTATTCTGGGAGCTCAGAAAGTCGAGAGCCATTTTAAGCGATCCCGGATCGGAATTATAGTAATCCTCTATAAGATGGCAGTTATTGATACCGCTCTTCATCTCCATCCTCATGGCAACCGACATCAACCCGGCCAGGCCTGTTCTTATGTCGGCAGGATCCATCCCCGCTACCAGGCATACACAGGCCGCGGTAATCGCGTTCTCTACTGAAGCCCTGTCGGTAAAGGGTATCATGTAATCCTCGGTCCGCCCCTCGTAAGTCATCTCAAGACCAATATGGCCACCCTTTTTCTTAATCTGTCTGATGCTTACCTGAGCATCATTATTCTCAAGTGACCAGTCGACCAGGTTTTTTGTCCTGAGATTGCTGTCGGCCATTATCATCCGGCGCACAATGGAATGATCCCTGCAGAATACAATTGTAGAAGCGTCAGTGAAGAGCTTCAGCTTTTCAGTCGCTTTGGCCTCGTAACCGGCAAAATTCTCACTGTGGGCATCCCCTATGTTGGTTATAATCCCTATATCGGGCCGGATCACCTTCTGAAGTTTTTCCATCTCACCCGGAAAGGAGATCCCCGCCTCAAATATCCCGTAACTGTATTTCTCATTAAGCTTCCACACCGACAGGGGCACCCCTATCTGGGAATTGTAACTCCTCGGACTCCTGACAACCGGGGCTTTCCGGCCGAGCAAATCACCAAGCCACTCTTTTACAATTGTTTTTCCGGCACTTCCTGTTACGGCGATCACGGCTGATTCAAACCGCGATCTCTTCGATGCTGCCAGCAGTTGCAGGGCATCAACGGTGTTTTCACAGACAATAAAGGCTGCATTGGGGTAGAAATCGATGTTCGCGGGAAGCCGTTCAACGAGAAAAACCCTCACTCCTCTTGAGTAAAGCTCTTCGATAAAGTCGTGCCCGTCGTGATTGACGCCCTTAATGGCAATGAAAGCCGTGTTCTCAATATAACTGACCTGCCTGCTGTCGATAAGCAAATCGGCAACTACCAGGCTGCCGGAACCTGTCAGACTTCCTCCCGTGATCCGCGCTATGTCGGACGATGTATAATCCATTCTATGTTTTCCCTGTTGCTTTGTTGTAACAATCCCTGCACAAAGGTTCATATTTGTCCTTTTCACCCAGGACAAGAACCTGTGACTCTTCAGATTTACGGTGTGAATACTGGGCCAGACCTCCGCAATGCATGCAGATGGCATGAACCTTGGTGATGTACTCGGCTATCGAAAGCAGAGCCGGTATCGGACCGAAAGGTTTACCCATGAAATCCATGTCGAGTCCGGCAACCACAACTCTCACACCATTGTCAGCCAGCTTGTTGCAAACATCCACCACCGAATTGTCAAAAAACTGGGCTTCATCAATCCCAACTACATCAACATCACCGGCAAGAAGAAGTATTGAGGCGGCATTCCCTACCGGCGTGGAAACTATCGATTTCTCATCATGCGAAACAACCATAGTTCCGGAATAGCGAATGTCGACCGAGGGCTTGAATATCTCGACCTTCAGACCTGCAAAACGTGCACGGCGGAGCCTTCTGATAAGCTCCTCCGTCTTGCCCGAAAACATCGAACCGGTGATCACTTCAATGCTCCCGTGCCGCCCTGTAGCCCTGCGCGAACTCTCAAGAAAAACCATAGCCTTCCTCTTCCTTTGCTGAATAACTTAATTGTAACCCGATTAGTCGAAGACTTGAGTAATAATAATTATTTTTGCAAAATAAGGAAAATGCTTCGTTAATATTATACCGGAAGTCATGGATTTGAATGCAACCATAGATATTATTATCAGGGACCTCAATGAAGCCAGGGAAATAATTGATGACCTCAAAAGATATCCCGGCGTCCCGGAGCTTCAGGTAGAGCTCGCCAAATCGAAGTGCAAAAGTGCCGCCGAGGTTATTGCCATGATCAAAAACTTAAGGCTGCCAGAGTCTGTTCCGGCTGAACCGCTGCCCGAAGCTGTTGCTCCACCGGCTGAACAAAAGCCTAAGCCGGTTGAAACGCAGCCTGAGCCTGTTACTCCACCGGCTGAAGCGCAGCCTGAGCCTGTTGAGCCACCGGCTGAAGCAGAGGCTAAAAAGGAGACTGTCGCGGAAGAAACCGTGAAACCTAAGGAGGAAATAAAACCGGCAGCTAAAAAAACTACCGGCCCTTCAATATTAGCCGACCAGTTCGCGGGCAGGACTGAAAGCTTCAATGAACAGCTCGGGATCAGAAAACAGGGGGATGATGTGCTCGAGATACTCAGGACAAAGCCTCTCTCAAGCCTCAACGAAGCTATAGGCATAAACGATAAATTCCTGTTTATCAGGGAAATATTCGATGGCGATACGGAATCGTACAATGAGGCAATACAGAAACTTGAAGAAGTGGGGAACTTATCCGACGCCATGGCAATTATTATGGCCTGCGCGGGCGATAATTCAGGCAGCGAAGCCGTTACACAGCTTGTTGACCTGATCAAACGCAAGTTCATTGCAAATGAGTAAACTCTTCGTCGTACCCACTCCCATTGGAAACCTGAGGGATATAACCTACCGGGCTGTTGAGGTGCTCGGGAGCGCAGGCCTTATCCTGGCCGAAGATACACGCCAGGCAGCCAAACTTCTGAGTCATTATAAAATAAACACCCCCGTTCTGTCGCATCACATGTTCAACGAGCACCGGACCGTTGAGGCAATATGTGCCAGGATACTTTCAGGCACAAGCATTGCCTTGATTTCCGATGCCGGAACACCGGGAATTTCAGATCCCGGCTTCCTGCTGGTAAGAAGCTGCATTGAAAAAGGAATAGAGGTGGAAACACTGCCCGGCGCTTCGGCTTTCCTGCCGGCACTTGTTAACTCGGGACTTCCTTGCGAGCGTTTCTGTTTCGAGGGATTCCTTCCCCCGAAAAAAGGAAGAAATAAAAGGATCGCTCCTCTGGCTGATGAATCCCGTACAATGATATTCTATGAATCGCCATACCGCCTGGTAAGGACGCTGGAGGACCTTGCAGCCATTCTCGGTGCCGACCGCAGGGCTTCGGTGTCGAGGGAACTTACCAAGATATATGAGGAAACAGTCAGGGGTACACTTGAGTCGCTGGCGGCTCATTACAGGGAACATACCCCTAAGGGCGAAATAGTTATAATAGTAGCCGGCAGGAAATGAACGGAACACAAAACAGGAGATCGAACTTATTCCCGGGGAAAACCCTGACCTGGCTCCTGTTAATGCTGGTTCTGGCTGAATGGCCTGCCGCTTCCCAGAAACTAAAGGGCAAAATTGTCGACAGGGCGGGCGAAGCTGTCGCCTATGCAACAGTATATATTGATGAATTAAAACTTGGAACCACATCCAATGCCAGGGGATATTATGAACTCAGAATGCCCCCTGGAACTTACAATGTACTTTACCAGAGCCTTGGATATGAGCCGGTTATTGAAGTCATCGATATCGGCGAAGAAGATGTTGAAAAAAATGCCGTCCTGCCCGAACAGATATATGAAATACCTGAGGTCAGGATCTCACAATCGGACGAAGACCCTGCCATTTCAATAATGAGAAAGGTAATAGGACTGGCTCCGTATTACCTCAACTTCATCGATCATTACAAGGCTGAGGTTTACATAAAGGGAAGGCTGGACATCATGAAGATCCCGAGATTCATCCAAAAATCCATGAGAATGGGAAGATCCGGTGAAAGCAGATATGTTTCGGCCGGCGGCAAACCAACTGAAAACGAAGACATACTGAAAGAAGGAGATTCGTTTTTCCTGGAATCATTCAACGAAATTGAATTCAATGCTCCCGATAAATATGTCCAGAGAGTTCTTTCATTCAACAGCACTTTCCCCGATCAGGGCGATGAAATCTCTCCGATGGATTATATCCAGGCCAGCTTCTACCAGCCCGTGATTGCAGAACTGGCTATCTCGCCGCTTTCCCCTCAGGCTTTTTCATACTATAAGTTCAGGTATGGCGGAACCACCTTCCAGGGAAACAACACGATAAACAAAATAGAAGTAATTCCGAGGCTGAAAAGCCAGCAACTTTTTTCGGGTAGCATTTTCATAATAGAGGACCTCTGGTGCCTGCACAGTGTAGACCTTACAAATGAGAACCTGGCCGGAACGATCAGGGTGAAGGAGCTGTACATCCCGGTAAGGGAGGATGTATGGATGCCTGTAAGCCATCAGTTCGACATCGGCCTCCGGATAATCGGGTTCAGGGCCGACGTGGCTTACACGAGCTCCGTGAAATACCTCGATGTGACACCGAATGAAAAGCTTCAGAAACCTGGCGAACTTGCTGCCGGATATGCAGGAAGATATCAGCCTGATTCGCCCCTGTCAAAACCGGAAAGTGAAATAAACAGCCTGCTTCAGAAAGAAGAACTCTCCAGACGCGATATGCTTAAACTGGGCAGGCTGATGGAAAAGGAGTCACTTAAATCCAGACCCGACAGTGTGACGAAAAGCCTTGAGATCAGGGACAACACAAGCTATATCATAGAACCGGATGCCGCGGGGAAGGACAGCACCTACTGGGCAGGCATCAGACCTATCCCCCTTTCGGAGATCGAACTGAAAAGCCTAAGGAGAAACGACAGCATCAGAACAGCCTCATCAGAAAACCGGATAAGAGTTGCGGATACGCTTTCTTCCGAGGGGAGCCGGAAAAAACCATCAGGATTCAAGACCACTGTCAACCGCGTCATGTTGGGTCACAGCTGGTCGGACAGCTCGGGACTGAGATTCACCCATGAAGGCCTGCTAAACCTGAAAAGCCTTAGCTTCAACACGGTGGACGGCTTTGTCTACGGCCTTGACTTCAGGATAAACAAAGATCTCGGAAATTCACGGAACATTTCCGTATATCCCGGTTTCCGCTATGCCTTCAGCAGGGAAAAACTTATGTGGGGACTTAACGCGAACTATTCGGTGCAGGGAATGAATCCTTACCGGTTCTACGTCAGAACAGGAAGTACTGGCACCGACATGGGGAAGAACGGAGGAATTAATCCGCTTATCAACTCATTAAGCTCTCTTTTGACGGAGCGTAACTACATGAAACTGTACGACAGCAGATATCTGACCCTCGGATATGAGAAAGAGATAATCAACGGGCTGAAACTGAACCTCGAAGGAGGATACGAGAAAAGAGGTCTTTTGGATAACAATACCAGCTTCTCGATTTTCGATACCAGGAGGGAATACTCTCCAAATATTCCCGTGAATGAGAACCTCAGGCCCTACAATGGCTCCCTGAGCTATCTGTCGGACAACAGTCATTTTGAATTTGTAACAAATGTTACATTTACTCCATACCAGAAATACAGGGTGTATAAAGGTAACAAGGTTACGCAGGGATCCGACTGGCCGGAATTCATGTTTACATGGAAGCATGGGGCAAACCGGGAAGCATCCTCCTCCGGCAGCTATGATCATTTCAACATGTTCCGCCTTGAAGTGTCGCAAAGGAGGGAGACCGGGCTATTCAGTGAACTCAGGTGGAAGATAAGGACAGGGGGCATAAGCAATAAAACCGGATTGACATGGTTCGATTTCTTCCACTTCAATTCACAGCCGGTAAGTATCCTCATCAATAACTATGATGATGCTTTCATGCTCCCGGCATATTATTCACTCAACACACCCGGATTTTTCGGGGAAGCACACCTGAGGTACACCACACCCTACCTGCTGCTGAAGCTGCTGCCCGGCCTGAGCAACACGCTGATGCGCGAGAAACTATCACTGGCCTTACTCGGAACGGAAAATGGCAATTTCTACACTGAAGCAGGCTATAGTCTCAGTGAAATTTTCCTGGTTGGCGAAGCCGGAGTGTATGTCGGGTTCAACAACCTGAAATACAGCAGTGTCGGACTGAAGTTTATCCTGAAGATCGATTAGATAAAAGGAGGTTCGTTAAGCAGATCAGCTTCCTGATCATATCTTTCTCCCATGTACCTCATCCCGTCGTGGTTCATTTTCGAGCCAAGGGTGATACTCTGAGACATATCAGACATTGAAGGAATTGCTTCGATATCGAAATCATCAAGATCAACAAACTGGGCCTTTTCCTCACGGAACCTGAGCTTCACGTCGTCGACGGGGCCGTTTCGGTTCTTCGCGAGAATGATTTCGGCGATACCCTTTGTGGAGCTTCCGTCTTCAAAGGTCGGAATCCCGAATTTCTCCTGCCTGTGAATGAACACCACCATGTCGGCATCCTGTTCAATTGCTCCCGATTCCCTGAGGTCCGAAAGAAGTGGGCGCTTGGTTCCGCCCCTCATTTCCACCGAGCGGTTAAGCTGGGAAAGCGCAAGAATCGGTACATTGAGTTCCTTCGCGATGCTTTTTAGCGATCGTGAAATAGTGCTTACCTCCTGCTCGCGGCTTCCGGCATTCTCGGGACCCGTCATAAGCTGAAGATAGTCGACTATCACAAGGTCAAGTTTCCGCTGTGCCATTAGCCGACGACACTTTGCCCTTAGTTCGAAGACTGATATGGCAGGAGTGTCATCAATGAATATGGGAGCCTGAACCAGCTTTTTTATCCTGGTGTCAAGCTGTTTCCATTCTTCCTCCGTGAGACGGCCGTTCTTTATCTTGTCTGCCGGGATGTCGGTCTCAGCTACAATAAGCCTGTTGACCAACTGTATCGATGACATCTCGCATGAGAATATGGCAACCTTCCTTCCATAATCAATTGCCATGTTGCGGGCCATCGACAGGGCAAAGGCAGTCTTACCCATCGAGGGACGAGCAGCAATGATGACAAGCTCCGCTTTCTGCCAACCCGAAGTAAGCCTGTCGAGTTTTGTAAAACCAGATGGTACGCCGATGACAGCATCCTCACTTTTGCCGGCCTCTTCTATCTCGCGGATAGCTTCCTTGATAACCACATTTATTGGCGACACCTCACGCTTGATATTTCCCTCCGCGATCTGAAAAAGCTCATTCTCCGAAAAATCAAGAAGCTCGTTGACGTCAACGGAATCGTCGAAAGACCTGTTGAGTATCTCTGTCGAAGCCCTTATAAGCTCACGCTGAATGTACTTCTGGGCAACTATCCTTGCATGGTAATCGACGTTGGCAGCTGAAACAACCTTAGCCGTAAGCTGGGTAAGATAAACCGGACCGCCAACGCTCTCGAGCTCATTGTGAATTCTCAGTTCTTCGGTCACAGTGTACAGATCAACGGGGTATTCCCGCATCGAGAGATCGGTTATGGCCTTAAAAATCTTCTGGTGGGCTTCCTTGTAGAAACTGGCCGGTTTCAAAATGTCGAGAATGGTTATCACGGCTTCCTTCTCAAGCATTATAGCCCCGAGAACTGCTTCCTCCATATCAAGCGCCTGGGGCGGTACCTTCCCGAAATCAGGGAGTTGCGTTATAACTGGCCGTGAGACCTGTTTTTGTCGTGCCATCAAAATTAATATGCTGATTTAATGAAACTTATAAGATATTGCCAATTCCCGTCAAGGTTGACCAAAGGTAAAGAATACCTCCTTAATAACCCGGAATAGATTTTTATCTTACAAACATTTTACTGTTTAAAACTTGTTGAAAAAGGAAACTGACAAGGTTTAATGCTAAAAATCCCCTGGTTATGGTATTTTTGCAATAAACATATAGAATATGCTGGTTTTTCCGAAAGCAAAGATCAACCTGGGTCTGAGGATCACGGGCAGGCGTCCCGACGGCTATCATGACATTGAAACGCTGCTTTATCCTGTCGGACTTCGCGATGCCCTTGAAATCGTGAGGGGACCGGAAGGATCGGTAAAGGACAGCATGGTTGTAAGCGGAATCGAAATACCGGGAGCTGCCGGTGACAATATAGTACTTAAGAGTATCAGGAAGCTCAGGGAATCATTTCAGATACCGCCTCTCAGAATCCACCTTCACAAAAGAATCCCGGCCGGAGCCGGTCTGGGCGGCGGTTCATCGGATGCCGCATCAGCACTGCATGTCATAAACCGGATTTTCAGCCTGTCGATCTCCGCTTCAAATCTGAAGGAGATAGCGGCAACTGTTGGAAGCGACTGCCCCTTCTTCATCGATCAGATACCCGCCTTTGCTTCGGGCAGGGGAGAAATTCTGACACCGGCACCGCTTGTTCTCAGGGGATATTATGCTGTTCTGGCGAATCCGGGGATCAGGGCCTGCACCGGCGAAGCCTACGCCGCATGCAGACCCGCACTGCCGGAAACATCGCTCAGGGCAATCACGGCAGCCCCCCCCGAGGAATGGAAAGATAAGCTGATAAATGATTTTGAGGAGATACTGTTCCCGAAATATCCTGTGATAAAGGAACTGAAATCAGCCTTTTACGCCTCCGGAGCCCTCTTCAGCTCAATGTCGGGAAGCGGTTCGACAGTTTTCGGGATCTACGGCAAAAAGCCTTCTTTGCCGAAAGAAATTGCCGGACATATTATCTTCGAAGGCGAACTGTAATCAGTCCGGATCTATTTCCAGAAGCAGGGTCCCCTTCCCTATCCTGTCGCCTTTCTCCACGGTGATTTTTTTAATTCTTCCCGCGATAACCGATTTTATGAAATTCTGCATCTTCATCGCCTCAAGGATTATTAGATCCTCTCCCTTCTTAACCGCCTGCCCTTCCTTTACCAGGATGTCGAGAACGGTTCCCGGTATATAGCTGACTACACTTCCCGGATCAGCCGGACTCCAGGGCTTCCTGCCTAAGAACTTCCTGCTAAGCCTCGTGGTGTAGATAGTCGAGTCTATATTAAGCCTGCCGGTATCTTTGTCTTCCATACTGCTTCCTCCTCAGTTAGTTACAGTTGATGATCAGAAGGGCGGATTCCCGTGCTTCTTATCAATCATTTTTACAGTCTTGCCCGCTGTTGCCTTAATGGCATGAAGAAGGCAAGCGCGGGTCTCACCCGGTTCAATCACGGCATCAATATACCCGCGCGACGCCGCAACATAGGGATTTGCAAATTTCTTCCTGTATTCCTCCACCTTCTTCCCGCGTGTTTCCTCAGGATCGTCAGATGACATGATCTCTTTCCTGAAAATTATATTTGCAGCTCCCTCCGGTCCCATCACTGCAATTTCAGCACTCGGCCAGGCAAAAACGAAATCGGCGCGGAGATGGCGTGAACCCATGGCGATATATCCTCCTCCGTAAGCCTTTCTGAGAATAACCGTGATCTTGGGTACCGTGGCTTCACAATAGGAATAAAGTACCTTGGCTCCATGCCTGATGACACCCGCGTGTTCCTGGTCGACTCCCGGAAGATAACCCGGAAGGTCCATAAAGGTGACTATGGGAATGTTGAATGCATCGCAGAACCTGATGAACCTGGCAGCCTTGTCGGATGAGTCGACGTCGAGAACCCCGGCCATCTCCTGGGGCTGATTGGCGACGAAACCCGCCGTCACGCCTCCCAGCCTTGCAAAGCCTATAACCATATTTCGGGCATACATCTCCATAATCTCGAAAAAATCGGATTTGTCGACCACTGCCCTTATAACATCCCTCACATCATAGGGAAGGGTGGGATCATCCGGAACTATCTTTTCAGGATCAAATTTCCCGTCGGGTTCCCGCGCTTCTACAGCTATTGCTCCATTTCTGTTGTTCCGCGGAATGAATGTCAGCAGCTTCTTTATCTGTGCAAAGCATTCCTCTTCGTCCGATGCAAAGAAATGAGCATTCCCGGTAAGTTCACTGTGAACCCTCGCTCCTCCCAGATCCTCCATGGATATTTCTTCGCCAAGCACTGTTTTTATTACCTCCGGACCCGTGATGAACATCTTAGAGATATTGTCAACCACAAACACAAAGTCGGTAAGGGCGGGAGAATAAACAGCGCCGCCGGCGCAGGGACCGAGAATGACCGATATCTGAGGAATCACTCCGCTGGATATGGTGTTTCGGAAGAATATCTCGCCATATCCCGCCAGCGAATTGACTCCTTCCTGTATCCTGGCTCCTCCCGAATCGTTGATCCCGATAAGAGGCATCCTCATTTTCAGGGCATAATCCATGATCTTCGTGATCTTTCGCGAATGCATCATCCCGAGCGATCCACCGGCAACAGTGAAATCCTGGGCATAAACCGCCACCGGAGAGCCGTTTATGGTTCCCGAACCTACAATAACCCCGTCGCCCGCGAGCGACTTCTTGTCCATATCAAAATCACGGGCATCATGTTCAATAAACAGATCAAATTCCATGAAGGAATCCTTGTCGACAAGAGCTGATATCCTCTCACGGGCCGTCCGCTTGACCATCGCCTTCTGCTTCTCTATAGCCTTTTCGCCTCCGCCCAGAAGAATCTGCTTCTTCTTTTCCCGGAGTTCCTCTATTTTCCTGTTTAGCGCCATATCAAACAATATTTTACATATTAGTTACCTGAAGAAAAGTGACGCAATATAATATTTTCAATTGTTGCCCCTGCTACTTGGGTGCAAGTTTGTAAAGCACAAGAGCAATAAAGGAATACAGAATGTTGGGGATCCACATGGCCAGCATGGGACTAAGATTCCCCTTAAGGGAGAACTGGGATGCAAACTGCATGAACAGGATATATGAGAAACTGAGAGCGAGTCCAATCCCTATATTCATGCCGATACCTCCCCTGACCTTACGCGACGACAGTGAAACACCAATCAGCGTCAGGATGAAAACCGAAAACGGATTGGCAAAACGCTCGTGCTTCTCTACAAGAAACAGTTTAAGCTCATCCGAGCCCTGGAGCCTGAGCTTTTCAATATATTCATTCAGATTATCGTAGGTCATGGTACCAACGAAAAAGGGCCCCATTGCAAGATCCCCCGGACTGAAATATACCAGGGTGGTATCGATGCGATCGCCTTCAGTGATATGATCCTCGCCGGGGGTAATCTCCCTGATACGGTAATTGAGGACCACCCACTTGCTGCTTGCCGTATCATACCTGACCATATCGCCCGAAAGCTTCGATTCAAGCTTCCCTTCCTCATTGAACTTCTCTATAGTGAAATTCCTGCCTGCCTGGCTTATGGGATTGAAGGACTCCATGTATACCAGGACATTCCTGTCGACCTGCCTGTGAATATTCATCACCGGGACCCTGCTTGTCCGCGGCCGGTAATACTTGTCCTCGAAATTTATCCTTTTAAGGTTCGCGGTGGGAATAACGAAATTTGTAAGGAGAAAGGTGAAAATAGCAATCAGGATGGCGGAAATAAAATAGGGAAGCATCATTCTCCTGAAACTCATTCCGCTATTCAGTATGGCAATGATCTCGGTGTTTGCAGCCATCTTTGAAGTGAAGAAGATTACCGAGATAAAGACAAAGAGAGGGGAAAACAGTGTGGCAAAATATGGAATGAAATTAAAGTAATAGTCGAATATTATGGCTTTTACCGGGGCCTCACGCTCCATGAAATTGTCGATTTTCTCGGCAAAATCAAAAACAACGGCAATGGAAAGGATCATCACAAGGGCAAAAAAGAAAGTGCCCAGGAACTTCCTGATGATATAGCGGTCGATTATCTTTAATCCGAGATAATTCATGCCCTGGCTGAAAGTTTTTTAACCATCCGGCCCTTCCATTTCACAAAAGTGCCGTCTTCAATTTTCTCCCTCGCATCCGAAACCAGTTTCATGTAAAATGCGAGATTATGAATGCTTGCAATCTGAGATCCCAGTATCTCCCCCGCGATAATCAGATGCCGCAGGTAGGCCTTAGAATAATTAAGGCTCACAGGCGACGGACCGGAAGGGTCGATGGGACTGAAATCATCAATCCATTTCCGGTTCTTTATATTGATAATCCCTTCGCTTGTGAAAAGCATTCCGTTTCTTCCGTTCCGTGTGGGCATCACGCAGTCGAACATATCGATGCCTCTTTCAATGGCCTCGAGAATGTTGGCCGGGGTTCCCACACCCATCAGATAACGGGGTTTGTCGTCAGGAAGTATCTTATTGACAACCTCAATGGCCCGGTACATTTCCTCTGCCGGCTCGCCTACCGAAAGTCCTCCGATTGCATTTCCCGCCATGCCGGCAGCAGCAACCTTCTCGGCCGACAATCTCCTCAGGTCATCGAAGGTGCTTCCCTGCACAATCGGAAAAAGGTATTGCGTATATCCCCACAGGGGCTCAGTAGCCCTGTACCTGACAACAGCCCTGTCGAGCCAGCTATGTGTCAGGGCAAGCGATTTTTCTGCATAATGGCGGTCGCAGGGGAAGGGGGCGCACTCATCAAGCACCATCATTATGTCGGCTCCGATGATCCTCTGAATATCAACTACATTCTCCGGAGTGAAAACATGCTTCGATCCGTCGATATGCGATTTGAACACAACCCCTTCTTCTGTAAGCTTCCTGTTGGAAGCCAGCGAAAAGACCTGGTAGCCGCCACTGTCGGTAAGTATAGGCCGGCTCCAGTTCATGAAACGGTGAAGCCCGCCCGACTTTTCGAGAATATCAGTCCCCGGCCGCAGATAAAGATGATAGGTGTTGCCCAAAATGATCTTAGCGTCAATATCCTCCGCCAGATCCCTCTGAAGTATCCCCTTTACCGTGCCCGCTGTTCCGACCGGCATAAAAATAGGCGTTGGAATACTGCCGTGCCCGGTAGTGAGAACTCCCGTCCTGGCTTTTGAATCCTTGTCCCTGTGCCGTATCGTGAACATCTGATTACCTTATTTTAAGTTGCCAAAGGTAATTCATTCATCCGCCTGTTGAAAATTATGTCGATAATTTTTCCGGGCTCTCTTCCGTTTT
This sequence comes from Bacteroidales bacterium, assembly GCA_012519515.1. Classification (GTDB taxonomy): domain Bacteria; phylum Bacteroidota; class Bacteroidia; order Bacteroidales; family VadinHA17; genus LD21. Next base: position 8,375 of record JAAYQC010000194.1, on the reverse strand, counting down.
CAAAATAATGCAAACTCTATTGCATTCATCTATTCGGAATATCTTTATTAATATTGCAACCTTATCTGATAGTTGAATGATACCAGACGGAAATCCCTTGCTTCTGATTTTGCTGATAATCTTCGGCATATGCTTCCTTGTCCAGGCATTCTATTACTTCTATTTCTTCCTCACCCCTGCCCTCTTCAGGCCTCCCAAACCTTCCGCGAAACAGGAGCCGGTGTCGGTAATTATATGCGCGAGGAACGAGGAAGAAAATCTGAGGGATTTTCTTCCGGCGGTACTGGAACAGGAATATCCCGATTTCGAAGTCGTTGTGGTAAACGACTGCTCGGAAGATGGTACCGACAACGTGCTGGCCGGCTTTCTGGAACTTTACCCCCGGCTAAGGGTTTCCAGCATTAACAAAGATCCGAAATTCACCCATAATAAGAAGTTTGCCCAGTTTATAGGTATAAAGGCAGCAAAAAACGAACTCCTTCTCTTCACCGACGCCGATTGCAAACCCGAGAGCAGCAAATGGATTGAAAAAATGGTATCGCGGTTTGAGGAAAAGACCGGTTTCGTTCTGGGATACGGCGGCTATTTCACAAAAAAGGGATTGCTGAACAGCTATATCAGGTACGACAGCATGACAATTGCAGTGCAATATCTGGGAATGGCCCTCAGGGGAATGCCTTACATGGGTGTGGGAAGAAATTTGGCTTACAGAAAATCCATATTCTTTGATAAAAAGGGATTCGGCCCATATTCGCACCTTGCCTCAGGCGACGACGACCTTTTTGTTAACGCCAATGCCTCCGGGGAAAATATTGCCGCGGAATTCTCAAGGGAATCCCATACCAGGTCGGTGCCGGCTGCTGATGTCAGGCAATTTATAAAGCAGAAAACAAGGCACCTGACCACGTCAAGGCATTATAAAACGGCACATAAGGTTATCCTCGTGGGCGAACCGGCTTCAAGAGTGATCTTTTATGTCAGTATGATAATACTGCTCAGCAACTTATACGCCTGGCCCATAGTGACCGGACTGTTTCTAATGAGGTTCATAATACAGATGACTGTCTTCGCTCTTAACAGAAAAAAACTCAATGAACCGGGAATTTTGCCCCTCTTTCCAATATTTGACCTGGTTTCTCCGTTTATTAATGCTGCTTTACTTGCAGGGAGTTTCAGAGAAGGAAGAGCTAATACAATATGGAAATAACTAATTACATATCGGTAAAGGCCCAGGACGATCTCATTCTTGTCGAACAGGCAAAGATGGGAGACGAAAAAGCCTTTTCGAGTCTGCTTAACCGTTATAGGGACTCAATCTACTTTATGCTTCTGAAAATGGTGAATAACACTTCCGATGCCGAAGACCTTACCATAGAAGCATTCGGAAAAGCTTTCAGGTTTATTGATTCATTCACTCCCGAATATGCTTTCAGTACCTGGCTATTCAGGATAGCAACCAATAACTGCATCGACTTTATCCGAAAGAAACAACTCTCTCCGCCGCCCATCGACCAGGCTCAGGAGGATATTGACAATATGACCGTTAATATCCAGTCGGACCTTCCGGATCCGGAAGAGAGGCTTATTAACGCCCAGGAGACTGCAGTGCTTCGCGAAATAGTCAGTCAACTCAAACCGCGATACAGAAAGCTCATCGAACTAAGATACTTCAAGGAGTACTCGTATGAAGAGATCGCTGCTGAAATGAATCTTCCGATAGGAACAGTCAAGGCACGACTTTTCAGGGCAAAATCCCTTCTCTTCAATATCTTTGCAAAAACAGGCAACAGATAGTGAGTGAAATAATCCGGAAATACTTTCCTGAACTCACGGGGAAGCAGTTTACCATGTTTTCAAAACTCGGGGAAGTCTACAGGCTGTGGAACGACAGGATCAACGTCATCTCACGGAAAGACTTTGACAATTTCTACACTCATCATGTGCTTCATTCCCTTTCCATTGCAAAGATTTGCCGTTTCAGTGAGAAAAGCAGGGTTCTTGATGTGGGAACCGGCGGCGGATTCCCTGGCATACCCCTGGCTATCATGTTCCCGAATGTAAATTTTTTCCTTCTCGACTCGATAGCAAAGAAAATAAAAGTGGTATCAAACGTGGCGGGGGAAATCGGACTTGAGAATGTAATCCCACTCAGAAAAAGGATTGAAGAGGAAAAAGGGCGCTACAACTTCATTGTAAGCAGGGCGGTAATGCCATTTCCCGAACTTGTTAAACTGACAGGCAAAAATATAATCCGCGGCTGTGCCGGAGAAACCTGGAACGGCATAATATGTCTCAAGGGAGGAGATCTTTCCGAGGAGCTGATGCCATTCAGGGATAAGGTTATCATTCATGATATCAGCGCCTTCTTCAGCGAACCATGGTTCGTGTCAAAGAAGATAGTCTGCCTGCCCTTATGATTTTCTGAAATTTTATCCCTCCCGTTGCAATTGTTTAAAAAATACCTATCTTTGCGATCTTAATTTAAAGCAGCAGAAACAACTTAAAAGCAGAGTTATGAAAAGGACATTTCAGCCTTCGAGGAGAAAAAGAGCAAACAAACACGGATTCAGGGAAAGAATGTCCACGGCAAATGGCAGAAGGGTACTGGCTTCACGCAGGGCAAAAGGGAGAAAGAGACTCACGGTATCATGCGAACTCAGACTCAAATAAGGATATCTATACCTTCCGCGAAGGCGCCTCCTCAATGGCGCCTTTTTTTGTTAATTTTGCTGCCGATAAGCAACTGAATGAAGAGTCCGGAAGACTATACAGATGATCCCGTCCTGAAGAAAATAATAAGGAAAGTCAGGTCAGGAAAACGCATAAGGGAGGAAGAAGGAATTGCCCTGTACGAGAAAGCCGGCCTGTCGCTCCTGTCTCTTCTTTCGGAGATGGTAAGGAGGAGACATAACGGGGATAAGGCTTTCTTCAACCGTAATTTCCATATTGAACCCACGAACCTGTGTGTACATAACTGCCGCTTCTGTTCATACCACAAATCTGAAGGCGACCCTGAGAGCTGGGAATACTCGCACGATGAAATGCTTGATATGGTGAGGAAATTCGACGGGATGGAGCTTACAGAGGTTCATATCACGGGAGGAGTCCATCCTTCGCGCGACATCAGGTATTACGGGGAATTGCTTCAAAAGATCAGGCTCTTACGGCCCGATCTGCACATAAAGGCATATTCGGCGGTTGAACTCGACCAGATGATCGAACGATCGGGCATGACAACAGGACAAGGTCTTTTACAGCTTAAGGAATACGGACTCGATTCGATTCCCGGAGGAGGTGCAGAGATCTTTGATGAAACAATCAGAAAAAGAATCTGCCCCGAAAAAACGACAGCTGAAAGATGGCTCGAGATCCATGAGACGGCACACCGTTCCGGAATCCCCTCAAATGCAACTATGCTCTACGGCCACATAGAAAACTACTCGCACAGGATTGACCATATGTCTCGACTAAGGGAGCTTCAGGACCGCACCGGCGGCTTCAATGCCTTCATTCCCCTGAAGTTCAAAAGTGCCAATAATCCGATGACTCATCTCGGTGAAACCACAATGGCTGAAGACCTGAAAAACTATGCCGTTTCGCGCATCTTCCTCGACAATATCCCCCATGTAAAGGCTTACTGGCCTATGATAGGAAGGGATGTTGCCCAGATGAGCCTTATGTTCGGAGCTGACGACCTCGACGGAACTATTGAGGATTCAACAAGAATATATTCCATGGCAGGCTCCGGGGAACAAAATCCGGCCATGTCGACCGGTGAAATATGCAGACTGATCAGAGATGCAGGATTTGTGCCCGTTGAACGGGATTCCTTTTATAATTTTATACATACATTTGCGTTATAAATTTAGTCCGGCCATCATGAGCATCAAAGAATTTCTCCTTAGTAAAACATTTTTCAAAAACCTGGCATTAGCGGCGGTTATTGTCGTGGTCTTCATTATGCTCCTGCTTATCTGGCTGAACTTATACACACGCCATGGCCAAAGCAAACCGGTTCCCGATTTCCGGGGACTGACACTGCGCCAGACTGAAGAACTGGCTAAAAAAAGCAAACTCAGGTTCCAGATCATCGATTCGGTATATACTTCTGAAGTGCCAAGAGGATGTATAGCCGAACAAAATCCGGTTCCGGGTTTCAAGGTTAAAAAGCGCAGAAACATAATGCTTACCATCAATGCCTTCAACCCCGAGATGGTGGCAATGCCCAACCTTGTCAACCTGCCCAAGCGACAGGCTGTAAAGGTAATAGAAAGCTCGGGGCTTCAGCTTGGTTCAATCAGGTATATCCCCGATATCTCCTTCGACGTAGTGCTGGAACAGATTTACAACGGAAGGAATATCTCCGAAGGCGACTCCATCCAGAAGGGATCGGTGGTCGATCTTGTCCTGGGAAAAGGCCTGAGCAATCAGAGAACCTATATCCCGAACCTCATCGGGCTAAATCTCGAAGCTGCAAGAAACACCATTCTTGGGGCATCACTGACTCTTGTAACCTCCATCTTTGACAATACCGTTTTAACAGCCCAGGATTCGGCCGACGCATTCGTTTACAAACAGAATCCCGATTTCAGCGCCGACGCCACAATCCAGCTTGGATCGTCAATTTACCTGTGGCTGACACTCGACTCGGCCAGAATGCCGGTGGATACCGTTAATGTTGTAAGTGACACCATACCAGGAAGGTACTTCGGACTGTAAGAATGAATTGATGCATAGAAGACTGATACCATATCTGATCCTTATCTTTTGTTTCGCGGGCTATGTCTCCGGCCAGGAGCTGACAATCGGCCTGCAATCGAACCGCCTGCTGAAAGACAATCCGGCCGGCCAGACAAAAGGATTGGCTGACGATCCGGTCGAATTACCCTTTTTTGATGACTTTACAGGCAGTTCATGCCTGCCTTCACCGCATCTGTGGACCGACAACTTCGCTTTTATAAACAATAGCTACTCCGACCGGCAGATTACCATAGGGATAGCCACCCTTGACGCGCTCGACGAGACCGGAAAACTGTATGAGAGAGCAACTTCGGACGGATTCGAAGCCGATCATCTGACATCCCGACCCATTAATCTGATGTATCCGGCCTCCGACAATATCCGGCTCAGTTTCTGGTACGAAGCAGGCGGTCTGGGAGATATGCCCGAATCAGCTGACAGCCTTAGTCTCCAGTTCTTTGCACCTGATGAGGCTGAATGGTATTCCGTCTGGAGATCAGATGCTTTAAGGGAACCGGGATTCAGACCGGTTATTATAAGAATTGATGATCCCAAATACCTGAAAAACGGGTTTCAGTTCCGATTCGTTAACCGGGCAAGTCTTTCGGACTTCCAGGACAACTCGATGATCGGGAACTGCGATCACTGGAACATCGATTATGTTCTTCTCGACAGAAACAGATCCGAGGCAGATACCGCCCTGGCCGATGTTGCTTTCAGGAAACCCCTGCGATCGATCCTGAAAACCCATGAGGCAATGCCCTGGAAACAGTTCAGGCAGGTCTACTTGCAGGAGATGGGAGCCTTTATTCCGGTTTCATACAGAAACAACGACGTCATAACAAGGAATGTAACCAGGAATTTTGAGATACGCGACGTGTATTCAAATACCATTGCACATTCCTTCAGCGCAGGTGCAACAAACATCGAACCCTATGCCAGCATCGACTACAATGCCAGCCTGATATACACATTCAACACTTCAAATACCGATTCAGCGCTGTTCAGGATCAGCTGCCACCTTATTACCGACGACTTCGACCCGAAAACAAACGATACCCTCAGATACGACCAGGTATTCAGCAACTATTTCGCCTTTGACGACGGTACGGCAGAAAGCGGATACGGTATCAACGGCGAAGGTTCAAGGAATGCCATGGTGGCTTACAGGTTCAAATCATTCATTGACGACACCCTGAGGGCAATAAGCATTTGCTTCAACGACAGCTACCTCAACAGCAACGCGAGGGCATTCGACCTTATGGTATGGGATGATAACAAGGGCCTGCCCGGAAATGTCATTTACAGCTTCGCCAACGTGCTGGTGGAACCTGGCGATGATATAAACGGATTCCATACTTACATACTGCCCGACGGCGTTCCGGTAAACGATGTTTTTTACGTCGGATGGAAACAAAGAAGTGAGACATTCCTGAATGCAGGATTCGATGTCAACACCCCGCACAGGGGAAGACAGTTTTACTGGCTGAACGGGATATGGTACCTGTCGCAAAAGAAGGGCAGCCTGATGATAAGACCGATAGTCGGCAAACCCGTCAGGACAACATCATCGGATGATGAGAATATCCCGCGGCATCAGGAAAGAAACAGGATGTGGCCCAATCCGGCCAATGATTTCATAAACATTGAATGCGAAGGATTGCTGCCCGGTCCCTCAGCCTTCATCTCGATATGCGACCTGCAGGGACGTGAGCTGATAAGAACAGAATACAGCGAGAGAATTGATATTTCACAACTGAAACCCGGTATTTATACCGTAGTGGCGCTCAAAGGAAAGAAGCGCCTGGCCTGGTTCAGGCTTGTGGTTACAAAGTAATTGAATATGACCTGGGATGAACTGACTGACCAGCAGGAACTGTTTGAACACTTCAGATTCAAATCCGAGCCGGGGCAGTCGCTTTTACGCGTGGACAAATTCCTGTTTGCCAGACTGGAAAACACTTCCAGGACAAGGATACGGAATGCCGCCAACGCGGGAAACATTCTCGTCAACAATAAGCCTGTAAAACCTAACTACAGGGTGAAGCCCGGCGACCTGATCCAGGTAGTCCTTCCAAATCCCCCGAGGGAGATAGAACTGATACCTGAAGACATTCCAATCAACATCATCTACGAGGACGATGATGTCATTGTTGTAAACAAGGAAGCCGGAATGGTCGTGCATCCGGCATACGGTAATTACACGGGAACCCTCGTCAATGCCCTGATGTGGCATTTCAGGGATATCCCCTTGTTTCAGACCGGAGAGCTCAGGCCGGGACTGGTACACCGAATTGACAAAAACACTTCGGGGCTCCTTGTTGTGGCAAAAAATGAGCTATCCCTCAACATATTGTCAAAGCAGTTCTATGAAAGAACCACTGACAGAAAGTATATAGCCCTGGTATGGGGGACTCCCGATCCACCCGAAGGAAGCATAAGCGGAAACGTCGGCAGGAATATCCGCGACAGAAAGATAATGCAGGTCTTCCCCGACGGAAGCCAGGGTAAACCTGCAATAACCCACTACAGCGTTATTGAGGATCTTGGATATGTTTCACTTGTGGAGTGCAAACTCGAAACCGGCCGAACTCATCAGATAAGGGTACACTTCAGCTATATAAAGCATCCTCTCTTCAATGACGAGGAATACGGAGGGGAAAAGATACTCAGGGGAACAACTTTTGCCAAATACCAGCAGTTTGTAAGGAATTGCTTTGCCATTCTGCCCAGACAGGCATTGCATGCCAAATCACTATCATTCGATCACCCTGTTACAGGAAAAAGGCTTTCTTTCGACTCGGAACTACCCGACGACATGAAAGAGCTTATCGAAAAATGGAGGGAATATACAAGAGGAAGAGAATGAGCGGCCAGCGGCACAAATGATAGTTGAAAGTAAAAAGTTGAAAGTAAAAAGTGAAAAGTGAAAAGCTCAGAGCGTTTAGGGTTCAGGGTTAATCTTTTGCCACATGCCGCTCGCCGTTCTTCCGCCCTGGAGAATGAGATCCCGCATCCCGTAGGAAACCGGGATGCGGGATGACATCGAGCAGGGGGACTAAAGGGGAAAAACGACACGGCTCGCGATATATGGCCCGGGATATGTTATAACATTGTTATAACGGAACGGTACGCGGCTCGCGGTTAAAAGTTGAAAGGTGAAAGTTGAAAGCTGAAAAGAACGGCGAGCGGCACACATGACAGTTGAAAGTGAAAAGTTGAAAGTGAAAAGTTGAAAGTGAAAAGTGAAAAGCTCAGGGCGTGCAGCGTTTAGCATCTTTGTTAGCCTTGCGTCATTTGCTAATTGCTAATTGCTAATTGCTAATTGTTAATTGTTAATTGTCATTAAAGCATTCAGGGCTAAGTGTTTGGCGTTTAGCGTAGTCCTTGTCAGGAAACCGCTAATTGATTGCCGTCTTCTATTTCAATTTGGAATTTAACCGTTGCTTTCAGAGCTTTAAAAACTTTCAAGATAGTTGAAACGGTTGCGCTACTCGCTCCATTTTCCAACTTAGAAATCTGTGCTTTTTGAACTCCTATTAATTTTCCCAATTCTTCTTGGGTCATTTTTTTTTCTTTTCTAATCTGTTTCAATTTCTCTCCCAATAATTCCATGCTGAGTTCAAATTCATATT
>JAAYQC010000193.1 GCA_012519515.1 Bacteroidales bacterium | reverse complement strand
CACCGGTACCACCACGAGGGTAAGAATTGTTGAAAATACAAGTCCGCCAATAACCGCGATACCCATTGGTTTCCACAGTTCGGAACCGGAACCCGTGCTCAGTGCCAGGGGCAGCATCCCCAGGATTGTTGTAGCAGAGGTCATAAGAACCGGTCTGAGCCTCGATCGTCCCGAGAACTCAACAGCCTCGTACAGTTCATATCCCCTTTCCCTCATAAGGTTTATAAAATCGACCAGCACTATCGAGTTTTTTACAACGATACCGATAAGCATTACAGCTCCGATAGCGGAAATAACGCTTAGTGTTGTGTTGGTAATGAATAGGGCAATGGCTACTCCCGAAAACGCGAAGGGTATGGCTACCATTATTATGAGTGGCATCTTGAGCGATTCGAACTGTGATGCCATCACAAGGTAGACCAGGATAAGGCTTACCACTATCAGGAACGCGATATCCATAAAAGCTTCCATCTGATCTTCTATGGCTCCTGAGATCTGAACCATTACACCGTGAGGAATACTGGTCTCATCAATAATCTGTTGAATCTCGTTATTAAGAACCGCGAGCGATTTTTTGTAAGGTGTGAACGAAACCGTCACTATCCTTTCCCTTCTTTGTCGCTGAATGCTTGGCGGCGCCCAGTATTCCTTGATCTGGGCAATCTCGGCAAGTCTTATGACCTGTCCGGCAGGATTGGTGATACCAATATTCTCTATATCTGTCAGCGTCTGCCTGGCTTTCTCCTCAAACCTGACCACAACATCGTATTCTTCGCCCTCCTGCCGGAGCCTGGTGGCAGTCATTCCTCCCACCCTGTTCCTGATTGCCGTCGAAACGGTCGCGGTGTTCAGGCCGTTTGTTATCATTTTGTTCTGATCGAGAATTATCTGGAGTTCAGGTTTTGATTTATCCCTGCTGATTGTCACATCCTTTGCTCCCTGGAGTTCCCTGATCCTGGCTGCAATTTCCTCAGCAACAATATTAGTTTCCGAGATATTGTAACCGTATATTTCAACGTCGACGGTATTGCCCCCGAAGGAGCCCATCCCTTCTGAAGTGGAGACCGAATAGTCGATTATCTCAGGGATAACGGCCAGGTCGGCTCTTATCTCTTCAGCAATGGTATTGACATCCCTTTTCCTCTCTTCAGGTTCGACAAGACTGAGGGTATATGTTATCACATGAGTGCCTCCGGCTCCGAACATTGATGAAAATCCTCCTTCATCATCGACACCCGTCGATGATGAGAGCAATTCTATTTCAGGGTATTTTGACTGAAGTATCCTGTCGATCTTGTCGGTTGTCTTCAGTGTTTCATCAACCCTTGTTCCCGTCTGCAATTCCACTGTTATTGAAATCCTCGACTGGTCGGCCTGCGGGAAGAACTCGGTATCAATTACCGAGAACAGAAGCATGGATCCAAAGAAGACGAGGATTGCAGCGATAACCGTAAACCTCTTGTGATAAAGGACCCAGTGTATTGTTCTTCCATAAAATCTGTCGAAGGAGTCGAGCCACTTGCGTATGCTGCCGTCATAGGTCCAGAAAGGCGCGTCTTTCCGGATAGGATACCATTTCAGCAGAAGGGCGCTCATCGTGGGTGTCAGGGTGATTGCCGCGATCACTGATGTTATAATGGTGATTGTAACAAGCATACCCAGCTGTTTGAAAAGCACGCCTGTAAGGCCCGATACGAATGTCAGCGGGAAGAACACGGCCACCACTGTAAGAGTTGATACGATAACAGCCAGCCACACTTCATTGGTAGCATAGATGGCGGCTTCCCTGGGCCTGCTTCCCCTTTCCACATGTTTTGTTATATTCTCCAGTACGACAATCGCGTCGTCAACCACCATCCCTATTGCTATGGAGAGGGATGTCAGCGAGATTATATTTACCGATTCTCCCACGACAAACAGGTATATGAATGCCACGATGAGCGATATCGGGATTGTTACAATAATAATAAGTGTTGCCCTCCACCGGCCGAGGAAGAAAAGCACAACCATGATAACGAATATTCCGGCATACATCAGGGTTTCGGTAAGGTTGCTGACGGAAGCCTTTATAAAGGTTGCACTGTCGAACATTTTTTCAATTTTCACATCGGCCGGCAGATCCTTCTTCAGAGTTTCAAGAGTTTTCTCTATTTCCCTGGTAACCTTAACAGTGTTTCCTCCCGACTGTTTCTGAACAAACATTGTCATTCCCTGGCGGCCGTTAACCCTGGTATCGAGTTTGGTTTCGCGGATTGTATCACGCACCACGGCCACGTCTTTCAGGTAAACATTATTGCCGTTATAGCTGCTTACCACTATGTTATTTATTATATCGCTCTCCGGGAATTCCCCCTGTATCCTGAGAGGATAATCGGTCTGGCCCATCTCGATGTAACCGGCTGGCATGTTCATGTTCTCAGCGGCAAGTATCCCTCCTATCTGTTCAATAGTCAGATGATAGGCTTCCATTTTCCTGGGGTCGACATCAATGTAAACCTTTCTGCCGGGCACTCCTGCAAGGCTTACTGATCCGACGCCTTCTATCCGGTTCAGGGGATTTACTATTTTCTCATCAAGGATCTTCTCCAGCCCCCTGTAACTCTCCTGAGCTGTTATCGCGTAGAAGATTATGGGCATCATGCTGGAGTTGAATTTCATCACGGTCGGTTTCTCGGCATCATCCGGAAGGTAGTTCTCGATGAAACTGAGGTAACTTCGTATATCGTTTGTAGCCTCATCGAGATTTGTTCCGTATTCAAAATTCATGAATATAACCGAAAGCCCGTCGCTTGAAGTTGAGGTCATCTCCTTCAGGTTGACGACCGAGTTGAGTACATCCTCCAGCGGCCGTGTAATATTGGTCTCGATATCCGACGCGCTTGTTCCGGGGTAGGTAGTTACAACCCCTACGAAAGGAAGTTCTATTTCCGGGTACAGGTCGACCGGCAGCTGCGTCAGTGAATACAGGCCTATAACCATCAGTCCGACGAAAATCAGGATGGTTGTTACAGGTCTGTTTACAGAATTACTGTATATGCTCATCTTATTTCTTTTGAATTACTTATTGAATCATCTCAAGCTTGTCCCCGTTCAGAAGTTTCGACTGGCCTTCCGTCACGAGTCTGCTTCCCTCTTTCAGGTTATCTGAAATAATCTCAAGCCGGTCGTCAAATCTTTTTCCTATTGTAACCTCGATCCGGTTCGCGATACCCTGATCTTCAGTGAAGACATAGCGTATGTTTGTACCCTCCTGCATCAGAACAGAAGCCGCGGGTACGACGAAAGTCTCAACTTCTCCGAGTTCCATGGCCACTCTTACGAACATGCCGGGTTTCAGAAGGTCATTCCTGTTCGGAAGTTCTATTTCTGCAATAAAAGTCCTGGTTGCAGAACTGACTGTCGGAGCTTTCCTGAATACGGTTCCGGTGAAAACCTGATCACTGTACACATCGGCTGTAACTGTTGCCTTCATTCCTCTTTTCACGAGGGGGTAATACTGTTCCGATACTGCCACTTCGAGCTTCAGCGGATTTACCTGCATTATCGTCACCACGGCCGCCCTTCCCGTTGCCGTTGTGGGTGTACCCGAGAAAATCTCACCGTTCTCGAAGTATTTACCCGTGATTATGCCGTTGAAGGGAGCTTTCAGGAATGTGTTTTCCTCCATGAAGTCAACATTGGCTTTTGTAACGTCATACTGCGTCTTTAACTGGTCGTATTGCTGCTGTTTCACGCTGCCTGTAGCAAGAAGAGTATCGAGCCTTGAGAGATCCTTGGCAAGGTTTGCAAGCTGGAGCTTCAGCTGGTACAGCTGGGAGCGGTCCATAAGGAACAGGTCGTCGCCCTTGTTAACCCTGTCGCCGTTTTCGACAAAGATCTTTTCTATCCTTCCCGGAGTTGCCGGTGCCACGTTGACCTCCTCAAAGGGAAGAACGGTAGCCGTGTAATCGATAGTCCTGGATATTTTTGTCTTTGAAAGTGTTTCAACCCTCACCGGCACTGCCGCCTTTCCTGTGGCGGATTCTGCAGTAGGATCATTTGCCCTGTTGGAAGTACAGGCTGTAAAAACAAGCCCGCATGCCAAAATTGTCTGAATTGTCCTTAAGTATTTCATTATTCCCTATATTATTCCTTGATTACAAATTGTTTAAAAGTTTGTCGAGCGCGACCTTTGTCTGCAGAAGGTCCATAAGTGCAGTAACATAGCTGGTTTCAGCCTGCAGGAACTGATTGTTTGCCTGTGTTAGTTCGATACTCGAGGCCATTCCCTGTTTGAACTTATTTTCAGTACTTTCATAAACCCTCCGCGAAACTTCGAGATTATCTTTATGGCTTAAATACTGAAGGTTTGCATTTACAAGATTGTATCTAAGTTGTTTCTCCTGCAGCAAAAGCTGATCAGCAACCATTGCTTTTGTAGTTCTGGCCTTTTCGAGATTTATCCTGGCCTGCCTTATCTTTGAGTTTCTCTGGCCACCCGCTAAGATCGGCACGGAAATATTCAGACCGATCATGGAGTTATCAAACCACCGCTGATCATTGATCTTGTCTCCCATCCCGTTTTTCCCGTAGTTGTAAAAGCCCGCGAGAGTAGGAAGCGTGGAAGCTTTCTGCGATTTCAGACTCAGCTCGGAAATCATCTCCTGTCCCTCAACAAGCCTATAGTCGATATTTTGTCTGTGATCAAACTCCTGCGACATCAGCGCCTCTACATTTATTGATTCGGTAAGGCTCTCGAGTGTTTCAGACAGTTTAAGGGGTGTTTCCATGGAAATTCCCAGCTGGAACCTCAGAATATTGTAATTCAGCTCTATTGTTCTCTCGAGAGAAGACCTGCTGTTTTCAACCTGTGTTAAATTCATAACCATCTGGTCAATATCCGTCGATTCGGCCATTCCTGCCGCGAACATCGATCTGGTCGATGTAAGCAATTCCTTCATGTTAGCCAGGTTCCCGTCGAGCAGTTGAAGTGATTTCTCGGTAACGAGTATCAGGAAGTATGAAGCGCTTACCGACTCCTTGATATCGAGTTCCGATTTCTGAAGATTCTGCTGAGCCAGTTTCCCGGCAAGTTTGGTTGTCTCAATACCGATGTAAAGCGGCGCGTTAAAAAGCAGAAGGCTGGCATCCATCGATGCACTGGTATTGAACTGGCTGCCGAAGGTTACCGGAATCTTTGTTCCCGGCTGACCGAAGAATTCTCCGGGTAACAGGGTGGTCATAAGCTTCAGGTTATTGGCAAAGGATCCTGACATATTGACCTGAGGGAGAGCCGCGGAGATAGTTTCCCACAAAGCCGCCTTTGATGCCTCAACATCGGCTCTGGCATTGATAACTGCCAGATTGTGGGCAATAGCGTAGTCCCGGGCCTCCTCAAGTGAAAGAGTCAGACCGCCCGGATCCTGCTGGGCAAGGCCCCGTACCCCGGACAACAGGAGTAAAAACACTGTTCCAAAAATTATTTTCCTTTTCATATACTACATATTATTCATCTTTAATCTATTGTCGGTTTGATTCATTTTTTAGCCTGGCGTCATATTTATTTATCAGTTCAAGACCTTTTGAGGTGGATATCCCCCTCAGAAAAATTATGTAAAAACTCCTGACCGATTCCGCGTAATCTTCGTTGTAGTCAGGCAGGATATCCTTATTTCCTGACATCTTCAGAACTTCAATCATCAGCCGGCTTGTTACTTCCACGTCTATGTCGGCTCTGAAAAGACCTTCCTCTATGCCTCGTCTGAGGATTTCCTCATTGTTTGAGAAATAAGGCAATTCGCCGGTCATTTCGGGATAATCGCACAACTCTCTTTTAAACCTTTTCATATCAAGGTGAAAGGCCGGTGACATCCTTTTAAAATGTTCAAACATCAGGTCCAGCATTTTGAAAACTGCATCAATCACGTCTTCCGAGTTTTCAAGATATTCGCGGAAAATCGCGCTTTGTTTGTCCAGCATCCATTTCAGAACACCCCTCAGCAGATCCTCCTTGTCATTAAACACCTCGTAAATCGTTCTCTTTGAAATACTCATACGTGCTGCCAGCATATCCATGGTAACGGCTCTTATTCCGTAAGTACAGAACATTTCCGCTGCTTTCTCCAGTATTTTCTGTCTGTAATCCATTTTTCAGATTTACGCGGCGAAAATGAGAAAACTATTTTAGTTTATAAAGTTTTATTAGTTAAATTTCCATTAAAATCTGGTTAAATCAGGAAATTCACCGGTGAACTGCGGCAGGGGATTTAGGGGAAAGGGCACAGGGCACAGGGCGGAAGAAAGGCTAGCGGCGGGCGGCTAGCGGCACATCGCCTATAATACATCGCCTATAATACATAATACATTCTTCCCCTTTGTGTCATTTGCTAATTATTAATTAAGCTATAATTTTGGGATTCGTAGCACAGGAAATAATCAAATCCAACAATCAAATATTAAAATCATGGAAAAAAATCCCGAAACAATAATAAGCGAACTGGGGCTCGAACTGCCTTCGGCACCGAAACCGATGGGTGTTTACAAACCGGTGCTTATATCAGGAAACCTGCTTTATGTCTCCGGAACAGGTCCCATTAAATCCGACGGTTCTCTGATAAAGGGGAGGGTTGGAGACAATCTCACTCCCGAAGAAGGAAAATCAGCCGCGCAGCAGGCAGGTCTTGCAATGCTGGCAATAATCAAGGCCAATATCGGCGATCTGAACAGGATCGGCCGGATAGTGAAAACCTTCGGGATGGTAAACAGCGTTCCGGAATTTGATCAGCACCCGGCAGTGATTAACGGCTTCAGTGAACTGATGGCAAAGGTATTCGGTCCCGACAACGGCATTGGAGTCAGAAGTGCCGTGGGAATGATTCTTCCTTCGGGCATGGCAGTGGAGATAGAGGCCGTGTTCGAACTTAAAGACTGACACGATGATCCCGGATCCGAATCAATGGTACAGAATAGCAAATCCTGACGAAGTCAATTCCCCTGCCTTACTGGTTTATCCTGAGAGGATAGAGGAAAACATTAACAGAATGATTGCTTCGGTTAAGGATAAATCGCTGCTGTGGCCTCATGTCAAGACTCACAAGATGCCTGAAGTTGTCAGTATGATGATTCGCCAAGGCATCAAAAGGTTTAAATGCGCCACCATTTCTGAAGCCGAGATGGCAGCCGGATGCGGCCCTGATGAGATTTTTCTGGCCTATCAGCCTGTCGGACCCAATATAAAAAGGTTCTTCATGCTTCAGGAGAAATATCACGGAATTGCCTTCTCATGTCTTGTCGACAACGAAGAAATTGCCCAGCGGCTTTCGGAAATGTCAGTCGCTTCCGGTCTTCCGGTCAGGGTATGGATCGACATAAACAACGGGATGAACAGGACCGGGATAGCTCCCGGGCAGAAAGCAGTTCATTTGTTCAGAAGTCTGAAACGACTGCCGGGGCTTGATCCCCGGGGTCTCCATGTATACGACGGACATCTGCATGAGAGTGATTTTACGATCAGGAAGCGAATGTCCGATGAAGCCTTCGCGACTGTTGAAGCAATGATAGATGAACTACGGCCTGACGGACATGAACTGAGGATTATTGCCGGCGGAACCCCTACTTTCAACATTCATGCAGCCCGTGAAGGAGTGGGAGTAAGTCCGGGCACTGTAAGCCTGTGGGATTACGGTTACAGCTCTTCCTTTGCCGACCTTCAGTTTCTTCACGCGGCCGTTTTATTTTCAAGGGTTGTAAGCAAGCCGGCGGAAGGACTCGTATGCATTGATCTGGGAACAAAAGCGGTGGCTTCCGAGATGCCTCATCCCAGGATAAAAATACTGGGGATGGAAGGTTACGGATTTCTTACCCACAATGAGGAACATCTGGTCATCAGTCACGGGAAAGATGTTCAACTGAATATCGGCGACATCCTCTACTGCATTCCCTATCATGTCTGTCCGACAGTGGACCGCTATAATAAAGTATATGTCGCGGAAAACGGGATGGTGACGGGGGAATGGGAAGTTGTGGGACGGCAAAGGAAAATTACGATATAGAACGGTACGCGGCTAGCGGCTAGCGTGCCGTTCTTCCGCTCTGTGCCCTGTGTGAGTAACTTTGGGTACGCTGTCGCGTAGATGGTTTCCTGGGCTTAGGCATAATTTAACTCAAACTCTTTGAGTGTCATAACCCTATAATTTAATTCGGTTGCTTCATGAAGAAATTTCTTATCACCGGTTACAAGAATTGTAGCTTTGCCTTTGTTATATAAATCGAGCAGAAAATTATCTTTTGGGTCCGTAAGCTGATTTGTAGTTCTACCTGCATCCACAATCCAACAAAGCTTTAAATGAATCGCTATGAATTCTTTAATGTCAGAAGGTTTGATGTATTTCTTGAACTTAGGCCGCAATAATACCTCCTGAATCTCTTCAATTAGCTGCCGGCACGTAAGTACAATCAGTTGATTATTGAGTATAAGAGTAACTAATTTGTCGAGTCGCCTTGTGATCAAATAGCTTATCCAGATGTTGCTATCAAGAATGAAAACTTCATTTTGCATCCCGCTTCTTTCTATATTCTGTAACTTCAGCTACCACATCATCCATTGTGAGATCATTTGTCTTAATTCTTTCCGACAATTTTTGTACCCTGTAAACAAGAGTTTCTTTTTCCAATTCTTTTTCCAGTCTTAGCTTATCTTCAATTGAGAATGTTTTAATGAGTTTTAATACATCATCGAATGTAAAAGGCAAACTGTAAGCGCGTTTATATGATGTTGTACTCATCGTTTTATTGGTTTAATTCACAAATTTAACAAATAACAGGTTTTTAAACAAGTAGAAAGTGGAAAGGGCAAAGGTTAAGCGTTCAGTGTTTAGCGTAGTCAAATGTATTATGTATTATAGGCGATAGATTATAGGCAATGTGCCACATTGGAAGAGACTGCAAGACCGCAAGACCGCAAGACCGCACGACAATGTATTATGTATTATAGGCGATGTTTAAACAATTAGCAATTGGCAATTAGCAATTATCAGTTAGGGCACTAATCACACATCCGGCACGAGCCACATAACCAGCACTACGTAAACAACTTACACGACCTGCATGACCTGCACGACTTGCAAGATCCCGCGGAGCGGGACTTCGTCGTTTCACTCCTCAGCCTGCATGACCTGCATGACCGCGACCGAAGGGAGCAAGCCCTGTGCCCTATGCTTTTCTTCGTCCCCCATTCCCCCCTTCCTCTTGATAACGCCGCGTGCCGTTTGTGCTATGGGTATCTATTATTGCCGGCTGCTGCCGAATCCTTTATATAACCTATCTGTTATTTCCTGGTTTTGACACAACGAATTGAAAGTCCCATATTTGCCATTCCACGGCCAAAACCATGAAATTCAGGAGAATCAGGAATACTAGTGCTTACAGATGTACCCGATTGCGACGAATACACCCACCAGCCACTATAACTGTATTTAGCAAAAGAACCGTCCCAATTTCTGACACCAGTATGTATAGTTTTGAAGCTTTCCCTAACATCGCTCGAAGCATCTAACAAATAAGCTGCCAAAGTGTTCCAGTCTTCTTCCGTTGCGACATGATAACCTACCGGGCAAATATACTCATGAAGCTGAGCAGCCCAAAAATTGTACAGCGCACCATAGCTATCCTTATAATATGGTTCATTAAGGTACCAGCAATAAGCCGGCCGACCTGTTGCTGACCAAAATTCATCATCTTCAACAAGTGGAATCGCATAGCCGTCGTTATATTTTGTAGTCTTAAGATTTTCGGTCAGCCAAACCTGTGTTCCAAGAACAATGGTATCATAAGTATTACCATCACCGTCGGTGGGCAATCCCGGTCTTTTATCTTTCTCGCAGCTTTGTACCAGAAAGAATAATGCCAGTAATATAAAATAGAATTTCACTTTATACATGTCAGCATAGTTTGAGTTTATGATGTATATGAAAGGCAAACTAAGAATTTCTTTTAAAAGAAGTACATGTTTTTATCAGTTTTTTGTTTAAATATTCTTACGAAATTTCTTTAAAAATTTTTAAATGTGTCATCACATCAACCATGTGAGCATCGCGCTCAATTATATATTTAAACATCCTGAATATCAAATTTATTCATATTAGTCTAGCGGTATGCTGTTCAGGGTTCAGGGTTTAAACAATTAGCAATTATCAATGAACAATTAACAATTAGTAAATGATGCAAGGTTCAGGACTAAGAGACGAAGGGAGGAATAGACCGCAAGACAATGTATTATGTATTATAGGCGATGTATTATAGGCGATGTGCCGCATTGGAAGAGACTGCAAGACCGCAAGACAATGTATTATGTATTATGTATTATAGGCGATAGATTATAAGCGATGTGCCGCTAGCCGCTAGCCGCCAGCCGCCAACCGTTCTTCCGCCCTGTGCTCTGTGCTCTGTGCCCTGTGCCCTGTCCTGTGCCCTTACCTATACAGATACACAAACCCCCTGTATTCCTTACTGTCGTATTTCACATCGTCCCAGCCGAGAGCTTTTATAATGTAATAATACACGCCGGGGCTTGCCTTTGCCGATGTATTGCCGACATGACCGTCCCATCCGTCCCATTCCCTGAGAATCGGTCCCTCTCCCTGGAAATCGTACACCTTTATCCCGGCACGGCTGAAGATTACAACACTCACATACCTGAGCGAACGTTTGTCGATCATGAATTTGTCGTTTATGCCATCGTCGTTGGGTGTGAACACGTTGGGGATTGCCAGTGCCGATGGTTCCACCACGATGTTTTTGTAGCTCATCGAATCTATGCAGTGACGCTCGCTTTCAATGGTAAGCTTTACAGAATACTCGCCGGGAATGTAGTATGTATGAGGACCCGGGTTTTTTTCAGTTGATATTGAGTCGTCGCCGAATTCCCAGAGATATTTAGCGGCTCTTACCGACTTGTCGGTAAAAGTTACCTCGAGAGGAGCCTCTCCTTCGGCAGGGCTGACAGTGAAATCGGCCTTGACATGAATCGATTCATAGAAGAAGGATGCGTCGGTGGTGCATCCAAGGGTACTCACCCTGAGCCTGTAGGTAACATCCTCGAGAGGCGGTGTATAGGTTATGGGATTCAGTTCAATGGACGGGTATGGTATCTGCGATTCCGGATCTGATGACCACATGAACGAGACCTCGTTCTTCAGTCCCAGGTTATTGCCGTTTGCCGGATCCCTGTAATAGAATCTCCTTGTCACCGAAGATGTATCACCTCTGAGAGCGACATAATCGCAGGTATTGTTGGCGAGACGTGCCGAAGCACCGGGTGGCCTGTCATAGAATACCCAGGCAGTAAGCGATGCACTGTATCCCTGGGAGTTGGTGATGTTCACCCTGTATCCGCCTTCCGTCAGTCCGGCAGCCGTTGAGTTCATGACACCTGTTTCAGAGCTCACGGGAACTGTAAAACCCCTGGTGGCATCGCTCCACCTGAACCATGAGAATGTGAAGGGGCCAACCCCGCCGGGGCTGGAGGCGTTAAGAGAAGCAGAGGCCGTTCCCTGCGAATTGCAGAAAAAGAACATGGGATCCTTGACAGCAGGAGCCGAAGGATAGCTGGTGTACCTTACCGCGTTCATCCCCGGGGCAGTGATCTGGCCCGTCGCGACGGAAGATAACAGTATGGCTGCAATGAATAGGCTTATTCGCACTGGCTGTCGTTCTTTCGGAACCTTACCGGAACCTCTGTGCAAAGTCGGTAAGCCCCCGTATTTAACCTGATAACGTTATACCGAAATCTTTGTTATAACACCTTGCAAGTATAAAAATAATGTTGATAAGTTTGGAAGCCAAGTTATCAACATCAGGCCCTTCATAAGCACTATTTATTAAATTTGCGCGACTCGTGAAGTTGTAATCAAAGCATTTAATGACTGACAGTTACCTCGAGGAACTAAATGAAGCTCAGAGGCTTGCAGTGACGAACACTGATGGCCCCTCTCTTGTTATCGCCGGAGCCGGATCGGGCAAGACCAGGGTTTTAACCTACCGGATAGTGCATCTTCTTCACAAAAAGGTACCGGCCTGGAGAATACTCGCGCTCACGTTTACGAACAAGGCCGCGGGTGAGATGAGGGACAGGATCTCGGCACTTGTCGATCCTCAGGTGGCACGTTTTATCTGGATGGGCACCTTCCACTCAATTTTCGCCAGAATACTCAGGGCTGAGGGCTCAAGGCTGGGGTACAAGCAAAACTTCACTATTTACGACGCTTCCGATTCAAAAAGCCTTATCCGCTCGATCATTAAGGAAATGGCCCTTGACGACAGCGTTTACAAACCGGGAGTCATTGCATCGAGGATATCAACTGCAAAGAACAATCTTGTGACTGCAAACATGTATGCTTCCGATTCCGGGCTGCAGCAATCCGACAAAGCATCCAGGATGCCGCTGATGCATGAAATTTACAGGACCTATGCTGCACGTTGTTTCAGGGCAAACGCTATGGATTTTGACGATCTGCTTCTGAACACCAACATACTTTTCAGGGATTTCCCGGATGTTCTTGCCAACTACCAGGAAAAATTCCATTATATCCTTGTTGACGAATACCAGGATACCAATTACTCACAATATCTTATAGTCAAAAAGCTTGCTGCCTCCCGCCGTAACCTCTGCGTGGTGGGCGACGATGCCCAGAGCATTTACTCTTTCAGGGGGGCAAGGATAGAAAACATACTGGAATTCAGGAACGATTACCCCGAGTACAAGCTGTTCAAGCTCGAGCAGAACTACAGGTCGACCCAGACCATAGTAAACGCGGCCAACACCATTATCGCGAACAACGAAGGACAGATCCGCAAAAACGTCTACTCGAAAAACGAAACCGGTGAAAACATCCAGGTGATGCAGGCTCTTACCGATACGGAGGAAGGATTCAATATTGCCTCCGACATTTTCGATAAGAAATACTCGCGTCAGCTTTTATGGTCCGACTTTGCTGTTCTCTACCGTACAAATGCCCAGTCGAGGATTTTCGAGGAGACTCTCAGGAAAAAGAACATTCCTTACAAAATTTACGGGGGGCTCTCCTTCTATGAAAGAAAGGAGATAAAGGACATCCTGGGATATTTCAGGATGGTTATCAATCCTGAAGACGAGGAGGCTCTTAAAAGGACCATCAATTATCCTAAGAGAGGGATAGGCGACACCACCCTGAACAGGATTCTCGAACTGGCTTCCGAAACCGGCAGCTCTGCCTGGCAGGTGATATCGGGGAACCCGTCGGGGATGACAGGCTTCAACCAGGGGATTATCTCCAGGATCAAAAGCTACACTAATCTGATAGAGAGCTTCGGAAAGGATCTGGCTGAAGCCGATGCCTATTCGAAAGCCAGGGAGATAGCAATGGGATCGGGTATTATAAAGGAACTCAGGGAAGGAAAATCGCCCGAGGAGGTTAGCCGGTATGAGAACCTCGAAGAACTTCTGAATGGCATCAAGATCTTTACCGAAGCGGCCGAGACCAACGGGGAACCGGCATCTCTGGAGGCTTTCATGGCAACGGTATCGCTTCTCACCGATCAGGACAATGAGAAGAAGGAGGATCGCAACAAGGTTACCCTAATGACCATGCATTCAGCCAAAGGACTGGAGTTCAAGCACGTGTATATAGCCGGGATGGAAGACACGCTTTTCCCGTCGCCACTTTCGGCAGGAAATCCGAAAGAGATTGAAGAAGAAAGGCGTCTTTTTTATGTCGCGCTGACGCGTGCCGGGAAAATGGCAACTCTGAGCTATGCCCTCAACAGGTACAAATGGGGCAATCTGGAAAGAAGCGGGCCAAGCAGGTTTCTCCTGGAAATGGACAAGAAATTTCTCGATTATCCTCAGACCGGTGGTAAGCCCTTCACCCAGAGTCCGCCCCGCGGCTTTACGGCATCCCGTCCCGCGACAGAGGCAGCGCCCAGTTATGCAAGTCCTTCAAGGTTAAGGAAGATAACAGCCCCGAAAGCTTCATATTCATCCGCGGAGCCGGGGACCGGCGCTCAGGGTAATTTCATGCCCGGCGACAGCGTGAGTCATGAACGATTCGGAAACGGAACCGTCGTTTCGATTGAAGGAGAAGCCCCAAACACAACAGCAATCGTCAACTTTGAAAATCACGGCACGAAGAAGCTTCTTCTCCGTTTTGCAAAACTAACAAAGAACTAGTTGGTTTTTGGGGATTTGTACTCCCGCACAGGGCACAGGGCACAGGGCAGAAGAACGGCGAGCGGCACGCGGCGAGCGGCACGCGGCCAAGAGCAGGGTGCAGGGCACAGTGACAGGTCATGCAGGCTGAGGAGTGAAACGACGAAGTCCCGCTCCGCGGGATCATGCAAGTCATGCAGGTCGTGTGAGTTGTTCGCTTAGTGCTGGTTGTGTGGCTAGTACCCTAACGAATAATTGTTAATTGTTAATTGTTAATTGTTAATTGCTAATTGTTTATACATCGCCTATAATACATGATACATTGTCTTGCGGTCTGCTCTTTCCCAACACTTAACAAATCATTTATAAAAAAATAGGTCTGCCTGACTTAAAAAAGGACAAGAATGAAAATACTGATGAAAATTGATGAATTTTGAT
>JAAYQC010000192.1 GCA_012519515.1 Bacteroidales bacterium | reverse complement strand
ACTTCTGCCTCGACCGGGTAAACATAAAGAATGCTAACAAGCTGTTTCCCTCCGAGTTGTCGGGAGGAATGAAGAAAAGGGTTGCAATTGCAAGGGCCATAGCCCTCAATCCAAAATACCTGTTTTGTGATGAGCCAAATTCAGGTCTCGATCCGCTTACTGCAATTCTAATCGATGAGCTTATAAAGGAGATTACCGAAGAATACTCTATGACAACCATAGTGAATACTCACGATATGAACTCGGTGATGAAGATAGGTGAAAAGATCATATTTCTGAGCGACGGTATCCTTTGCTGGGAAGGGAGCAACAAGGAGATTCTCGATTCCGACTGCAGCACCCTGAACGACTTCGTGTTTGCAAATGCTCTGGCAAAACAGCTCAAAAAGTCACCGAAATAAAGCTTCAATCAACCTCTTCGTAATCAACATACTCCCCTATTTCCTTCGACACCCCCGACTGTTTCTGCCTGTTGCTGTAATCGGATCTGTGCCGATGGTCCCGCATGTTCTGTTCATGAAAATACCTTGCAAAGGACCTGACAAGCAAATAAACAACTATGCTGATCAGTATAAAGCGGACTATCATTTCTTTATATAATTATACATATGTTAAGCTATTATTATCTTTCTCACATTCTGTTCCCAAACACCGGGTTCATGCCCAACATCACTGCTCCAACAAATAGGTAGACCGGGCTGTCTTGTTCCCGAACACCAGATTCATGCCCACCCGGGCGTGAAGGGTGTTCCATCGTGCAGGAAGGAAAATTTCTCCATCGCTGCCACCTGACCTTTTCCATAACAGTGGGATCTTGTCACAAAGGAAATAAAACTGGAAAACAGAACCTCTTACCCCAAATCCCAGGCCGATATTGTCGTATCTGTGATTGCATGCTGTATAGGCCAGTGTGGTCGTCAGGATATTGCCTATATTCATATTTCCCGAAACGGTCAGTGCCTCCCTGATCTGTTTATCGGAGATCTGTGTGTACGAAAGCAATCCCAGCGAGAATTTATCATTCAGGTCATATCTCCCTCCAACCGCCAGACCGGCCGGAATTCTGGTTGTAAACTGCTTTACTTCGTTTGCCAGGACAAAGGCGTTCCTCAAGGAATCGATCAGACTGCCTGCAACATCTTCTAAAGTTGCAGTCTCGTTGTAAACATCCTGGAGATCAAGTCCACTGAGCTCAATTGTACCCCTGGCTTTAAGGCTCGTGACATCTGATTTCCATTTGATGAAGCCTGCATCGGTTATGGAAGCCGACACGGTCAGCCTGTCGGTTACAACAAAGCTGGCGCCCAGGTCAACTCCAAATCCGGCATTTTTCGTGTTTCCCAAAAAACTGATCACGTCCGCCGCGTCGTTAAACCTGTCATCAAAAACCACATCTTCAATAATTCCGTCAGCATCAGCGACAACACTTAACGGTCCGCTTATATCAAGAGACATGTCAGCTTCAAGGGTGTTTGTATAATCGTTGTTGACTGTCAGATTCAGTCCCTTATTACTCAGGCCGGCAGAAGCAACCCCGAAAAGCAGCCTGACTTTTCCCCCTACCCTCAATCTTGGGTTTATATTCTTTGACGCTCCTATTCCTATCTCCCGGTAATAGAGGGCATTCACTCTGGTATTGGAAAGGTCGAAAGACTGGCCTGCCAGATCCTGGTTTCCCTCGAAAGTCAGTCTGAAGAAGTCGCGTGGAAGCATTATTCCGGCACTGACATGCTCGTTCACATCCAGAAAAATATAAAGGTCTTTGTACTTATCGGGGGATATCCCTATTCCCAGAAGCTGCACAGTGCCTTCCGGTTCGAAATAGTTAATATTCTTCAGCCTGCTCATAAAGCCTTCGGTATCAAAATCTTTATTCAGGAAGGGTACTTCAGAATCGTTTGTTTCCCCTTTCTCGGGCAATAGATCCGAAAAGTTGAACATATTGTTTTTCAGGCTTGCATTTACTCCCGTTAGGCCCGGCAGACCTACATAAACACGGTTCGACGGCCTGAATGCCGGATTCACCAGGTGGTTCTGGGGAAGGTCCATAAAATACAACACCTGGCTGTTCTGCGAAGCGGCACCGGTTGCGAAAAGAATAAACACGGCACTGAGAATAATCTTTGTCTTCATATACTTGGTTTATTTGACTGAATTGTCGATTCTATAATTATATAAAAATCTGTCGGCTCCTCCCACTATCAGGTTCCATCCCGGAGCAGATGATAGTTTTCCAATGGAGAACATTGATGCGCCCCTCAGTGGGAATCCGCTCATCACCGTTCCCTTGCTGTCGACAAGCCAGATAAGGTTCCGGCCTGCATCAAACACCCCTATCTTCCTGTCGGAAGAAGAGAATGTGAAATTTATCGGGCCCATCAGGCTTTCAGAATCGAAATCCTTTGAAAACATTTCTTTCTGGTTATGGTCATAAAGATAAAGCTTACTACTGTCAATGAAAACATATTCCCCAAAACCATCGCCATCCACATCAAAAAAATCGAAAGAATGCTCAAAACTGAACTTCCTGAAGCTGATTTTTCTAACTTCTCCGGTGAATGACACTGTCTGAACCGTTCCATCGGGAGCGGAACAGACAAGCGAAGGTCTTGATCCGGGCGACAGCCTCATGGCCGATCCCTTAGCCTTTACCACGGCATCATCGGGAGTAAGCCTTACCTTGCCCTGCCTGTCGAGGAAGTAAACTGACGATTCATCGGCTATCACGATGAAATCCTTGCCCGACACCTTGTAGAATCCGGCCTCGGAAGTCACCAATCCGGCCGTTCTGAACGGCTCCCATCCCTTCACCACGCTTCCCGACTTATCGTAGCAGTACACGAGCTTATCCTCTCCTGCTATTATGATCCTGTAAATCCCGTTGTTCTCATAGTCAAACAGGGCAGGAGGGCTTGTTGCAGGCGATCGGAGCCTTATCGGGTACCTGTCGACATAATTCCCGTTACGATCGATAAGATGAAGATTGTATTTTCCTGCAAAGAGCAGCTGATATTTTCCGTTCCTGTAATAGTCGATCATAAAGACAGACCCTATAATCCTTTCCTTCAGCGGAAGCTTCCACAGCACACGGCCTGCCGTATTTATCAGATAGGCATTGTTTCCCGAATCCTGGATGAATATCTCCTTTGCGCCGGTATTATGGTTGGTGAAAAAGAAGGGCTTTATGGCGGCTGTGGTATCAAGAAGTGTTTCCCACTCCGTTGTCGACTCTTCCATTACGAACTCTTTATAGCTAACCGTCAGGTTGTTGTATACCATGCCGTTTACCGATGCCAGCTGATATCCGACCGACTGGATCTTATCCAGTATGTTCCTGTTGGTTACCAGGTCACGTGCCAGTTCATTTCCCAGGAAAATGGAGAGGTAGTCAAGGCTCCGTGAAGGGACACAGTAGAACAGGTAGGCTGCCCTTGAGGGAATCTTCTTTTCAAATTCCCTGTAAAGCAAATCGTTGGCCAGTGTCTTGTTAAGCATATTGTCGTACAGCAGGCGCGATATTGCAGCATAGGAATTACCTGTGATCATATAGTTGTCGTAAAAGGCGAAAGAGGAGTCGTCGAATCCCGGGGCAAAACCCGGTTCCAGTTCAAGCAGAAGTCCGGGCTTTCCGGTAAGATAAACGGGCACACTGGTTTGCTCGTCGGGTCTGAAGAATGCTTTTTCAGCTCTGTCTCCCATAACTTCAAGGAAGATGTTCTCGCACTGCACCCGGTTTCTGAGTTTATAGATTATCAGGGTGTTACGGTTTACCTGGTTGTTCTTTATATCAATATATGCCTTGGTAATCTCATCGCCCAGGTAGGGTCCCAACCTGCGGGCAAGAATTGCAGCCTGGCTTTCTCCCGGAACCGCCGTTTTTTCAGTGCGCGGAGCCGGCACCATTGTCTCAAACATTGATGTAGCGGACGGGAGTATCCTGTAAGTCTGAAATGCAATTGGTTCAACCGACCTTAAGCGCGAAAGTCTTTCCGAACCACCGCTGCTTTCTATATACCCGCTTATGCTAAGTCCGTCTTCCCTGATAAAGATATCTCCGCCCGCGCTGCCTCCGAGCTTCAATATCCTGCCGGCAAGGGATGATTTTTCTTCAGGCAGTATCCTTTCAGCAGTCTTTCCGAGGTTTTCGAACACAACAAAGAGCTTGTCGTGATTTTTCCCCGACGACACAAGTATCTTTGAAAACCCCGGGGCGTTCCTTATATCTGTATCCGCGGCATTCGGAGCCAGGGCATTCATGACAAGTTTTCGTGATGTGGTACAGACAAGAAGTCCGGAGTTAATGGTAATGAACAGAGTGTCGGTCCGGCTGTCAACACTGTAAGGGATTAGCAGGAGTCTTTTTCCAGCATTCTTTTCCTCGCTTATGCGACTGACCCCGGTTTCAGCAAAGGCTTCCCGGATATGTCTGTAACCGGTTTCAGCCGGTATCACCTTCGACAGGAAGAGAGTGAGCCTGCCGTCATCCTCTGAGTGAAAGGAAATGACTGCTGTTCCTTCCTGACTCAACTTCCTGAAACCCGCTTTGTTTATCTGGTCGGCAATATATTTCAGGCGGGAACTGAATCCGGCAAATTCCTTTACATTTTCGATTTCAGAGAAAAGGCCTTTTCCTGTGGTTATAGAGTTGACAAGATTCCTCAGATCGATTGTCTCGATTACAATACCGGCATCCTCCCCTATTAAGCTGTAGGGATCGGCGACCATGGTAAGCCGGCTCTGTTGCAGGAAATATGCGGCCACAGCCACTGCAGCAAGCAGGATCGATATAAGAATTATGGCAACGCGTTTGGACATCTGAATCAATTTGGCACGCATTTTGAATTTACCTCAGTACACAGGCAATCTCATACATATAAATCTTGATCCTTCAAGATCAGCCAGGTCAAAAGCCTGGCTTTTATTTTATATCAGAAAGGCCTGTATCCGATAATCTCCCTTACCTCCCTGACTGTGCGTGCTGCGCTCTCCCTGGCTTTTTCCCCTCCTTCTCTGACTACTTTGGCAAGATAATTATTATCGGCAAGAATTTCGTTCAGTTTTTCCCTTATCGGAGTCAATACCTTTATAATATCTTCAGCAAGCTGTTTCTTGAGATCCCCGTAGCGTATCTCGCATGAAGCATGCTTCCGGCGGAAATGATCGACAACATCCTTCTCGGATACAACATCCATAATTGTAAAAAGGTTCTTCACCGGCTCCGACATCTCCTGTCCTTTCTCTGTAGGTCCGGTGTCAGTTACCGCGCTCATCACTTTCTTTCTGATAGCCTGGGGACTATCCGAAAGAAAGATCCCGTTCCCTTCGCTTTTCCCCATCTTTCCGCTTCCGTCGAGACCCGGTATCTTGATGAGTTCATGGCCGAAATTATATGCATCGGGCTCCGGAAAATACTCAACTCCGTAAATCGTGTTGAATCTGCGGGCAAAACGCCTTGTCATCTCGAGATGCTGTTCCTGATCCTTCCCCACCGGAACCTTGGTTGCCTTGTGAATGATTATATCGGCTGCCATAAGCACCGGATAGGTAAGCAGCCCGGCGTTTATGTTATCGGGATGCTTTCTGATTTTTTCCTTGAATGAAACCGTGCGCTCCAGTTCCCCGACATAGGCATTCATGTTAAGGAGGAGATATAGTTCTATGACTTCCGGGACATCACTCTGGATAAACAAGATGGCCTTTTCGGGGTCAATTCCACAGGCCAGGTATTCGGCAAGCACCTGCTTTATGTTCCCGTGGAGGTCATCGGGCTTTGGATGAGTGGTGAGGGCATGATAGTCGGCTATGAAAAAGTAACACCTGTTCTCATTCTGCATCTTTATAAAGTTCCGGATCGCACCGAAGTAATTTCCAAGGTGGAGTTTTCCTGTCGACCTGATTCCGCTCACAACTGTTTCCATCGTCATTTCAATAAAATTCCCAGCAAAATTAATTCTTTTTCCGAAAATCGTACCTTTGCCTTTCTACAATACAATGAGGTCATGGAATCAACGAGACAGAAAAAAGTATCCAGGCTCCTGCAAAAGGAGGCAGCCGACCTCTTCCTCAGGAAGGGGAATGAGTTTGCTCGCGGTAAAATGATCTCGGTAACGAGAGTCAGGATAAGTCCCGATCTTTCGGTAGCCCGGATATATATCAGCATATTCCCTTCGGATGGCCAGGAGGATATTATGAAGGGAATTCAGGATCACTCCCCGAAGATCAGGTACGAGATAGGCCGGAAAGTGGGAAAGCAGCTTCGCATAGTACCCGAAATATCCTTTTTCATCGACGACAGCCTTGATTACATTGATAATATTGATCGTATCCTGAAATCCTGACGTTATGCAGTACTATCCTGTCAAGAAGATGATTGGAGGGATCTTTTCTGGTCCTGTTGTGATGAGAAAGCTGTTCTACCTTTCCCTCGACCTGCTTCTCCTGAGGGCCTGGCATGTCAGAAAGGCTCTCAAGGTCCTGACAAAAAAGTACCCGGGCGAAGCCATGATCCTTGATGCGGGTTCGGGTTTCGGGCAATACACATGGAGGATGAGCAGGATGAACCGGAACTGGAAGATTAAGGCAGTCGACATCGATCCGGAACACATAGAAAGCACAAGGGAGTTTTTCAGAATGACAGGACTCTCGGAAAGGGTGATCTGCGATAAGCTTGACCTTACCGAACTGAAAGAGGAGGATGTCTACGATTTCATACTTTCGGTTGATGTGATGGAACATATAGAAAGTGATGAGCTCGTGTTCAGGAATTTCTTCAGGGCTCTCAAACCGGGAGGAACGTTGCTGATATCCACACCTTCCGACATGGGAGGATCGGATGTTTACGGCGAAGGTGAGACATCTTTCATCGAGGAGCACGTCAGAAACGGCTATGGCATAGGTGATATAACAAGGAAACTTGAATCGGCGGGTTTCAGGAATATCCGTACGGCATACACTTACGGTAAGCCCGGATCGGTTTCATGGCGCCTTTCGATGAAATATCCCATCAGGATGCTGAACCGGTCAAAGCTCTTTATGATCATTCTTCCTTTTTACTATATGTTCACCTTCCCGGTGGCTGTTATTCTCAACTTTTTTGATATCTTTTTGACGCATAAAACAGGAACCGGCCTGCTGGTTTCGGCAATCAGGTAAAAAATTGAAACTTCCGCTTTACATAGCCAAAAGGTATCTCTTTGCAAAAAAATCAAGGAATGCCATCAACGTCATTTCCTCGATATCAGTTGCCGGAGTCACTGTAGGCACCATGGCCCTCATCATAGTTCTTTCGGTGTTCAACGGCCTCGAAACCCTGGTAAGGTCGATATTCAACACCTTCGATCCCGACCTGAAGATCACGGCAGCGGAAGGAAAAACCTTCATCCCCGCTCAGGCTTCACTAAGCATGCTTTCAAGCGTGAACGGCGTTGCCTGTTATTCCCTGTGCGTCGAGGAAAATGCACTGCTCAGGTATGGCGACAGGCAGTTTGTTGCCACCATAAAGGGTGTTGATGAAAACTACTCCAGGGTTACCGGCGTCGATAGCTCCATGTGGGACGGGGAATTCACTCTTATGTCGGACCAGGGAAGGCCTTTTGCCGTACCCGGCATAGGGATTGCAAACTACCTGGGGATGAGGATAAACTTTATCACACCCTTGAATATATATGTCCCGAAAAGGACCGGAAAGGTTGACCTCGATCCTGAAAATGCATTTATAAGGAACTATATCTTTCCCTCGGGAATATTCCAGGTGGAACAGGAATTTGACTCAAAGTACGTGTTTGTGCCTATCGGTTTTGCCCGTGAGCTTCTTGAATACGAGTCGGAAGTGACTTCACTGGAGATCAAGTTTGAAGCCGGAGCCAAAGAGGCGGATGTACAGAAGGAGGTAACGAACATTTTCAACGACGGCTACATAGTGCAGAACAAATATGAGCAACAAGAAATATTTTACAAGGTGATGCGATCGGAAAGGCTTGCCATTTTTCTGATTCTCACTCTTATACTTATAGTTGCATCGTTCAGCATCATAGGATCGCTTACCATGCTGATTATCGAGAAGGAAAGGGACATCGGCATACTCCGGAGCCTTGGCGCCGATAACACGCTTATCAGGAAAATATTCATCTTCGAAGGTTGGCTTATTTCGATAATAGGAGCAATTGCAGGTATCGTTCTGGGTTTTCTGATCTGCTGGATACAACAGAAGTACGGGATTGTAAGCCTTCAGAGCGACTCACTTATTGTCAAAGCCTATCCGGTTGAGATGAAGATCAGGGATTTCATCGTCGTACCTCTCACCGTGCTGCTGATAGGATTCTGGGCAGCCTGGTACCCGGTTCGCTTTCTGACTATTAAGTATCTGAAGAATGATTAAATTCGGGCCATGAGTTCAGTCAGACGACATATCATCCCCTTTCTGCTTGTCATTCTGATTGCTACCGCCTCATGCGCCGGCCGCAGAAGCAAGGCCGAGCACAAGGATCTGATACCGCCCGCTGATCTCACTTCTATTCTTACCGACTCTTACCTTGCCGACGGCCTGCTTGGCATACCTGAAGTAAGATATAAATTCAATGAAAGCGACACGCTCCAGTGCTACATCGATATAATTGAAAAACATGGCTATACAAAGGATGAAATGGAAAGGACGATGAGGTACTATTTCATCAGAAAACCCAAACGGCTTGTGAAGATCTACGATAAGGTGCTTGGAAAACTGAGTGAGATGGAGTCGATAGCCGACAAGGACCTTCTGACTTTCGACTCCAGAAGCCTTAATATCTGGCAGGGCGAGCGTTTTTACCACCTTCCCGGACCTGACAGCGCCAACATTCCCTGGGTCGATATGCAGGGCAGTTTCTTTGGGACTCTTTATCTTAGTTTCACAATAATAATCTACCCCGACGATCAGACGGCTGACCCTCATGTGGGATTCTGGTTCTCACAGACCGATTCGGGAGCCATTGAAAAAAGAACAGCCATCACTCCCGTCAGGCTTTTGAAGGATGGACGTCCTCACACTTACACCCTCACTATAAAAAATCCCTATCGCGGAGAGAGCCGGCTCAGGGGATGGTTCACCGGGGAGGCCCTTGCTCCTGACCTGATTTACCATCAGTGCATAAACAATGTTGTCCTCTCCCGTTCGAAAATCTCAAAATGAAGCATTTTTCAGCCCAGTATATTTTCACAGGCGACGCTTCGCCGCTGAAGCGTGGAATAGTCTCTGTCGACAATGACGGAACCATTGTAGCCGTGAAGGATTCGGGAGACAATCATACGGAAAGGCCTTCCGCCGAGTTTCACAATGGAATCATCATACCGGGCTTTGTCAACTGCCATTGCCACCTCGAACTTTCTCACATGAAAGGGTATCTGCCACCGGGGAAAGGACTGGCAGATTTTCTCAGGAATTTCCGGACCAAAAGGGATAGCAGATATGAAAGCATGCTTTTTTCTGCCGCCGAAGCCGACAGGGAAATGTATTCCGCCGGTGTTGTGCTGTGTGCCGATATCTGCAACAGCCATACGACCTTCGACATAAAGAAAAAGAGCAGGATCAGCTATATCAACCTTCTGGAGGTCTTCGGACTTCAGCCGGAAAAGGCAGGCCGCGGGATGGAGGAAATACTTCAGCTGGCATCCATAGCGCGGGACTATAATATCCCGTTTTCAATAGTACCTCATGCTGCCTACTCCATATCACTTCCCCTCTTCCGTCTTCTCAGAAAACATACGGAAAACAACATTATCACTTCATTCCATTTCATGGAGACTGAGGCAGAAAAGAGCTTCCTGAAGTATTACGACGGCCCCCTGAAGGAATCGTTTCACGAGTCGGATCTGCTTCCCGCTCATCCGGAACTGGTGAGCGATCATGTATCGGCTGTTCTGGATGAAATAACACCTTCGGGGAGTCTTATCCTGGTTCACAACACCTTTGTCGACCGGAACACCATCAGAAAGCTCAGAAGCAGGGAAAATCTTTACTGGTGCCTCTGTCCCAGGGCAAATCTTCACATTGAAAACAGGGTGCCGCCCCTTGATCTCCTAACCGCCGAGGATTGCCGTATAGTGATCGGCACCGACAGCCTGGCCTCCAATAAAAGTCTCGACATACTTGAAGAGCTCAAGGTTCTCCAGGCATACTATCCGGAGATTCCTCTGCAGGATCTGGTAAAGTGGGCCACCTTCAACGGCGCCATGGCCCTCAGGCAGGAAAACAATTACGGCAACATCAGCAGCGGGAAGAAACCGGGGCTCCTGCTCTTACAGGATGTTGATCTGCAAAATATGAAGCTGCTGCCCGAGAGCAGGGTGAAGAGGCTGGCGTGAGGGCACGGGGCGCGGGGCGCGGGGCACAGGGCTCAGGGCACAGGGCTCAGAGCACAGGGCTCAGAGCACGGGGCACAGGGCACAGAGCACGGGGCACAGAGCACAGGGCACAGAGCACGGGGCACGGGGGGCAGGGACAGGTCTTGCAGGTCGTGCAAGTCGTGCAGGTCCTTTAAAATGCTTGAACTGCACCTTGAACCCCGAACCGCGTGCCGCGCACCGTGTACCGTTCCGTTATAACAATGTTATAACATGTTTCGGACCGCATATCGTAAGTAGAGCACCGTTTTTCCAACGTACCGTGTACAAACAAATAGCAAATAACCTCGGCACTTGCATTATTCCAGGATAGGATCCCTCGCCTCAGTACTGCTGTATAACTGATTGTCCGCTTTGAAAAGTTTTACCGGGTCAGGCAAGGTAAGTTGCAGAACATTCGGCGAGGGATGACAGGCGCCACTGGGGGGTATGGGTGAGGCCGCGGCGAGAAGAACAATTTGTTCCAATACCGAAAGCTTTCAGTCTCGCCGCGGCCTCACCCCCCTTTTTAGTCCCCCCGCACAATGTCATCCCGCATCCCGGTTTCCCACGGGATGCGGGATCTCATTCTCCAGGGCGAAAGAACGGCGAGCGGCACGCGACAAAGCTCTGGATGCGAGTAACTTTGAACCTTGAACCCCGAACTTCTCTTTGATGTCGCTAAACACTTAACTCTTTTTACTTTTAACTTTCTACTTACCCCGGGCAATAAATCTGAACGGACAAAACAAATCTATTTTTTATTATTATACATTAGATGGATCAAAGCTACGCGAGACGGTAGAAAACAATGGAGATATAAGCAAGACAGATTATGATGATCTGAGGACAGTTCAGTACATGGCAGGTCACAAGCGGATTAGCTCGACGGAGCGCTACCAGGTAGGATATCTTGAGGATTTGCAGGAGTCTATAAACAAGTGTCACCCGCTTGAATAATGAAGTACTTTACTTTGATACAAAGAGTTAAAAGAGTTACTTTTGAAATAAGAATTATGGAAATGGAAGGCGATATCTCCTTGTTTCTGGCAATAGAAAAAATGATGCAGGAGAGTTTGTTCATGCATCAGGGAAAGCTTGTTGTAAAAGATGTCGATCTTGCCGCGATATATGGAGTAAAGGTTACTGATCTCAGAACAAAAATCAGGGAGAACATATCTCGCTTTCCATCTGATTTTATGATAGAAACCTGCAAAGGAGAATATGCATTGACGGAACCAGGGATCCTTATGCTGGGAGGCCTGTTAAGGAGTGAAAGAGCGAGAAGGGTACATATGCAGTTTATTGAGTATTTTGTTCACCTTCTGCATGATAACGGAATGTCAGTGTTTGATTTAATAAAAACCGTAAAGAATGAACTTTGAGCAGTTAATCGAAGCTTTTGAACAGGCTAATGAATACTTGCAGGAAAAAGCTGTCTCTGCAGTTAACCAGTCACTCACAATACGAAACTGGCTGTTTGGTCATTACATTGTAGAGTATGAGCAAAGTGGCGAGGACCGGGCAAAATATGGAGAGAAGCTTTTAAACAGCCTGTCAAGGAAGCTGCAGAACAGCGGTGTAAAAGGCGTATCTATTACGAATCTTAAATTATGCCGGCAGTTCTATATTACGTATCCTCAAATTGGTCAGTCACTGCCTGACCAATCTTTAAGGAAGTCACTATCTGAGAAATCCGGGAATGACAATAAGAACGGGGAATACATAGACGGAGCAATAATCCTGAGCAGGTTATCATTTACACATATTATTGAGTTGCTTACGATAGAAGATCCTTTGAAAAGACTTTTTTATGAAGTTGAGACAATAAA
The DNA here is from genome assembly GCA_012519515.1 of Bacteroidales bacterium. Taxonomy (GTDB): domain Bacteria; phylum Bacteroidota; class Bacteroidia; order Bacteroidales; family VadinHA17; genus LD21. The sequence goes on along the minus strand of JAAYQC010000192.1, from coordinate 31,530 downwards.
GGGTAACTGGTCAGTAAGGGAACTGAAACGTCAGACCGGTAGCTTATTATTTGAACGCACCGGTTTATCTCTTGATAAAAAAGGCTTGTTGCAGACTAAAAATAAAAATGCAGTTCCTGTCAGGAAAGAAGATATAATCAGAGATCCCTATGTTTTTGAGTTCCTTGGTCTACCACAAAAAGATGAAGTGAGTGAGAGTGACCTGGAAACAGCATTGCTTAATCATCTGCAGGAGTTCCTTATGGAGCTCGGTAACGGGTTCTGTTTTGAAGCCAGGCAGAAACGAATAACTGTCGATAATGAGCATTTTTACATAGATCTTGTTTTTTATCACAGGGTACTGAAATGCCATGTTCTGATTGACCTTAAGATCAGAAAGTTTCTTCATACTGATGCCGGTCAAATGAATTTTTATCTTAACTACTACCGTGAAAATGAAATGCATGACGGCGATAATTTACCGATAGGGATATTATTATGCACTGACAAGGATGAAGCAACTGTCAAATATGCTATCGGTAATATTGATAATAAAGTCTTTGTATCCAGGTATAAAGTTGCTCTACCCTCAGAGAAGGAGTTGGCGCAATTTATCATGAGAAACAAGAAAGCTCTTGGAATGTAATCCACGCAGCTCCCAAAAATCTTCCATGCTCCCGCATTTTTGTAGGCTGCTCCCCGCGCCGTGCCCTTCTGGTGTTTTGCCTTTTTCTTTTTAACTGAAATCATCTCTCAATTATCTCAATAAAAAGAAAAAAGGTATCTTTAAACATCAGAACGTTCTTTGAATGACACCCGCTTTGGGAGTTCCTGAAGCTTTTTAAAGTGTTGTTTCTTGGAAGTAGACTAACAGGATTACGGCGCGAGGTTCTATGATCCCCAGACAGGGAGGTGGCACGTTGTTGATCCAAAAGTACGCTAAACGCTTTACTGTCAGCTTTCACCTGCAGATCGGAGTCAACCCCTCCAGGGTTGCACCTGGTATGGGGCTTTATTCCCCCGGGGCGGTACCCGGGCTATTGGATGATGACACCTCCGGTGTCAGTAATCGCAAAATAACCTCAGTCTTGAGGGTAAGCCTTCCAATAACCACATGCCAGATGACGATGATGCCATAATGTCAACCAGCCTGGAGGGCTGGCCATCCAGTAGCCCCGGTTTCGCCCGGGGAAAAGGGCAGTAGCATTGGGGTCCAACCTGGAAGGGTGGCCGTCAGCAATTTCCCCAGGGGTAATACGGGTGGCGCATGTTCATTAGGAGAACCCCGCGCACCGTGTACCGTTCCGTTATAACAATGTTATAACATGTTTCGGACTTTATTTCTGACAGTCAACTACATAGGAAGAGACAACAAGACCGCAAGACCGCGAGACCGCGGTGCCACTCGCCGCGTACCGTTCTTCAGACGATATGCCACGATCAGTAACCATTTTACAAATTTCTGCTATCTTTGCAGCCTTTCATTACCGGGGAAATGTCAACATTCTTATTCGACAGCATAGTATTCGGACCAGTAAAGAGCAGAAGGCTCGGGGTATCTCTTGGGATCAACCTCCTGCCGCTGAACCGGAAGGTCTGCAATTTCAACTGCATTTACTGTGAATGCGGCTGGACTCCGGAAGCAACTCCCGGCAACACTTCCTTCTTGCTGCCTTCAAGGACGGAGGTGTACATAGCGCTTGAAAACAAACTTGCTGAAATGAAAATCAAAGGCCTGGCGCCTGATGTGATCACGTTTGCAGGAAACGGAGAACCGACACTTCATCCTGAATTCCCGGGAATTATTGACGATTCCATCGAGTTGCGGAACAGGTATTTCCCCGAGGCAGGAATAGCAGTGCTTTCAAACTCAACCAGGATAAGCATCCCTGAGATCAGGGAAGCCCTGCTTAAAACCGACCAGAACATTCTAAAACTCGACTCGGCATTTGACTTCACGGTCAGGATCCACAACCAGCCCTCTGTAAATGTTAAAGTCAGGGAGCTCATCGCGGATCTTCAAAAGTTCAGGGGCCGTCTTATAATCCAGACTCTCTTCCTAAGAGGATCCTACAAGGGCAACATGATCGACAACACCACTCCGGAAGAAATTGAGGCATGGCTGAAGACTCTGGATCTTATCAGGCCGGAAGAGGTGATGATCTATACCATCTCCAGGGACACACCCGCGGGCGAGGACCTGAAAAAAGTGCCTCTGGCCGATCTCAACCGGATAGCCGGCCAGGTAAGGAGGCTGGGAATAAAAACCCAAGTATCTGATTAGTTTGGATAAAAAAAAGAATATACTGATTTGTCCGCTCGAATGGGGACTGGGTCATGCCGGACGCATGATACCTCTTGCAAAGGAGCTTCAGAAGCGTAATAACAATGTTATAACGGCATGTGGAAAGGCTCATCAGGAACTATTCAGGCGTGAATTGCCGGGTGCCACTTACATCAGCTTTTCCGGATTCAGGCCGGGCTATTCCAGGGTCATCCCCCAGTACATATTTATTCTTCTCAAGCTGCCCATTCTTTTTTACCATATTGTTGTTGAGCATTTCCGCTTACAACGGATTATCCGCAGGCACAATATCGACATCGTGATAAGTGACAACCGTTTCGGCCTGTGGAGCAGAAAGGTCAAAAGCGTTTATGTCACTCATATGCCTGTCATTCCCCTTCCCGACAGGCTCAGGCACCTGGAGTGGATAGGAGTGATGTTTCACAGGTTCTTCATAAAAAGGTATTCGCTTTGTCTTATTCCCGATCTACCAGGGAAGATCAACCTGTCGGGACGCCTCACACACGGGCTGAAACTCCCTTCCAACGTCAGGTTCATTGGCATACTGTCGAGGTTTTCGGGAATGGACCGGGTGGAAACGAATAAATTCAATTATCCTCATCACACAGTGGTATTGTCTGGTCCGGAACCGCAGAGAAGCATACTCAGGAAGAAACTCATCACGGCTCTGCGGCACGGGGATACGAAGACAGTGGTGCTTGAAGGGAGACCCGGACCTGAGACAAAGTGCACTGAAAACGGAAAAATAATCTCTTACAATCACCTGACAACCGCGGAGATGATGGATGTTCTTCTCTCGAGTTCCAGCATCATTACCCGCTCGGGCTATTCCTCGATAATGGAGCTGATAAGTCTCAGGTGCAGCGCCATGCTTATCCCGACTCCCGGTCAGACCGAACAGGAGTATCTCGCGGAATACCTGTCGTACAAGGGATGGTTTCTCAGCATACCCCAGCGGGAGATCGGCAAACTGTTAACACTCTGCAACCCCGAACCTTCATGGCCTTCCATGATAATTGATGAGAGTCGTGCTTTGCTCGAAAAAGCGCTCGGCGAAATACTAGATCAGTAGAATAAACATTGTCACTACAGTTAAACCGGTAAAGTAACCCACCCATACCTGTAATGGATTGTGGGTATCGAGCCTGAGCCTTGCCGACATGATAACACCGCTCAGGAGTATCACGGTAACAATAAGCAATGGCAGAGGGGTGAACATCTTGACCCACAGCAATAAAACTGTTGCCGTAAGTGCTCCGGCCCCTACGGCATGAATGGATATCTTCCACCAGAAATTGATCATTGACACCACAATCGACAACACGGCCGTGGCAAAGATGAACGATTTCAGAAAAAAAGGTATCTGGTACCTGAGAACTATGAATGAAGTTGTGAAATACAGGATCGAGGCTGTCAGCATGGGAATAATGCGTTCGCTTCTATCTTCGAGGTAAAACGAGCTGATGAGATTTCTTAACCTCAGGAAGGGAAGCAGGAGAAGCGGGATCAGTACATTGTTCAAAAGCAGGATAGTGAAAAGAATCCTTTTGACTGCCGGAGGAAGGTAACTCAGAAATGTAGGTGCCGACAGCAGAATAGTCAGACCGTACAGCGGCATGAACAAGGGATGAAAAACAAACGAAATAATCCTGGCCAGCCTTTCACTTAAATTGATATTGCCTTCGTTATTCATCCGCGCTGTTGAATAAATCAGATTTCCCTCCTGAGCCTGGCTACCGGTATGTTAAGCTGTTCGCGGTATTTTGCCACTGTCCTCCGTGCTATCTGGTATCCCTTCTCCTGAAGTATCTCGGTAAGCCTTTCATCGGTCAGCGGCCGTCTTTTTTCCTCGTTTTCAATGCATTCCTGAAGGATACTCTTTATTTCCCTGGTTGATACCTCCTCGCCGCTGTCGGTCTGGAGTCCTTCCGAGAAGAAATATTTAAGCGGAAGAATCCCGAAATGTGTTTGTATGTATTTGCTGTTGGCAACCCTGGAGACGGTTGAGATATCGAGCCCGGTCATTTCAGCGACATCCTTGAGGATCATGGGCTTGAGCTTTACCTCATCGCCGTCGGTAAAATATTCCTCCTGGTATTTCAGGATGGCGTTCATGGTAAGAAGAAGGGTGTTCTGCCTTTGCCTGATGGCATCGATGAACCACCTGGCCGAATCGATTTTCTGTTTAACAAACATAACCGCCTCCTTCATTTCTTTCTTCTGGCTCTTGTCCCTCACGTACGATTTCAGCATCTCGTTGTATTCCGAGTTAAGCCTCAGTTCCGGAAGATTTTTCGAATTAAGGTGAAGGTCGAAACCTTCTTCCGTATGCTCGAGGATAAAGTCGGGTATGATTGGCTGGGAGATTCTGCTTATGGAATCGCTGAAAAGGCTTCCAGGTTTGGGATTAAGCTTAAGTATTTCTTCGATGGCCGCTTTCAGTTCACTTTCGGTGATACCCATTTTTGAGGTTATCTTGTCGTAATGCCTCTTGCTGAATTCATCAAAGTAAAGATCAATGACGGTGTAAGCCGTTTTTAGCGAATCCTGTGTCCTGTCCTTTATTGCAAGCTGTATCAGCAGGCATTCCCTGAGGGTCCTTGACCCTACTCCCGGAGGGTCAAGATCCTGAATGACTTCAAGGACTTCTTCTAATTCCTTCTCGTCGGTTGTCACGTTTTGAAGGAAAGCCAGGTCGTCGACAATATTTTCAAGCTCACGCCGCAGGTAGCCGTCCTCGTCTATATTCCCGAGAATGTATTCACCCAGCACCTTTTGCTTTTCCGTGAGCTCCCTGAGGTTTAGCTGTGCCTTAAGGTGTTCCTGGAATGTCGATCCGACCGAGAACGGTATTTCGTTTCTTTTCTCGTCTTCCTTGCTGTAGTTGTTTGCATGAAGCCTGTAATCCGGGATCTCGTCTTCCTCTATATAGTCGTCGAGCGTGAATTCCTCCTGATCCTTGTCGTCGTTCTCGTAGTCTTCATCTTCGGCCTCCATGCCTGTAATTTCCTCATCCTCCTCAGGGCCTTCCTCAAGGGCAGGGTTCTCCTCCAGTTCCTTCTTGATCCTCTGTTCGATCTGAAGTGTAGGTATCTCGAGCAGCTTGATCATCTGTATCTGCTGTGGAGACAGTTTCTGGAGAAGTTTTTGCTGTAGTTTCTGCTTTAGCATACCTGTCCTCTAATGTTTACTGAAGCTTTTAAAGTTAGAATTCCGCATTCTTTGGTGTTCTTGGAAACGGAATAACATCCCTTATATTTGCCATACCGGTCATAAATAACATCATCCTTTCGAATCCAAGTCCGAATCCGCTGTGAGGTGCTGTTCCGAATTTTCTTGTCTCGAGGTACCACCAAAGGTCTTCCTCTGGAAGTCCCAGTTCCCGTATCCTGCTTACAAGTTTTCCGTGATCCTCTTCCCTCTGCGATCCGCCGATTATCTCTCCTATCCCGGGGAAAAGCACATCCATGGCCTTGACCGTTTTTCCGTCGTCATTCAGTTTCATATAGAATGCCTTTATCTCCTTCGGGTAATTTATCAGGATCACCGGTCTTTTGAAATGTTCCTCAACAAGATATCTTTCGTGTTCTGCCTGCAGGTCCCTTCCCCAGCCGACCGGGAAATCCCATTTTTTTGATGCCGAGCTTAGTATATCGACAGCCTCCGTATAAGTAAGCCTTACAAATTCATTGGAGACCACGAAGTTGAGTCTTTCAAGAAGGTTCTTGTCTATCAAGTTGTTCAGGAACTTCAGGTCGTCGCTGCAGTTGTCGAGGGCATACCTGATAAGGTATTTCAGGAAGTTCTCTGCAAGGTCCATAGTGTCCTTGAGGTCGTAAAATGCCATTTCGGGTTCTATCATCCAGAATTCGGCAAGATGCCTGGGGGTATTTGAGTTTTCGGCCCTGAAAGTGGGGCCGAAGGTGTAGATCTCTCCCAGGGCAAGAGCACCAAGTTCACCCTCGAGCTGACCCGACACCGTAAGGTTTGTAGCTCTTCCGAAGAAATCCTGGGTATAGTCAATTTCTCCATGTTCATTTCGGGGCGGATTACCGGGTTCGAGGGTTGTAACCTGGAACATCTCGCCCGCCCCCTCGGCATCGCTGGCGGTAATAATCGGAGTGTGAAGATAATAGAAGCCTTTATCGTTAAAATACTTGTGTATCGCGAAAGCCATCGCGTGCCTTATTCTGAAAACTGCGCCAAAAGTATTTGTCCTGAAACGCAGATGGGCATGCTCCCTGAGGAACTCCATCGAGTGACCCTTTTTCTGAAGAGGATAGGTTTCGGCATCACATTTCCCGTACAGTTCAATGGAAGTCGCGTTTATCTCCACGTTCTGACCCTGTCCCTGCGATTCAACCAGTTTGCCGGTCACGGCAATGCAGGCTCCGGTTGAGATATCCCTGAGCTGACGTTCATCGAAACGCGACATGTCGGCCACCACCTGTATGTTGTTTATTGTGGATCCGTCGTTGAGAGCAATGAATGAGATGTTCCTGCTTCCCCTTCTTGTCCTTACCCAGCCCTTTACCAGGACTTCTTCCCCTGTAACAGGATTTGAAAGAATCTCCTTTACCTTTTTCCTTTCCATATTAGAATTTGAATATCAGAAAATTTCCCCCGCAAAAATAATAAATTGTTAATCTTAAATACCCATATAATGTTCATAATTTTATCAAGTGACTTTCTGTTAATTAGATAATTCGACTAAAATGATAATATTCCCGTTTAAATTCAGTTTTATGATAGGCTGAAGTAAGAAGATTTAAACAACCTTTCAGGAAAATGAATAACTTTGGACATCTAACAGTTAACCGTTCATCAATATGGAAGATAAAAAGAAACTCGTAGTACCATGGGATTTTACTGAAGTTGCGGAATCAGCTTTAGCCCATGCTGTTAAAATAGGACGCCAGTTAGGGTCTGATATCTGCCTTCTTCACGTGGTTGATTCAGGTATCAAGACGAGAGAAGAAGGGCAGGTAAAAAGTCACCTGAAACATATTGCTGATGAGAATGCGGCGAAATTCAACATGACAATCACGCCGGAAGTGGTAAAGGGAAGCATCTTTTCAGCCATTGCCGACTATGCCAATGACGAAGAAAAGGACGTCAGCCTCGTCGTTATGGGAACGCACGGCATGAAAGGCATGCAGAAGTTTACAGGAAGCTGGGCTCTCAAGGTCATCGTAAAATCGAAAGTACCCTTCATTGTTGTTCAGGATCCTCCTGTTGACCAGAACAGATATCACAACATTGTTTTCCCTATTGATTTCAGGACTGAGGACAAGGAAAAGATGGGAATGGCGATCTTCATGGGCAAATACTTTGATTCAAAGATCCATATCCTGAAAGACACGCCTGCTGACAAAGGACTGGCTGCAAGGATTAACAAGAACCTTAATTTCTCAGTCAAATTCCTGATGCAGAACAATGTTGAATATGAGATCCATGAGATAGAACGTGGAAAGAGGGCACAGAGGACCATCGACTTTGCCAATAAGATCAATGCCGACCTCATTCTCATCGTGACCACGAAGAGTCCGACCTTTGCTGATTATATGCTTGGTGCTTCGGAACAGGAGATCATTGCCAACAGTTCGAAAATCCCGGTTTGCTGTGTCAATCCAAAGGCATCATTCGCGAGCACGTCGCAGTTCATGGGAGGCGGCTGGAGGGCTTAGAGCCGGGTTGCAGCAGTAAGGCAATAACACTTAGTTACTATTCATGTCAATTGTAGTACAGGGAGTTACAAAGCTCTATGGAAGCCAGAAAGCTCTCGACAATGTATCTTTCGAAATAAAGACCGGCGAGATCGTCGGATTTCTCGGTCCGAACGGCGCCGGCAAGTCGACCATGATGAAGATCATCACCGGTTTCATGCCTCCCACTACCGGAAAGGTATATGTCAACGGCATCGACACCTCCGCCGGATCTCCTGAGATAAAGAAGAACATAGGATATCTTCCCGAAAACAATCCCCTGTATCCCGAGATGTATGTAAGGGAGTATCTTCAGTTTGCTGCCTCGCTGTACAAGTCGGGTATCTCCGTCAGGGAACAGATTGACAGAATAATCAATATAACCGGGCTGGAGCCGGAGCAGAAGAAGAAAATAGGATCTCTTTCAAAGGGTTACCGTCAGAGGGTCGGGCTGGCACAGGCCCTGATCCATGATCCGGATGTACTCATTCTCGATGAAGCCACCACCGGACTCGATCCGAACCAGATAGTTGAGATAAGGAATCTGATCCGCGATGCCGGGCGTGAAAAAACTGTCATGCTTTCCACCCATATAATGCAGGAAGTGGAAGCCATTTGCGACAGGGTGATAATAATTGACAAGGGAGTCATCGTTGCCGATGAGGCAAAGAGCGATATCTATTCAAAGATCAGCAGTTCGCGGCAGACCATTCTCGTCGAGTTTGACAGGGATCCTGAAGAAGCCATGCTGAGCGCGATACCTGGTGTAGATTCCTTCAGAAAGGCAAAGGACCGAATCTGGATCATCGAAGCCGGAGGCGAAGAGGACATTCGTCCGGCAATATTCTCATTTGCAGTTAATAACAAGCTTACCGTCTTATCGCTTCAGAAGCAGGAGTCCAATCTGGAAGAAGTTTTCAGGATACTGACGACATAAAAGCAGCAGAGTCTTGCGGTCTTGCAGTCTTGCGGTCTTGCGGTCTTGCTTTATAAGGATCCCCTCCGGGGGCTTTGAAATTTATATTTCCTTTCAATATTAGCAGAATTCTCTGGCTCCTTCACCCTATAGGGGGAAGTCCCGATAGTTATCGGGAGGGAAGGGGGTAAATATCCAACGCGGATGTTACAAGGAAATTCTTGTTTTTCTTGCTTCTTTTTCTTTCCTTTGATCCCTAAGAATCTGGTGGAGAAATTTGAGCTGATTGCGACCACGGGAAAAAATGCTAAAATGCCTCTGATTCCGTCATTCCACTCAAGCATAATTCCCATCATTTTCTGATCAGTTAACAAAACTATTTACTTATGGGTTATCTATTTACATCCGAATCAGTTTCGGAAGGGCATCCCGACAAGGTTGCCGACCAGATATCAGACGCTCTTCTTGATGAGTTCCTCAAATGGGATCCCAAATCGAAAGTGGCATGCGAGACCTTTGTTACCACGGGTCTGGTGATGTGCGGCGGTGAAGTCCGCACCGAGGGATGGGTTGACGTGCAGGAGACGGTACGCCGTGTGATAAAGGATATCGGTTACACAAACCCTGCTTACCGTTTCGACAGCGAATCATGCGGTATTATTTCGACCATACACGAACAATCGCCCGACATCCGCCAGGGCGTTGTCAGGGAGAAACCCGAGGACCAGGGAGCCGGCGACCAGGGAATGATGTTCGGCTACGCATGCCGCGAGATGGAAAACTACATGCCTCTCAGCATCCAGCTTGCTCATATTCTGCTCCGGGAACTTGCTTCAATACGGAAGGAAGGCAAACAGATGAAATATCTCAGGCCCGACAGCAAATCGCAGGTAACGATTGAATATGATAATAACAACAAGCCGGTCAGGATCGACACCCTGGTTATCAGCACACAGCACGACGAATTCATCCTTCCGGAGAACAACTCGGAAAAGGCGAAAAAGAAGGCAGAAAAGGAAATGCAGGCCAAAATCCATGATGACCTGAAGAAATTCCTTCTCCCCCGTGTAAAGAAGCTTCTCCCTAAGGAATATGCCCGGCTTATCACTGATGATGTAAGACTCTTTGTCAACCCGACAGGCAAGTTCGTTATCGGCGGGCCTCACGGAGATACAGGACTTACCGGAAGGAAGATCATAGTTGATACCTACGGCGGTCACGGAGCTCACGGCGGCGGCGCCTTCTCGGGAAAAGACTCTTCGAAAGTTGACAGGTCGGCAGCCTATGCTGCCCGGCATATCGCCAAAAACCTGGTGGCTGCAGGTGTTTGCGACCAGGCTCTCATCCAGATAGCCTATGCCATAGGAATAGCCCAGCCGGTTGGACTTTACATAAATACCTACGGCACGGCAAAGGTAAAGGACAAGGAAGGCAGAATCCTGTGCGACAGTGAGATAGCAAACGTTTTGAAGAAGCTGTTCGACCTCAGGCCCTACTCAATAGTGGAGCGCTTCGGTCTTAAGAATCCGATATTCCTTCGCACAGCCACCTACGGTCATTTCGGACACGAGCCCGAAACCGGTGAAGTGGAGGTCTACTATCCCGTAAAAGGTTCAAAACCCGTAAGGGTTACCGGCAACGGCAAGGAAGTCTACAGGAAAAAAGTGGAATTCTTCGCCTGGGAAAAACTGGATTACGTTGACAAAATAAAAAAGGCGTTCAGTTAGCACACCTCGTTCCGTTCTAAAACGCCGCCTTTACAATCCTTGCAACATTATCCGACCGTCCGAGAGTGTAATAGTGTATCCCCGGAACTCCTTCAGCTATAAGCTCCTTCGACTGCTGAACAGCCCATTCAATACCAACCTCACGGGCTTCATTATCGTTTGTACACTTTCTCAGGGCCACCACCAGGTCGTTGGGCATATCTATATGGAAAGTCTGGGGAAGCAGATTTATATCGTTTAGTGCTGAAATGGGTTTTATACCCGCTATTACCGGGACATCAATGCCTATCGATCTGCATTCATCCCTGAAGCGGAAGAACTTCCTGTTGTCGAAAAACATCTGGGTGACTATATAACTTGCACCGGCATCCACCTTGATCTTAAGATTCTCAAGGTCAACCTGCCTGTTCGGCGCTTCGAAATGCTTCTCGGGATAACCGGCCACACCTATGCAGAAAGACGTGGGTGCGGTATCCTGAAGCGAGTCTTCAAGATACTTGCCATTGTTCATGTCAACTATCTGCCCTACAAGTTCCGAGGTATAGGAATGACCGTCCTTTTCGGGAATAAAGCTTCGGCTTCCCCTCGGTGGATCGCCCCTTAGAGCCAGCACGTCGTCTATCCCGAGAAAGTTCATCTCTATCAGCACGTTCTCGGTCTCTTCCTTTGTAAAACCTCCGCAAAGCACATGAGGCACCACCGTGATGTTGTATTTGTATTTCACTGCCGCGGCAAGGGCAAAGGTACCCGGACGCTTTCTTACCACCTTCTTCTCAAGCAGCCCGTCGGGACGCTCGCGATACACCGTTTCATTACGGTGAGATGTAAAGTTTATATAAGCCGGACTGAATTCCATCAGCCGGTCGATGGTTGAGTAAACCCTTTCAATACTGTGCCCTTTAAGGGGAGGAAGCAGTTCAAATGTGAACAACGGACTTTTAGCGGTTCTGATCTTATCAATAACACTCATTACACTAACTCTTATAAATTCGGGGCAAGCCATTTGGCAGCCTCTTCAACAGTCATTTTCTTTCTCGATGCATAGTCCCTGAGCTGATCTTCCCCTATTTTGCCCACATTGAAATAGGATGAAAGCGGATGAGAGAAGACATAGGCACAGACGGCAGCCGGAGGTGTCATGGCGAAATTTTCAGTCAGGCCGGCTCCGGTGTTCCTTTCTGCTTCGAGGAGGTCAAATATAACACGTTTTTCCGTATGATCGGGACAAGCAGGATACCCGGGCGCGGGCCTTATCCCCCTGTAACGGCTCTTCAGAAGCTCTTCTGTCGTCAGTTCCTCCCCTGCCGCGTAACCCCAGTATTCCTTTCTCACCCTCTCGTGGAGATACTCAGCGGCAGCCTCGGCAATACGGTCGCTCAGTATCCTGATCATAATGCTTGCATAATCATCATCCCCGTAGTTTTTAATGACATCGTCACTAAGGGCTGCCGTAACCACAAAGGCTCCGGCCCAGTCGGTCAGGCCCGATGATTCCGGGGCAACATAATCCGCCAGACAAAGATTAGGGACACCCTTTTCCTTCTGCTCCTGGTTTCGCAGGAAACTGAATACTGTCTTCACGAATCCGGTTTTCGTGTCATTCAGAATAAGAACATCGTCGCCTGAGGATACAGCCGGAAAAAGTCCGAGCACACCATTAGCCTTTATCAGCTTCCTGGCTATGATCTCCCTGAGCCAGAACCGCGCATCGTCAAACAACTTCCTTGCTTCCGCTCCCTTGACAGGATCGTCGAATATGGCGGGATATTTCCCGGAGATCTTCCACGCGAAGAAGAAGAAAGTCCAGTCGATGTATTTTACGAGAACACTCAGGTCAAATTCTTCAAAAACCCTGATGCCCTTTTCCGCCGGTTCAGGTATTTCTTCCTGCCTCCAGCTTGTGACAAGCCTGTTCTTTCTGGCTTCTTCCAGCGAAATAAGCTTCTTCTCCGATTTTCTTGCATTATGGTCATTCAGAAGCTTACGGTATTTCTCCCTAACCGATCCGACATAAGCCGAATTGTCTTCCTGGAGAAGTGCCGAGATGACCCCTGCAGCCTTGGAGGCATCCTTCACGTGAATTACCGGCTTTGAATAAACCGGCGCAATTTTGACCGCTGCATGTATCTCAGACGTGGTGGCTCCTCCTACCAGGAGCGGCAGGCCGATATTTCTTCTTTCCATTTCGGAAGCCACATGGACCATTTCCTCGAGCGATGGCGTGATCAGTCCGCTCAGACCGATCACATCGGCTTTTTCCCTGACGGCAGCATCGATGATCTTATCGGCGGGAGTCATTACGCCGAGGTCGACCACCTGGAAATTATTGCATGAAAGGACCACTCCCACAATGTTCTTTCCGATGTCGTGGACATCCCCCTTAACCGTGGCAAGAATGATCTTTCCGGCGCTTTTCTTCTCCTCTCCCCGGCTTTCCTGCTCTATATAGGGTGAAAGGACAGCCACAGCTTTTTTCATCACCCTGGCGCTTTTCACAACCTGGGGAAGGAACATCTTGCCCGATCCGAAAAGATCCCCGACCTCATTCATGCCGTCCATCAGCGGACCTTCGATAATTTCGAGCGCCCTTCCGAACAAAGGTCTTGCCTCCTCTACATCCGCCTCAATAAATTCATCCAGACCCCGTTTCAGCGAGTGCCTTATCCTGTCGAGGACGGGAAGAGAGCGCCATTCGTCGGCCTTTTCTTCCTTTTTCCCCCCGCTCTTGAGGCCTTCGGCAAATCTGATGAGCCGCTCGGTTGCATCCTTTCTGCGGTTCAGAACAACATCCTCAGCCAGATTAAGAAGATTTGGTTCTATTTCGGTGTAAACCTGCAGCATTCCCGGATTAACTATCGCCATGTCGAGACCTGCTTTTATCGCGTGATAAAGAAACACCGAGTGCATGGCCTCGCGGACCCTGTCATTACCCCTGAAGGAGAACGACAGATTGCTGATTCCGCCGCTTACCTTGCAATAGGGCAGATTATGCTTTATCCACTCAACGGCCTTTATGAAATTGACCGCGTAGTTGTTGTGTTCATCAATTCCCGTTGCCACTGCAAGCACATTGGGATCGAAGATTATATCCTCGGGAGGAAAATTTAGTTTTTGAGTCAGTATATCGTAGGACCTCCGTGCAACTTCAATTTTTCTCTCATAGCTGTCGGCCTGCCCTCTTTCGTCGAACAGCATCACCACAGCCGCCGCCCCGTATTTTCTGATCTCACGGGCATGATGCAAAAAGGCCTCCTCCCCTTCCTTCAGGCTTATCGAGTTAACCACCGATTTGCCCTGGATGCATTTGAGAGCAGCTTCAATGACACTCCATTTTGAAGAATCTATCATCAGCGGGAGCTTGGCAATATCGGGTTCCGACATCACCAGGTTAACGAACTTCACCATGGCCTTTTCCGAATCGAGCATGGCCTCGTCCATACAGATATCTATGATCTGGGCCCCGCCGTCGACCTGATTGCGTGCAACGGCAAGTGCTTCGTCGTATTTCTCTTCCCTTATCAGTCTTGCAAACCTGAGGGAACCAGATACATTGGTCCGTTCCCCTATGTTGACGAAGTTGGTCTGAGGCGTGATAACGAGGGCTTCAAGGCCGCTGAGCCTTGTATACCTTGTTATTTCCGGCACAGTTCTCGGTTTGTAAAGCTTTGCCTTTTCCGCTATCTGCCTGATATGCTCCGGTGTCGTTCCGCAGCAGCCTCCTATGATATTGACCCATCCTTCCTTCATGAAATCCTCTGTCACCGAAGCCATGAACGAAGCCGACTGGTCATACTCGCCAAACTGGTTGGGAAGGCCGGCATTCGGATGAACCGAAACCGGGAAACCTGCCTTAGCCGATAATTCCTGGATATAAGGTCTGAGCTGTTCAGCTCCCAGTGCACAATTCAGTCCGATGCTGAAAAGAGGGAAATGCGACACTGAAACCAGAAAGGCTTCGAGGGTTTGTCCTGTCAGCGTCCTGCCGCTTGCATCGGTTATTGTTCCCGAGACCATCACCGGAAGGCGTATCCCTCTTTCCTCAAAAAGAGTTTCGATCGCATACAGTGCAGCCTTGCAGTTGAGCACATCGAATATGGTCTCAACCATAAGGATATCTGCCCCCCCGTCGATAAGTCCCGCTGCCTGTTCCCTGTAGGCATCCCCGAGCTGGTCGAAACTGACCGACCTGGCGCCCGGATCGTTGATATCTGCCGACATCGAAGCGGTGCGGTTGGTCGGTCCCAGTGTACCGGCAATGAAATGACTTCCGGACTTCTTCGTGTTCTCAAAAAGATGTATTGCCTTCTCCGCGAGCCTGGCCGATTCAAGGTTTATCTCATAAACCAGATTCTCCATGCCGTAGTCGGCCATCGATATCCTGTTTGCATTGAAGGTATTGGTGGTTATGATATCGGCACCTGCTTCAAGGTAGCCTTTATGGATTTCGAGAATGACATCCGGCCTGGTTATGGACAGGATATCATTATTCCCCTTCAGCGGAATAGGGTGATCCCTGAACCTCTCACCGCGGTAATCAGCTTCCTGAAGCCCGTATCTCTGGATCATCGTTCCCATAGCCCCGTCAAGAACGAGGATACGTTTGGTGATAAGGTCTTCGGGTAAGTTAGTCATGCTGCTTATAAGTATTTGGGATCAGCGAACAAACTTTCTTCCGGTGTTGACAATAAAAACATCCATCCCGGGTAACTGTTCCCGAAGCTTGTAAAGAGTTTCCAGTCTGACGACACCGATCACGTATTTATATAATTTGCTGCTAAAGTATTCAGAGACATCCTTTAATGCAAACAATTTCCTGTCCTTTTCGCTCGAATACCTCAGATAAATCTCTATCGGGTAGTCGCGGGTGTAATTTGTAACGGTTCCCTGCTGGTACTTTTTGTACTCATACCTGTAGCCATAGGAGTTGGCGGAGATATCCGAAAGCACGGCGCTTCCGGTGGCATGACCGCCTGCTCCCTTGCCGCTGAAAAACTGCTTGTCGGCAAAGGCCGCTTCAGTGATAACGCCGTTGTATTCATTATCGACATTGAAAAGGTATTTGTCCGCCGAAATAAAGCGGGGAAGCACAAAGCCCGAAATGGTGTTTTCATTGGTCTTGCCCACGAATGGCACCAGTTTTATCTTGAATCCCTTCTCCTTTGCATGCTGGATATCGAATGTCGATATCTTCCTTATGCCGTAATGGAATACTTCATCGGGATTCAGGAAAAGACCGTATGCATGTCCGGTTATAATGCAGAGTTTATATTTCGCATCCCAGCCGTCGACATCGAGCGTGGGGTCGGATTCGGCGAAACCAAGTTCCTGGGCTTCCTTCAGGGCCAGGTCATAGGGTTTGCCCTCGTTGTACATCTTTGTCAGGATGTAATTTGTGGTGCCGTTAAGAATGCCGCGCAATGAATACAGCAGTTCATTGTCGTAGTATTCTTCCAGATTCCTGATTATCGGGATGCTGGCGCCTGCCGATGCTTCATACAGCAGCGACGCCTTGTATTTAGTCTGGAGCTCAACCAGTTCCCTGAAATGCTTTGCAATCATTACCTTGTTGGCAGAGACCACGTTCTTTCCATTTTTCATCGCGGTAGTCACTATGTTGAAAGCCTCTTCGGCGTCGTCGATAAGCTCAACCACGAGGTTGATGGAAGGGTCGTTCAGGATGTCGTTCTTGTCGAAAGTAAAGTTCGACATGGGTATCCTTCTCTTCTTGTTGCGGTCCTTAACACAAATCCTTACTATATCCGCCCTGAAGCCGCGGCTGCTGTTCAGTACATCGTGGAGACCCTGTCCGACGCATCCGTACCCGAACAATCCTATTCTGAGTTTTTCTCTTGTCATGATATCTTATTGAATGCCTGTGAAAAATCGTTTATAATATCTTCAATATGTTCTATGCCCACCGAAACCCTGAAGAGTCCGGGATCAATGCCCGCCGCCTGTTGCTCTTCGGCTGAAAGCTGGGCATGTGTTGTGGTTGACGGCTGAATGATCAGTGTCTTGGCATCTCCCACGTTTGCCAGGTGACTGACGATCTGAAGATGATCGACCAGCTTTGATGCAGTATCCCTGTCTGTTTTTAGGATGAAACTCAGCACACCGCCTGCACCGCGCGGAAGATATTTAAGCGCCAGTTCATAATCGGGGTTTCCGGGCAGACCGGGATAATTTACTTTTTCCACCAACGGGTGCGATTGCAGCCACAGGGCCAGTGCCAGGGTGTTCTGAATAATCCGTTCCATCCTGAGCGACAGGGTTTCGAGACCCTGGAGAAGAAGGAAGGAATTGAAAGGGCTTATCGATGGACCTATATCCCTGAGACCTTCAACACGGGCTTTCACGATAAAGGCTATGTTCCCCGAGGGTGATGAGGAAGAAAACTTCTCACCGAAAACAAATCCGTGATAACCTTCGGACGGCTCGGTGAACATCGGGAACTTGCCGTTGTTCCAGTTGAAATTTCCCCCGTCAGTTATCACTCCCCCAATGCTGGTACCATGGCCTCCTATCCATTTGGTAGCCGATTCCGTTACAATATTTGCACCGTGATCTACAGGCCGGCAAAGGTAGCCGCATGCTCCGAAGGTGTTGTCGACGATAAGCGGAATGCCATAACGGGATGCCAGATCTGCAAAGGCATCCAGGTCGGGTATCCTGAATCCCGGGTTGCCTATAGTTTCAAGATAGATGGCTTTTGTGTTGTCGTCGATCAGTTTCTCAAAAGATTCAGGTTCCAGGCCGGAAGCAAAGCGGGCCTCTATCCCGAATCCGGCGAAAGTGACCTTGAACTGGTTGAAGGTGCCACCGTAGAGAAAGGGTGAGCTTATAAAGTTATCTCCCTTTCTCATTATCGTGGTAAGTGCGATAAACTGCGCGGCATGTCCCGATGACACAGCCAGCGATCCCACACCTCCCTCAAGGGCCGCTACCCTGTTCTCAAAGACCTCAGTGGTGGGATTGTTGATCCTGGTATATATGTTTCCTGCTTCGGCAAGGTCGAACAATCTGGCGGCATGTCCGGCATCGCGAAACACGTATGATGATGTCTGGTACAGCGGCACTGCCCGCGACAATGTATCGCTGTCGGGAGTGTGGCCGGCATGTACCTGAAGAGTTTCGAATTTTAAGTTTTTTATATTCATTATGCTGTGAGTTGTTTGTTATTGTTGATGGTTACTTGGTGTTAGTTGCCTGGTGTCGTGTTGCCTGGTGTTTATTTCGGGTTAGTAGTTGGCGGTTGCCGCGCGGGTTATCCTTTTCTTAACAGGCAATTCATAACCCGTAGCCGGCAACTTTCAACACTGAACCCGGAGCTTTGAACCAGGAACACGCATCTTTAGCTGTGCTGTCCCTGCTGTCACATGCCCATAGGCATTAGCGGCATTTGAAGGTGGTTGAGGGTCTGAATAAATTCTTTCATTGTCTTCGTGTTTATTTTTATCATCTCCCGTATTTTCGGGATTAGGTTTTGGCACCTTTCTCCCGTATTGCCGGGATTGGTTGCCAGGGTTTCACAGAGCCTAATCTCTCCACCCTTCTTAATAAAAACCAAACACCCTTAAAAGGAAGGAATATTTGATTTGTGGCGACAAATGTAGCAATGAATTTGGAAAAAACAAAAGGAAGAACGGCGAGCGGCATGAGGCGAGCGGCTAGCCGTTTCACCGCTTACCGTTTCTTTTTTTATTACTTTTGCCCCAAATACCCAATTCCATGTCAAACCCCTTATCGATTTACAACAGCCTTTCCCGTCAGAAAGAGGTTTTCGAGCCTCTCCATCCACCGTTTGCAGGGATGTACGTCTGCGGACCAACGGTTTACAGCAACGCCCACCTCGGACATGCACGTCCGGCTATAACCTTCGACCTGCTCTTCCGCTATCTGACACATCTCGGATACCAGGTGAGGTATGTCCGCAACATTACCGACGTGGGTCACCTCGAGAATGATGCCGACGAGGGTGAGGATAAAATAGTAAAGACCGCCAGGCTTCAGAATCTCGAACCCATGGAAGTGGTTCAGAAATACATGAACACCTTCCACCGGAACATGGACCAGCTCAACACCCTTAAGCCATCGATAGAGCCCCGGGCGTCGGGACACATAATCGAGCAGCAGGAGTTGGTCAGGCAGCTGCTTAGGAAAGGCTTTGCCTACGAGATTAACGGATCGGTATATTTTGACGTTGAGAAGTATAACAGGAAATATAAATACGGCAAGCTTTCGGGAAGGATACTAGAGGACCTGATGGCCAACACCCGTGAGCTGGAAGGTCAGGACGAAAAGCGCAATCCCTTTGACTTTGCACTCTGGAAGAAGGCTGCTCCGGGACATCTCATGAAATGGCCGTCGGATTGGAGCGACGGGTATCCCGGCTGGCATCTCGAATGTTCAGCTATGAGCATCAAATACTTAGGGGAGGTGTTCGACATCCACGGAGGCGGCATGGATCTTCAGTTTCCGCATCACGAGTGCGAGATAGCACAGTCGACCGCCGCGCTCGGAAAGGAATCGGTAAGGTACTGGGTTCACAATAATATGATAACCATCAACGGCCAGAAAATGGCCCGTTCGCTTGGAAACTTCATAACCCTCGATCAGATCTTCAGAGGCGATCACCCTCTTCTGGAACAGGCCTTCAGTCCCATGACAGTCAGGTTCTTCATCCTGCAGGCACATTACAGGAGTACTCTCGATTTCTCCAACGAAGCCCTTATCGCTGCCGGAAAAGGATATCAGAGACTGATGAAGGCAGTTGAAACACTCGGCAATCTTAAGCCCTCTGCCGCTTCCACCGTCGACATCGAAGACCTTTCTGAAAAATGCGCCCTGGCAATGAATGACGATCTTAACACTCCCATCCTGATCTCGCATCTTTTCGACGGGGTGAAGATCATCAATTCGGTGAACGACGGAACGGAAAAGATCGATGATAAGGGAATTGAAGCCTTAAGGAAATTGTTTGATGATTATGTATTTAAGATACTGGGGCTCCGAGACGAAACACAGGACAGCAAAACCGATGATCTTGCAGAGGAGCTTATGAAGATAATTATTGATCTGCGCGGCGAAGCAAGAACCAGAAAGGATTTCACCACTTCCGACAGGATTCGTGATGAACTGAAGAAGGCGGGGGTAACTATTAAGGACACTAAGGATGGGGTGAAGTGGGAAAGGGGTTAATGTATTATGGATTATAGGCGATAGGCGATGGAATGGGAAATGTATTATCGATTATAGGCGATAGGCGATAGGGAATGGGAGATGTATTATGGATTATAGGCGATAGGCGATAGGGAATGGGAGATGTATTATCGATGATAGGCGATAGATGATGTAATATAGAGGATGGGATATTTTTATATGGATTCTGATGTGCTAAAAGGAATAATTTTATGTGGAATAGAATTAAGATAGTCTCAATTAACCATTTAAAATCTCGCTGCAATGGATACAAAAGAAATGTTAAGAAGAACAAAACAATTCGGGTATAATTGTATTGATCTAAGTGAATACCTGGAAGGTAGCTATCTAAAGAACCATGTACGGAGTCAACTGATCAGATGCGCGACTTCTGTTGGTGCAAATTACAGGGCAGCTAGACTGGCTCAGACAAAAGCCTCTTTTGTTGCAAAAATAAGCATATCTATTGAAGAAGCCGATGAAAGTGCAATGTGGCTGGAATTGATTTTTGACAAGAAATTACTGGATCCCGGGAGAATTAAAGAATTAAAACCTCTGTTAAAAGAAGCAAACGAATTAACCGCAATTTTCATAGCAACAAGAAAAACAATACAAACCAAACCCACATAATACATAACACATCGCCTATAATACATAATACATAACACATTAAAAACATCGCCTATAATACATAATACATAATACATTTAAAAACATCGCCTATAATACATAATACATAACACATTAAAAACATCGCCTATAATACATAATACATAACACATTAAAAACATCGCCTATAATACATAATACATAATACATTAAAAACATCGCCTATAATACATAATACATAATACATTTAAAAACATCGCCTATAATCCATAATACATAATACATTAATGCCCTCTTGCAATTTCAAATCCACCAACATCCTCATAGGCTCGCTTCCGCTCGGCGGAACCTATCCCGTACGGATCCAGTCCATGACCAACACCAACACCCTCTATACCGCAGTCTCCGTTGCCCAGTGCATCCGCATTATCGAAGCCGGTGCCGACCTGGTACGGCTTACGGCTCAGGGGATGCGGGAAGCAGCTAACCTTGAGAATATTAAGGCTGAAATACGGAAGGCTGGATTCGACACTCCCCTGGTGGCGGATATACATTTCAACCCTTCGGCAGCGGAGCTTGCAGCAAAAATAGTTGAAAAGGTAAGAATCAATCCCGGCAACTACGCCGACAAAAGGGCTTCATTCATAAAGCAGGAATTCAGTGAGCAGGAATACAGGGAGGAAATAGAGAGGATTCACTCGAGAATACTTCCTCTTATCAATATCTGCCGTGAACACGGTACGGCTGTAAGGATAGGTGTCAATCACGGTTCGCTGTCCGACAGGATCATGACACGCTACGGTAATACACCTGAAGGGATGGCCGTGTCGGCGATGGAGTTCATCAGGATATTCAGGGCTGAAAATTTTCACAGACTGGTGCTTTCGATGAAATCGAGCGATACCGGCATCATGATAAAAGCCACCCGCGGGCTGGTGGAACTCATGAAGGAGGAAGGATTCGCCTATCCTCTTCACCTGGGCGTGACCGAGGCAGGCGAAGGCGAGGACGGACGCATAAGGTCAGCAGCCGGAATCGGTGCACTTCTGTCGGAAGGCATAGGCGACACTATAAGAGTATCACTGTCGGAAGCTCCCGAAAAGGAGATCCCGGTGGCCAGGGAAATAGTGGATTTCCTCGCGGGTCCGGCCGGAAGGGTAACCAATCCCGACAGCATCCTCCGGTTCAAAACACACGATAAACCGTATATGCCGGAGGTGGTGACTAATAATAACGGCATCTTCCTGGGAGAGAAAAATCAACGTTATAACAATGTTATAACATTGTCAAAAGGTAATTTTCCGGCTCCGGAATCACTTGATAATGAAGACATTATGCTAAACGGGGAATTCAACGAAGATGATCCGGAAAAACTTGCTATCGACTCGGCGGCGCTGATGGGAAAATATTTCATCACTCGTCAGGCCGGAGGTATTTGCATATCAAATAAGGGAAAAGTTACAGACGAGAAGTTGAAGGAACTGTCATTTTCGATTCTCCAGGCAACAGGGGCAAGGATAACACGAGTGGTTTACCTGTCGTGCCCCACCTGCGGACGAACAAAGTTTGACCTGCAGGAAGCAGTAAGGGAAGTGAAGGCGGTGACCGGTCACCTGAACGGGCTGAAGATTGCCGTTATGGGTTGCATTGTGAATGGTCCGGGCGAAATGGCCGATGCCGATTACGGCTATGTCGGAGCGGGCAACGGAAAAGTACACATCTACCGCGGAACCAGCCCGGTGCTAAAAAATATTCCTCAGGAATCAGCTACTGAGGCATTACTGGCTCTTATTGAGAGCGATAGAAAGGTCCTTGCGGTCTCTTCCAATGCGGCACATCGCCTATAATCTATCGCCTATAATACATAATACATTGTCTTGCGGTCTTGCGGTCTTGCAGTCTTGCGGTCTTGCGGTCTTGCAGTCTTGCAGTCTTGCGGTCTTGCGGTCTTGCGGTCCCTTTCTTTTGCCCTGCGCCCTGCGCTCTGTGCTCTGTGCCCTGTGCCCCGTGCCCTGTGCCCTGTGCCCTGTGCTCTGCGCCCTGCACCCCTACGCGAACCTGTAATCCAGCTGCTTCTTCTGCAGGTCGGCCTTTACCACCTCTACTTTTACCCTGTCGCCGAGGGTGTACAGTTTCCCGGTTGATTTTCCCCTTATGCAGTAGTTCTCTTCATCATACTCGTAGTAATCATCGTGCAGATCCCTGATGCTCACCATTCCCTCGCACTGATTCTCGATGATCTCAACATATATGCCCCATTCGGTAACACCTGATATGACTCCATCGAACACCTGTCCTATCCTTTCGCTCATAAACTCAACCTGTTTGTACTTAATCGAAGCTCTTTCGGCTTCGGCAGCAAGACGTTCCATCTTTGAGGAATGCTGGCAGTGCTTCTCGATCTTCTCCTTGTTTCCCGGATCATCGTGATTCAGATAGGCTGTAAGCAGCCTGTGGACCATCATATCAGGGTAACGCCGTATCGGGGAGGTAAAGTGGGTGTAGTGCTTGAAGGCAAGTCCGTAGTGACCTATGTTATCCGTCGAATACACGGCTTTGGCCATTGCTCTCAGAGCTATGGTCTCGATAATGTTCTGTTCGCTTCTTCCTGCAACTTCTTTCATCAGCCTGTTCATGGCTTTCGGAAGATTTTTCTCGTCGGAAGTCAGCTTATAACCGAAGCGGGTGATAAAAGCCCTGAAATTTGATATTTTCTCCGGATCGGGTTTGTCATGAACCCTGTAAACAAAAGTTCGTCCGCGCAGTTTCTTTCCGACGTATTCCGCCACCCTCCGGTTTGCAAGCAGCATGAACTCCTCTATCAGCTGGTTGGCAGTCCCCATGTCCCTGAACTTCACTCCCAGTGGTTTCCCGTTCTCATCCAGCTCAAACTGAACCTCTTCCCTCTCAAACGAAAAAGCGCCGTATGCAAATCGTTTTGATCTTAGCTTCTGTGCAAGGTCATGTAGCAAAAGTAACTGATCCTTCATATCCCCCTCACCCGTATCAATAACCAACTGGGCTTCACCGTATGAGAATCTCCTGTCGGAATTTATGACAGTCCGCCCGAACCACTCGTTCTGCACCTCGGCCTTTTCGTTAAGCTCAAAAACAGCCGAGAAACAAAGCTTATCCTCCCCTGGTCTCAGGGAGCAGATATCATTTGAAAGTCGTTCGGGAAGCATGGGGACCACTCTGTCGACCAGGTACACCGAGGTGGCTCTTTGCCTTGCCTCTTCTTCGGTAAGCGATCCGGGCTTTACATAATATGTAACATCGGCGATATGAATTCCGGCTTCCCAGTTGCCATTCTCCAGTTTCCTAAGTGAAAGGGCATCGTCGAAGTCCTTCGCATCCTCAGGGTCGATTGTAAAAGTGGGAACATCCCTGAAGTCTTTTCTTTCCCTGATATCCTTTTCAGTTATCATGCCATTGATTGAGGCTGCATCTTTTTCAACTTCCTCAGTGAAAGCATAAGGAAGTTCATACTCGGCAAGGATTGCATGCATCTCGGTGGAATGAAGACCGGGTTCTCCCAGCACTGTTACAATTTCGCCAACCGGGTTTTTTGAGTTGCGTTTCCATTCCGTGATACGTGCAACGGCCTTCTGTCCCTGTTTCCCGCCCTTAAGGGCTGATGCCGGGATGAAAATGTCGAATGGCATATTCTTATTGTCGGGTATCAGGAATGCAAATCCGGGCATCACCTCGAGTGTACCGACGAAGGAGCTTTTCCAACGCTCGAGTATCTCTACAACTTCACCCTCGGGTCTCGATCCTTTTTTACGGGCATAGAGCCACACCTTCACCTTGTCGCCGTGAAGGGCGGTGTTTAGGTTTCTGGCAGCCACGAAGACATCATCCTCTATCTCGTCTGAAATGATGTATCCATAACCCATCCTCGTCATGTCGACGGTTCCGGTTAAATATATCCTCTTCTCCTTTCTGCCGCCGTGTTTAGATTTTCTCTTCCCCCCGAAGGACTCTTTTGCCTTCTTCCTGCTATTCTTCCTTGACATGTTTTTCAAATTTTCGCGAAGGTAAGAATTCAAAGTGTTTTTTTGTACATTTGTTCCTTAATTCTGAATAAGTTGACGATGAGCCGACTGATTTATTCCCATGCCCCCAACATAGTAACCCGCAAGACGGGAAGCGAGTATGTGCTTATACCTGTGACAAATAACATTGCTGACATGAACAGTGTTTACACCCTTAACGAATCGGGTGCCTTTATCTGGGAACTCATCGACGGGAAGAGAAGTATCGCTGAAATAGTCGATGCACTGGTCACGGAATACAACATTGACAGGGGTGTGGCTGAATCGGACCTCAATTCTTTTCTGAGTGACATGAGTAAATATCTCATCATCAACAGTTAGAATAATAAATCGGGCTACATTCCGTTATACCTGAAAGATCTAAACCAATCTGATGTGTATAACGATGTCGCATACCTGGAAAGTAGTGTAGGTTTTTATAACATGCTGAAACAACCAGCTTTAAGAATGAGAGACTACACCCTCAACATTGCCGGATACCTTATCAGGCTCGAATCTCAGGATGACGGACCCGATCTGTCACCTTCGCCGCGATTCATGCAAAGTATTGTCAGGGCCCTTGATTATGACGTACTTATCAGGGTACATCATGGAAAATTAAGGCCCTCCGAGGATGCCGAGAGGCTCTTTGTGGCTCCCTATGTGGTTGAGGTAAAAGGCTACAAAGTAACCAAAAGCGACAATTTCTGGAGCGTATACAAGCAGAACGGCGATCTTCTTTTAATAACCAATTTCCCCGACAATCCTGCCAAAAAGGCAACCCTGAAGCTTTCACTGGCCCTGAGGGAATGGGATCTTTATATAGAAAATGCCGGAAACAGTACCGATCCGATGGAATATCCTCTCGACGGACTTATCCTCTATTATCTCTCGGCCATCAATGCCGATCTGATGATCCATGCCTCGGGTGTGTCGTATAACGGACGCGGCTACCTGTTCAGCGGGGTTTCGGGAAAGGGAAAGACCACAATGTCCTTGCTGTGGGACAATATAGGTGCGCAGGTAATCCACGACGACAGGATGATAATCAGGAAAACCGACGGGATCTACAGGATGTACAACACTCCCGTTTACAGGAACGATGTCCCCCGAAGCGCACCTGTCGACAGGATCTTCCTCATCAGTCACGGCAATGAGAATGAAATGGTCCAGATAAGGGAAGCATCGGCAGTCAGCATGGTGATTGCAAACTGCATCCAGCATAATTACAGTCCGGATATGATAGCCCGCTTTCTCGGATCGGTATCCATGATGTGTTCAAAGGTACCGGTATCGACTCTTTCATTCCGACCCGACAGGAGCGTGATAGAATACATCCTCAGGAATGACCAGTGAAAGGCTTTCCAATACGGTTCTCATGGAAATCGGATTCATGCTTCTTTCCGAAGGAAAGACCGTCAGGATAAGGGCTGACGGCAACAGCATGTACCCTTCAATAAAAGCAGGCTCAATCATTTTTGTCGAACCCTATGAACCGGAGACAAAACCCCGGCGGGGAGATATTATAGCATGGACAAGGGATTCGGGCTTTGTTGTTCACCGCCTGGTAAGTATTTACTCACAGAAGATGCAGAGGCATTATGTAACCCGCGGCGACTGCTGCGCGGCTGAGGATAAACCAATCACTATTGATCAGATCGTGGGTAAGGTGGTAAGGGTTGAGAATCCTGAAGGTAAAGTTGTGCCTCCCGAAAAATATTCAAATAAAAATCCGAATTACAGCCGCAACAGGAGAATGCTAAGGATAATTTCGCAAATTTACAGGCTAAAGAGAGTTTTTGGGCTTTGAGCTAACAGGGCACGGGGCACAGGGCGCAGAGCACAGAGCACAGGGCGCAGGGCACGGGGCACGGGGCACAGGGCAAAAGAAAGGGACCGCAAGACTGCAAGACCGCAAGACCGCAAGACAACAATTAAGGGTAGAGAAGCACCTAAAAGCAACATGAAAGGAAAGATCAGACTATTCAGGAAAGCCCTTGGCCTGGTCTGGGACAGTGCTCCCGGGTGGGCAACGGCAAATATCCTGATATCTGTTCTGCAAAGCATCCTTCCCCTTGTTCTCATATGGCTTATAAAGCTTCTCATTGACGGAATAACCGGCGCTGCACAATCCGGATCAGGAGCAGCCGGCATAGTGCCATTGGCGATCGCGGTGGTAGTCGTTTATTTTCTGGATGAAATCTGCACCGATTCCGGAAGTTATATTTCCAGTAACCAGTCGGTTAAGCTCGAGAGCTACATGTACAACCTGCTTCATTCCAAGGCAGTGAGGCTCGACCTGATCAACTTTGAGCATCCCGGCTACTACGATTGCCTGTCAAGAGCAAGCTCCGAGGCCCCGTGGAGGCCTAATAACATCCTCAACAACATAGTTTCGATGTTCAGGGGACTTCTGTCACTGACACTGATGGCCGGACTCCTTCTCACTCTTCACTGGAGCGTTGCCATCCTGCTGGTTGTGGTTAACATCCCCGGCATATGGCTAAGGCTGCATTATGCCGACATCCTCTATCATTTCCAGAGAGAACAGACCCCTGAGGCAAGAAAATCGGCCTATTTCAACTGGCTGCTCACGGGCGACAGACCCTCGAGGGAGATAAGACTGTTCAATCTCGGCAATTACTTCATCTCGCTGTTTAAAGAATCATTTCGCAAACAAAAGGAAGAAGAACTCAGGATTCTGAGAAAAAGAACCCTTATCGAACTGATATCCGCTCTGGTGAAGGCTTCAGCGATACTGGTACTCCTGCTGGTCGTTGCCCGCCGCACCATTTCAGGCGAGCTGAGTCTGGGACAGATGACAATGTTTCTTCTCGCCTTCAGGCAGGGTATGACCTATATAAAGGTTTTTCTGAGTTCGCTTGCCGGGCTTTATGAAGACGGACTATATATAGGCGACACATTCGAATTTCTCGACCTTAAGGAAAGGGTGATTGCAAATCCTCCGGTTACAATCCCGGACGAGCTGAAGTCGGAGATCAGGGTGGAAGGCATCTCCTTTACCTATCCCGGAAATGATTATGCTTCCATAAACAAAGTTTCGTTTGAAATAAAGAAAGGAGAGATTATTGCTCTTGTAGGTCCCAACGGAGCCGGCAAGAGCACGCTTATAAGGCTTCTCACCCGGCTTTATGATCCGGATACAGGCAGTGTGAAATGGGACGGCAGCGACATCCGGAATATGGATCCTGAAGCTTACAGGAAGTTCTTTTCCGTTGTTTTCCAGGATTTCATGCTTTACAACCTTCCGGCCGGGGAGAATATCAGGATGGGAAACATAGAGACGGCCGATGCGGATTTAAAGATCCGGAAAGCAGCAAAGGTCTCGGGTGTTCATGAATTGATAGACAATCTTCCCAGAGGTTACAACACGACCATCGGGACACTCTTTGACGACAGCCGTGAGCTGAGCTGGGGCGAGTGGCAGAAGATAGCACTGGCCAGGGCACTTTTCCGCGAGGCGCCGGTACTGATACTTGATGAACCATCCAGTTCGCTCGATGCCGATACCGAATATGAGATTTTCAGCCGTTTCAGGGAGATAACAGAAGGACGGACCTCCATTCTTATAACCCACAGGTTTACCAATGTAAGCCTTGCCGACAGGATCATAGTGATGGAACACGGCTCTATCACCGAAACCGGCTCTCACAGGGAACTGATGAGAAAAAAAGGGAAATACTGGGAGATGTACAGAAAACAATCGGGAAGGTTTGAGTCCTGATAATTAGCCAGGCCTACCGGAGGAGCAGTGCCTGTTGTGGATCGACATTTTTCTGCGGCAACAGAAAAACGGCGAACGGGAAGAAGGGCGCAGGGCACAGAGCACAGGGCACAGGGCACAGAGCACAGGGCGCAGAGCACAGGGCACAGGGCACAGGGCGCAGGGCAAAAGAACGGCGAGCGGCGAGCGGCTAGCGGTACATCGCCTATAATCTATCGCCTATAATACATAATACTTATCACAACATCGTTTACACAAGGTAAAAAGTACGTCCAAACAAGTCCCACCTGGGGGATTTAGGGGTGGGTTTGATTTGGTAATTAACTGGTTGTTAACAGGGTTAATTTACAGGTAGATTTAGACCAAGATAAAATCATATTAATTTCTTTTATGCTTTCAATTATGTTAATTTAGTGCTTTTGATTCACTTAATTAAACATGGTGTGAAAGCGAAGAAAATTGCCATTGCATCCGATCATGCGGGTTTTAATCTGAAAGAGAAGATTATCAGTTATCTGGTTAAGAATAGTATTGAAATAAAGGATATAGGAAATCATACTTATGATGAATCCGATGATTATCCTGATTTTGGACATCCCCTCGCTATTGCTGTAGCAAATGGAGAATGTGATTTAGGAATTTCTATATGCGGTTCCGGCAATGGAATAAATATGACTGTCAACAAGCACCAGGCTATCCGGAGCGCTATTTGCTGGAACGAAGAAATAGCAAGACTGGCAAGGAAACATAATGATGCGAACATATGCGCACTGCCGGCAAGATTTATTAACGAATCGGAAGCTTTTCTGATAATCAGGGAATTTATCAATACTGACTTTGATGGAGGAAGGCACAAAAGAAGGATTGATAAAATACCTTTGAAAGTGTATTGATATGCTTTGATTTTCCGGCAGCCGGCCAAAAATGCTGCATAAGGATCAGCTATGATCGTGATCTGAATTTTTCCTTTTATAGTAAGGTTCGTAAAAAAGCCATATGCAAACCGCGGTGGCGGTTCCCGCGGTGTTGAACATTATATCAAGTATATCGGCCTTCCGTGTATCGGTGAATCCCGACTGCATAAGTTCAATAACTGCACCGAATATAACAGGGATCAGAGCTACTATTATTATCTGGCGAGTGTTTGAAAACAGACGGCGGTGTTCAAGAATAATCACGCCCATGAACGCGAAATAAAGACCGAAATGCACAAACTTATCGAGATATTTTATATCGAATAAACCGGCATTCTCAAAGGTACTCGCATCGGCAAGGCTCAGATACAAAATTATAAGAGAAAACAGTATCGAAAATTTATTCTTCTTTATCATTTTAAAAATTTGGTTCAAAAATAGACATTGGAATGATATTCTCTTAATAATATTAAACGTTCATCAGATACAATTTGTTTTAAGCAGCCTGATACCAGGTCTGTTCAGGCGGGGGAATCCACATGACTGAAAATTTTATAAATTTGTACTTGTGTATTTGATACATGTGTATTTCATTCAATTAAAATGGCAGGCATCTATATTCACGTACCCTTCTGCAAGAAGATTTGTTCATATTGCGATTTCTATCATGTAATGGCTCAATCGGACAATAAGCAATATATCAATGCTCTTAACCATGAAGCCAGACTTCGCGGTAATTATCTTGGAACGCAGTCTGTATCTACAATATATATCGGTGGGGGTACCCCTTCGGTTCTGCAGGCGGATGAAATAAAAAGCATACTCGACAATATTGTTGATAATTTCAAAATCGACACAAACCCTGAGGTTACAATTGAGGTGAATCCCGACGATATCAGCGACGAATTCCTTGAAGGACTGAAAAAGACAATGGTAAACAGGATCAGCGTAGGTATCCAGTCGTGGAGGGATCAGGATCTCAGTTTAATGAACAGGCGCCATACTGCTTCCGCTGCGGCCATGGCACTTGAAAAGATTTTTAATGCAGCTTATGAAAATGTCACTATTGATCTTATGTATGGAATTCCGGGCATGAAAACTGCCGACTGGGCTTCAAACCTCGATATTAGTTTTTCCTACGGAATAAAACACCTTTCAGCTTACCATCTTACAATTGAAGAGGGAACAATGCTCAACAGGATGAAACAAAAAGGGATGCTGACGGAAATTGATGAGGACGAAAGCACTGCCCAGTTTCAGCTGCTTATCGAAAAAGCAGAAGCAGCCGGGTTCATTCAATATGAAATATCAAATTTCAGCTTGCCCGGGTTCCTGTCAATCCATAATTCCAACTACTGGAAACAGGTCAGTTACCTTGGACTTGGTCCCTCGGCCCATTCCTTCAACGGCTATTCCCGGCAATGGAACATAAGGGACGTGAATAAATACATCAAAGCAATCGAATCGGATTCTTTGCTTTTCGACAAGGAGGAACTTGACCGGAAAACAAGATTCAATGAATACATAATGACTTCGCTCCGGACAATGTGGGGTATCAATCTCGATTATGTGGAAGATGTATTTGATAAAGAAGGCTATGATTATATAAGAAACTTGTCGGGCAAGTTTATAGACTACGGCCTGATGAGACAGGAAAAACAAACCCTGGTCCTTACGAACCAGGGTAAAATGATATCTGATAATATTATTTCCGAGCTGATGCTTCCTGTCGGCAATTGATTATCTCTTTGACATTGCAAAGCTTGTCCGGCCGATAATGTTGTTCTCAAGATAAAGCTCCACGCTGTAGGTGCCTTCGATAAAATCTCCCGTGTTATCCAGGAAAATGCACATTTCAATATCCTGATTCATATAATCAACCAAACGGCTTGCTGAATAAACTAGCTTGTCGCCGTTGAAGTCGAAAAGATTGTCGGGACTTGTGGTAATCACCAGTGAATCGGGTCTGATAATCCTCATGAACACTTCCTTTTCGCCTGCTGTAGCCAAGGGATTTTCGCGCAGGGTGAAGCAGATCCTGAGCTTGTCGATGTTTGCTATCCTGGTGGTTTCCTTTCTTTTCTTGTTAAGTGTTACGGCATTGATGTCCTTGGCCTGGATCACTGATGCTACAGTGACTTTCGATGTCAGTTCCTCCTTGGCTTTTGTAAGCTCAACATTAGTGTTCTGAACTTCGGTTATCTGCTGCTTGAAACCGATATTCTCAGCCATAAGCTGTTGATTGAGAGTGTTGAGGGAGTCTATCTGAACGATGTAACCCTTCATAATGTCGCGCATTGTGCCGATTTCTGCCCTGTATTTCTTCAGCAACTGAACGTTGGAGGCATTGATCGACAATAACTGAACGATTCTTTCCCTTTCCTTCTGCAGATTT
>JAAYQC010000191.1 GCA_012519515.1 Bacteroidales bacterium | reverse complement strand
GGCTCGATCCTGTTGTAGGTCGGGAAAGGGAAATAGAAAGGCTTGCTCAGATTCTTTCCCGCAGAAAGAAAAACAATCCGGTACTTATCGGGGAACCCGGCGTTGGAAAATCAGCCATTGCAGAAGGTCTGGCACTCAGGATAATAAAAAAGAATGTCTCGAGGGTGCTGTTCAATAAACGGGTTGTGGCTCTCGACCTGGCTTCTATTGTGGCCGGGACGAAATACCGCGGACAGTTCGAGGAGAGAATGAAAGCCATTCTTAATGAACTCTCGAAGAACGATAACATCATTCTTTTTATTGACGAGATACATACTATAGTCGGAGCCGGAGGTGCAAGCGGTTCACTTGATGCCGCCAATATGCTCAAACCGGCGCTTGCCCGCGGTGAGATACAGTGCATCGGGGCAACCACACTCGATGAATACCGGCAGCATATCGAAAAGGACGGGGCACTTGAAAGAAGATTCCAGAAGGTAATGGTTGAACCGACGTCAATCGATGAGACCATCCATATCCTTCATAATATCAAGGAGAGATACGAAGAACACCATAACGTCATTTATACCGATGATGCCATCGACGCATGTGTCAAACTGACAAACAGGTATATATCCGACCGTCATCTCCCCGATAAGGCCATTGATGCCCTCGACGAATCAGGTTCACGCGTTCATATTTCAAACATCATTGTTCCGGAAAAGATTCTTTCGCTCGAGAAACAGTTCGAGGATACGAAGAAGGAGAAAATGATGGCGGTGAAAAACCAGAATTTTGAGAAGGCTGCCAGTTTCCGCGACAGGGAGAAGGACCTGCTCGACATGATAGATCAGGAAAAGAAAAGGTGGGAAAAGGAACTTGCAATGAACCGCGAAACCGTTGATGCTGAAAAGGTGGCAGAGGTTGTTGCCATGATGACAGGTGTCCCTGTGCAGCGTATCGCACAGACAGAAGGTACCCGCCTGCTCAAGATGGCGGATGAACTCAGCGGAAGCGTAATAGGCCAGGATGAGGCAATTGCAAAGGTTGTCAAGTCGATTCAGCGCAACAGGGCCGGCCTGAAGGACCCTAACAAGCCCATCGGCACTTTTATCTTCCTGGGTCCCACTGGTGTTGGAAAGACTCAGCTTGCTAAGGTGCTGGCAAAATTCCTTTTCGACACCACCGATAATCTTATCAGGGTCGATATGAGCGAATACATGGAGAAATTTTCCGTGTCGAGGCTTGTTGGAGCACCTCCCGGATACGTGGGTTACGAAGAAGGCGGACAGCTTACTGAAAAAGTTAGAAGAAAACCCTATTCAGTGGTGCTTCTGGATGAGATTGAAAAAGCCCATCCCGATGTATTCCATATACTGCTCCAGGTACTCGATGAAGGTCAGCTGACTGACAGTCTGGGACGTAGAGTCGACTTCCGCAATACCATTGTCATACTTACCTCAAACATCGGGACACGCCAGCTGGCTGAATTCGGCCATGGAATAGGCTTCGATACGGCAGCAAGGAAGGCAACACGCGATGAACAAGCCAAGAGTATCCTTCAGAAAGCCTTGCAGAAAACCTTTGCTCCCGAGTTTCTCAACAGGATTGATGACGTTATCATGTTCAACTCTCTCGGAAAGGAAGAGATCAACAAGATCATCGATATAGAGCTGAAAGGACTGTACGAAAGGGTGAAGTCGCTCGGCTACCAGCTAAAGATCTCAAGTGCAGCTCATGATTTTATTGCTGAACGCGGATTTGATGCAAACTATGGTGCCAGGCCCCTAAAACGAGCAATTCAGAAATATCTTGAAGATCCTATGGCTGAAGTACTTATTAAATCGGAGCTGCAGGAGGGTGATACAATCAACGTCGCATTCAGTTCCGCCAAAGAGGAGATCAAGATCAAGATAAAGAAGAAGAAGGAAACTGAACTGCCTTCTGCAGAATAGAAGTTTCTAAAGGGAGTCTTCTGCCGGAGTACCAAAAAGGTCAAATTCGGCAGCCCCGGTGATGTGTATCCGGTAAAAACTGCCGGGGATCAATTCCTTTTCGCTGTTGATGAGGACTTCATTGTCCACCTCGGGACTGTCGTATTCAGTTCTGCCAACATAGTAGGCGCCCTCCCTCCTGTCGATCACGGTTTTAAGCACCCGGCCTGTTTTGCTTTCGTTGAGTTCGGCTGAGATCGACTGCTGTATGGCCATGAGTTCGGAAACCCTCGATTCCTTTATGTCATCAGGAACGTCATCAGGGTACTTATCGCCCGACCATGTTCCTTCCTCATGGCTGTATGCAAATACCCCGAGCCGGTCGAACCTGTATTCCGAAACAAAGTCCCTGAGTTCCAAATAGTCTGCTTCTGTCTCCCCGGGATGTCCTGCTATAAGTGTTGTTCTCACGGCAGCTTCAGGGTAATCGCGCCGTATCCCGTGCAGAAGATCGCGTGTTGCAGCAGCATCGTGCGAACGCTTCATGATCTTCAGCATCCTGCCGGAAATATGCTGAATGGGAATGTCAATGTAACTGCAGATCTTCGGATTGTCCCTCATCAGGCTGATAAGAGGCTTTGGAAATCCTGCCGGGTAGAGGTAATGAAGCCTTATCCATTCGAAGGCATCAATGGAAAGCAATCCGGACAGCAGACGGGGCAGTTCCCTTTTCCCGTAGAGGTCGAGCCCGTAATAACTCAGGTCCTGGGCAATAAGTATCAGTTCCCTGACACCTTGACGGGCAAGTATCTCCGCCTCACCGATTATATCCTCCATTTTACGGGATACGTGTTTTCCCCTGATAAGCGGTATCGCGCAAAATGCACATTTCCTGTCACATCCTTCAGATACCTTCAGGTATGCATAGTGGGAAGGTCCGGTAAGCACACGGTCGGAAAGCAGCTCAGGACGTGTTTTCGTTTCCAGTTCATCAAGGATTTCCTGCATGCTGTTTACCCCGAAATACCTGTCGACTTCCGGAATTTCCTTTATCAGCTCATCGCGGTAACGTTCCGAAAGGCAGCCCATGACGTAGAGTTTTCTAATCCGGCCTTCGCTGCCGGCCTTTACAAACCTTAGTATTGTATCGATGCTTTCTTCTTTGGCATCGTTAATGAAACCGCAGGTGTTTATAATGACAGTATCGGCATTTTCAGCCATGGGATCGTAAGCTACTGAATAACCGGCCGCCTTAATCTGCCGGAGAAGTTTCTCGGAGTCGACGGTATTTTTTGAACAACCGAGTGTTACAATGTTGATGAGCCTGTTGCCTTTCTGCAAACCGGGTAGTACTGGTTTCACTTTTCTGTTTCCTGTGAAAAGAGGGAATCAACGAATTCCAATGGGTTGAATATCTGAAGGTCGGTCATTTTTTCCCCCAGACCAATGTATTTGACGGGAATGCCGAACTGGTCAGAAATGCCTATTACAACACCGCCCTTCGCAGTGCCGTCGAGTTTTGTTATTGCAAGTGCCGTTACGCTGGTGGCAGCTGTAAACTGTTTCGCCTGTTCAAATGCATTCTGTCCGGTCGAACCATCCAGTACAAGGAGTACCTCCTGGGGTGCGTCCGGAACTACTTTTTCCATAACCCTTTTTATTTTCGACAGTTCTGCCATCAGGTTTTTCTTGTTGTGAAGCCTTCCGGCAGTATCGATAATAACAACATCGTAATTACCGGCGACAGCCGATTTTACTGAATCGAAAGCAACCGAAGCCGGATCGGATCCCATCTTTTGTTTTACAATATCAACACCGGCCCTGTCGGCCCATATCTGAAGCTGGTCGATAGCGGCAGCCCTGAAAGTATCGGCAGCTCCAAGCAGAACCTTTTTGCCGGCTGTTTTAAACTGATAAGCCAGCTTCGCAATCGTGGTGGTCTTGCCCGAACCGTTAACCCCCACAACCATTATAACATAGGGAGGTCCGGGGAGCGGAGACGAAAAATCGAAAGCCGGTCCGGTTTTGTTGCTTTCCAGAAGGGCTGCTATCTCTTCCCTTAATATCCTGTTAAGTTCTGCAGTGTTAAGATATTTATCCCTTGCCGCCCTTGCTTCTATCCTTTCGATTATCCTGAGGGTGGTTGCAACACCGACATCTGATGACACCAGGGCTTCCTCAAGGTTGTCAAGAACCTCATCGTCAACTTTCGATTTACCAACAACAGCCCTTGACAATCTGGTAAAAACATTCTCCTTTGTCTT
Source organism: Bacteroidales bacterium (assembly GCA_012519515.1). Lineage (GTDB taxonomy): Bacteria > Bacteroidota > Bacteroidia > Bacteroidales > VadinHA17 > LD21. Next base: position 3,007 of record JAAYQC010000191.1, on the reverse strand, counting down.
TTCAAGCCCTTTGTTCAGTACCTCCTTGTTCTCCTTGCTACCAAAGCCAAACCAAGCCATAAATTATTGATTTATTGAATGACAAATATAAAAAAAGCTTTCTTCATTGCGAAGAAAGCTTTTGATATAAGACTGAAAACGATTGTATTATTTATTCTCGAAGAATTCCTTGATATTATCGTTATGAACGATCTCCTCCCTGAACTGATATGAGCCGGTTTTTTCCGACCTGGTCATCTTGATGCATTTGGTGAACGACTTGCCTTTTCCGGCTTTCAGCGTTGCTACTACTTTCTTTGCCATGGCTTTATACGTTTACTTGATTTCTCTGTGAACTGTAACTTTCTTGAGTATAGGATTGTATTTCTTTCTTTCAAGACGGTCGGGAGTATTTTTCCTGTTCTTTGTGGTAATATAGCGTGACATACCCGGCAGACCGCTCTCTTTCTGCTCAGTGCATTCAAGAATGATCTGCTGCCTGTTACCCTTTGCCTTCTTTGCCATTGCCTGATATTATTTTAATAATTCACAATATGACCTTTTTCCTTTGCTTCCTTCAGAACCGCCGAAAGGCCTTTCTTATTTATCGTGCGGATTCCGGATGCAGAAACCTTAAGAGTGATCCACCTTTCTTCCTCCGGAAGATAATACTTCTTTACAAAAAGATTAGGGTAGAATTTCCTCTTAGTCCTTCTTTTTGAATGCGATACATTGTTACCCACTATCGCTTTCTTTCCTGTGACCTGACAAATCTTTGCCATCGATACCTGTTTTATCTCTTGTTTTACGTCTTTTAAAAACGAAGCGCAAAATACGTGATATTTATCTGATTAACCAAATATTTGCTTCAATATTTTTCAACATGCATTAAAAATAAGTCCTATTCGCTGATAATCTGTAACCTCAGGCGATTCAGGGCGACAAATGCAAATCTGGTAATGTTTGTGGCTCTGTCGCTTGTAAAAACATGTCTTTCCGCTGCACATCCCGATCTGCCGGAGATGGCTATCCATAATGTTCCAACCGGCTTTAGTTCTGAACCTCCTGCCGGTCCTGCGATTCCGGTTGTTGCAAGAGCAAAATCGGTTTTCATGATCCGTCGGGCACCTTCGGCCATCGCTTTTGCAATTTCTTCGCTGACAGCGCCATTCTTTTCAATCAATACCGGATCAACTCCGAGGATGCCTGTCTTGATATCATTCGAATATGCAACAACACTGCCTCTGTAATAATCGGAACAGCCGGGCACGGAGGTAATCAGCTGAGCAATTTTTCCTCCCGTGCAGCTCTCCGCGGTGCAGAGAGTAAGATTTTTTTCTCTCAACAGCCTTCCCACAGCCATTTCAAGTGTCTCTTCATCCTCGCCATAAATGTATTGAGGAATTGTCTCATACAGTTTTTTCAGCTGTTCATCCATGGCTTGTTCAATAACTTTCCTGTCGCTTCCGGTGGCAGTGAGCCGGAGTTTGATAATACCGGCAGCCGGAAGGTAGGCAAGCCTGATGCATTCCGGCAGTCCCGCTTCAAATCCTGTGAGTATTTCAGCCAGTCCTGCTTCGGGGGTCCCGAAAGTCATGATATTCTTATGTATGATGACTTGAGACGTGAACCTGGTTCTTAATTCAGGAATCACATGGCTGGTCATAATATATCTCATCTCGTGGGGAACTCCGGGCAATGATACAAACACCTTACCGTCCTTTTCAAACCACATACCCGGGGCTGTTCCCGCGGCATTGGTCAGTACCTTGCAGGATTCCGGAACTTCTGCCTGTTTCCTGTTGTTTTCATTCATCGGGAAACCCCTTTTGGCCATCATCGATTCAACCATTTCAAGGACGAGCTTGTCGACGATCAGCCTGGTGTTAAAGTATTCACAAAGGGTCTGTTTGGTTATATCGTCGCTTGTGGGACCGAGCCCTCCCGTGATAAGAACCAGGTCGGAGCGCGAAGATGAATCGGAAAGTATGCCGATGATGTCCTCCCTTTTATCGTGTACAGCTGTTTTTCGGATTATGTCAAATCCCAGACTGCTCAGAACCTGCCCCATCCATGCCGAATTAGTGTCAATTGTCTGCCCTATCAGCAATTCGTCCCCTATTGTTATTATTTCAGCTTTCATTTGATTTTCAGGCAAGATCATAAGGGTATATTGGAAACTGCAGGAACATGGCATGCCTTGTCCCTGCAGAAATCATATATACCAGTGCATGTTATTTGAGCGGGAAAGGGGATTCGAACCCCCGACCCTCAGCTTGGGAAGCTGATGCTCTGCCAACTGAGCTATTCCCGCATTATTCCAGAACCTTTGTGAGCCACCTCGGGGACTCGAACCCCGGACCTGCTCATTACGAATGAGCTGCTCTACCAACTGAGCTAAGGTGGCAAAACCTTGCAAATATAAAAAATCATTCCAATTTTTCGAGCCTTGCCAGAAGAGGCGGATGAGAATAATGAAAGAAGACGTATGCCGGATGCGGATTCATGTTTGACAAATTTTTGACGGATAATATTTTAAGGGCGGATGCCAGCTTGTCCGCATCATAATTCTCCTTTACAAATCGGTCTGCATCAAACTCATTCTTCCTTGAGATGTAGTTTGAAAAAAGCCCTATCATAAGTGAAAGAGGACTGTACAATATGCCAAATGTTATAAGTCCGATGTGAAAACTTGGGATATCGGCTCCAAGGGCAGATGCCAGAACAGGATTTCCGGCTATCCTGGAAAAGAGAAAAAGCATCAGTCCGGTCAGGAGAACCGATGAGATAATGTTTCTGATTACATGTTTTTTCCTGTAGTGGCCTATTTCATGAGCAAGAACTGCTACTATTTCTTCGTCACTCATTTCCTTCAACAGGGTGTCGTAAAGCACTATCCGCTTTTTTGAGCCAAAGCCCGAAAAATAGGCATTGGCCTTGGTGCTTCTCTTCGATCCGTCGATAATGAAAATGTTCTTCAGCCTGAATCCTGTCCTTGCAGCAAATTCCTCGATCTTTGTCCTGAGCG
>JAAYQC010000190.1 GCA_012519515.1 Bacteroidales bacterium | reverse complement strand
TTGATTCCGTCCATCTCCCGGTTACATCGGAAAGAAGGAAATTACCTGCTTCTCCCTGCATTTCATAATACCTGTTGACCACGGCACCTGCAGCCCACTGTAAGAAGATCGAAGTATAAAAATTCCTATAACCGAGATTTATATTCATACCGCCGGTGAATGTCGGCATATCGGTTTTGTAATTCATCTTTCTGTCAAGGCCATCTATTTTCTTATCATCATTGACATCCTCGAAAATAATATCTCCCGGTCTGGCCCCGGCCCAATGAGGATAGGCGTCAACTTCTGCCTGATCTTTAAAAACCCCTATTGCCTGGTAATAAAGAGTTGAATTCATGGGGTGTCCTGTTGATTTTTGGTAATCAGGTATTCCCGGAGTCTCATCCCAGAATTTAATCCTGTTTTTCTGATATCCGCTGTTGACTGATATATCGTAGGTCAGGGCTCCCCAGGCGTTGTTATATCCTATTGTGAACTCAAATCCCTGGTTTACAACCTTTCCTATGTTCTCGCGCGGCAATGTCAGTCCTGTCGATGCAGGAACCGAAGCATTCCGATAGGTTAGAATATTTGTACGCAGGTTATAGAAATATTCAGCGGAAAAATTCAATCTTCCTTTTAACATTTCTGCATCAAAACCAATATTTGACTGGTTTGCCACTTCCCATGTCACGTTGGGATTCGGTATTCGCAATTCGCTGAGGATTTTATTTTCAACGGAATTATTAAATGTATAAACCCCGTTGGCTGAACTGTTATATCCATAGCTAGAGAGATACTGGTAAGTATCGATCCTGTCATTACCTGTTTGGCCCCAGGATCCCCTCAATTTAAAATAATTGAACAGGGCAAGGTTATTCTTCCAGAATTCTTCCTCTGAAATACGCCAGCCGACAGAAACGCCCGGGAAAAAGCCAAATCTTTTTTCCTGGGGGAAAATGTATGATCCGTCATATCTCCATACAAATTCTGCAAGGTATTTCTGTTTGAAGGCATAATTAACACGACCGAAGTAATTAAGTCTTGCACTTATGCTTGCCGACCCGGTATTATTTTTCTCGCTGTCACCTCCTGCAAAAAGCTCATCGATAGCTGTTGATGCGAAGTACTTCCTGAAAGCTTCAAATTCCATCGATTCACCGGCGATCCTTTCCGTACCTGCAAGGAATCTGAAGTCGTGTACCTCATTAAACGTCCTTTCGTAGTTCAGGAGAGCATTCAGTGTTATAAGCCGGCCATCGGAAAATCTTTGAGTGAGCTGAGGTGTGGAAAATCCTTTTTTCCCTTTTAAAAGAACAGGTTGTTCATTGGCATCATAGGAAACACCGTCCCAACTGTACAGGTACCATGGTTTTTCCCAAAGCTTGTTGCTTTCGATTGATTTATCCACGGATGCATTTCCGGTAAATGACAATCCCTGTATCCAGGGAATCGTGATATTCAGTTTCAGCAATGATTCAAAAACATATCTTTTCGTTCTGTCATACCCGGTTTGATTTGTTGTTACCACGACAGGATTGTTTCCATACTCTATGTCAGGGCCATTTTCACCTGTCGGCCAGTAAGCCACCGATGTGGGATAACCCCTCATCAGCATGGCAAAGATGGAACCGGCAGAGCGCGTGGGATAATTCCTGTTTTCCTGACGCCCTGAAACATCAAAGCTAAGGTTAATGTTCTTTGATATTTTTCCGTCGATATTGCTGCGGAATGTTACCTGGGAGTATTTTGTAGCGCTTTTCCGATAGATTGCATCCTGATAATTACCACCGAGCGATACAAAGTATTTCATATTTTCAGTACCCCCGCTCACCGACATGTTTCCTGCCTGCTGGGAAGCTGCCGTTTTGAAAGTTGCATCAAACCAGTCAGTATTCGGATAAGCCCACGGATCAGTCCCAGATGCATATTTATCTATCTGTTCCTGTGTATATCGCGGACTTTTACCGGCATACACGTCTATCTCGTTGAGCAGGGTTGCATAAGTACTGGCATCGCACATTTTGGGTATGACTGTCGGCATAGCCCAGCCCTGATTGGCAGTAATATTAATCTGCGGCTTACCCTGGGTTCCTCTTTTCGTTGTTATAAGTATCACGCCGTTTGCAGCCTGTGCACCATAAATTGCTGCTGAAGCATCCTTCAAAACCGTGATGCTCTCGATATCTCCGGGATTAAGACGTTGCATACTCCTGTTTGCAATACCATCTATGACAATAAGCGGGGAATTATCACCCAGGGTATTCAAACCTCTGATTCTCATCGTGGAATTATCATTTCCAGGCTCACCGGACCTTGTTACGACAACAAGTCCGGGCAATCTTCCTGCAAATGTGTTGGTAAAATTAATTGTAGAAGTGGCTTTAAGGTTTTCGGCTTTAACGGCACTGATAGCTCCTGTTATGGTTGCCGCTTTTTGTGTTCCGTATCCCACGACAACCACTTCATCAAGCCTGGCGAGGTCTTCGCTGAGCACTATATCGAGCCTGATTCTTCCCTCGAGTGCAACTTCCTGGGTTACATAGCCGATAAAAGAAAACACCAGGCTTGCATTCAGATCCGGCACCGTCAGTGAAAAACCGCCATTAATATCTGAAATGGTACCCAAAGTCGTACCTTTCACCTGGATATTGACACCGGGCATAGCCTGGCCGGTCGAAGCATCAGTCACTCTTCCCGTGACCACGTTTTGCTGCAAATCTTTCTTTGGAGCAACAACAACAAGATCATTCTCCAACTTTTTGTAGCTAAGTCCGGTAGATTCAAACAGCCGGTTAAGTACCTGATCGATATTCCGATCTGAAACCTTCATGTTAACTGTTTTGTCAACAAATATCAGATCGTCATTATAAAAGAAACGGCAGCCCGTTTCCTTTTCCAGTATTTCAAAAACATCTCTTATAGGCATATTTTTTGCCTCAAACGAGATCTGTCCGAAGCCGGTTGCCGAAAGATGCAGTGTAAAAACCAGCATTAACAGTATAGATAATCTCATAATTACAAAGGTTTTTCGAAATCTATTGCACAATAAACAATAAATCAAAAATTTGTTCATAGTTTTAGACACGTATTAAGTTAAACATAAGTGGCCTGCAGGCATAGCTGGCCATAGCTGTAAAAAAGATTGACTTGATACACGGGAAAAACAGCCGCGAACTGTTTTTCCCTTTTTTATTTTTCCGGATTTTTCATAGGCAAGCAGGTTTAAGTTAGTTAGTTAGTAGGGTAATATTATTTAATATATTTTGAAAAATCGTTAAGTGAATTCGAATCCAGATCCAGGTAAACAGTTTTACCTTCAAGCGAATAGCTTATAGGAGCTGCCAGTTTAATGACATTTAACACCTGCTCGAGCGTTTCATCAAGAAGCACACCGGTAAACCTGAAATTTTTAATGCTTTCTTTTTTAAAAACTATTGTCACATCATACTTCCTCTCGAGCTGCACACAAAGCCTGTTGAGACTTTCTCCCTTCAAAATAAGTCTGCCCTGTGTCCAGGCCAGCACCTGATCTGTGTTGACATGAGGTGCTATCAGAATTTCCGGCATTATGGCCTGCACGGGTTTTATTGATTTTTTTACTGTTTCATCAACATCCTCCAAAATAAAACCGTCATCTTGTCTGATGAAGATAGCTTTCTGGTTAGGATTTAAATCGACATAGCCGGAACCGTCGTCTGATCCCTCGCGCGTGATTGCGACCTTACCCGTAACCAGTGTTGTTTCTATGGAATTATCGTCGTCGTAAGCCTTGACGTTAAACTCAGTCCCGAGGGCAGTGATATTCAAAGGCCCTGCATTTACAATGAAAGGCAGAGACTCATTCCTTTCAACCTTGAAATATGCTTCACCGCTCATTTTTACATTTCTGTCAGAGTAATTAAAACTATTCCCGTAGGTCAACTGACTCCCCGCGTTCAATATTACCGTTGTGCCATCAGGCAGCTTTATTTCTGACCTTGAACCCAGGGGTGCTTTTATCTCCGACATTGAAAGCGGAATTTCAGCGGGTGTTTCAGGAATTTGGACTGACAAGCGTCCAATAAAAAAGGCCAGGGCAAAAACAGCAGCAGCTGCAGACACAGCTGCCACCAAACGTCTGGCAAGCAATCTTCTTCGTACTGACAGCAACCGGGCTTTCTTCTGTTCCCTTATATCTATCTCCTGACTTATCTTTTTAAAAATACCCGAAAAATCCGGAGCCTTAGCCGATTCATTGTAAGGTTCAGACATTGCATGGATTTTTTCCGTCAATATTTCCCTGAAAAGATCTTCGTTGCCATCAGCGGCAAGAAGTTCAAAAAACTGATTCTTCTCCCCGGGGCTCAGCCGGTCTTCAATATAACCCGCCAGTAACAATTCAATGATGCTTTTTCGCGACATCCCTTATAAAAGTTGTTATATACCTAAATACACTTCAGGATTAAAAACTACTCAGCCGGGAATAAAAAATGTGCATTTTCTGCTGAAATACACGAAACGATCTGACCGATCAGGAGATGTTTTTTCCGGCACTTATGGGCGACAAGATTAAAATTCAATCACATAAGGCGCCTGATCATTACAAAAAGAGGTCCTTTGTCAAATTGATTAAAAACACCTGGAAAGTAGAAAACATTATTCAGTTTCTGAACGGAAGAAATCCTTAAGCCGCTTCGTGGCCTTGTAAATCTGATTATCAACAGTACGAACAGAAAGATTAAGTTTTTTTGCTATTTCTTCGGATGACAAGCCTTCCTGTCTTCTGTAATTCAAAATCAATTGTTGCTTGGGAGGCAAATAACTTATCATATCGTCCAGCCTGTCTTTCAGATCATTATTGAATATCTGAACATAAGGATCCGTAACGCTTTCCGGGTTACTGATCCCCTTGATCAGGTAAGCTCTCCTTATCGCCCTTTTCCTGAGCGCATTAAAAACAGCATTTCCCACGGATTTGTACAGATAATTCTTCAGCGATTTTTTCTTGTCAATAAGGTGACGGTGCTCCCAGATGCTTAAAAAAACGGATTGCACCAACTCCTCGGCTTCAGCCGGGTCGTTGAGATATTTTAAAGAAAAATAATAGACAGGCTTCCTGTATTTATTGAAAAACAGGGCGAATGCTTCCCGATCTCCTTTTCTTAACCCGGAAGCAAGACTGATATCGTCAGGCAAATTATCTGATTTCATCTGTCAAATTTCAGATAATTAGTGTGTTCTGAATTTTTAAGTCCCACTTGGTTCGTAACTACGAACTAACATGTATCAATAAATTATCATAACCA
>JAAYQC010000023.1 GCA_012519515.1 Bacteroidales bacterium | reverse complement strand
TAATGTAATATAAATAGTATTAAAAATTCAAAGATCAGGCACGGGGCACAGGGCTCAGGGCACAGGGCACGGGGCTTAGGGCTCAGGGCACGAGGCTCAGGGCAGAAACTCGAATGGTGTATGCTGCTCGCCGTTCTTTCCGCCCGCCGTTCTTTCCGCCTGCCGCTCGCCGCATGCCACACGCCACACGCCGCTCGCCGCTCGCCGCCCGCCGCTCGCCGCATGCCACACGCCACACGCCGCTCGCCGTTCTTTCCGCTCGCCGCATGCCACACGCCGCTCGCCGCTCGCCGTTCTTCACTTCATAAAGGTATCGCTTATTTGTTAAAAAATCGCAAATGAACTTTGAATCATTATAAGTTTTATTAATGAATGTAATAAAATACTTTGTTTTTCAAAAAAAAACTTACGTTTGTATTGAAAACCTTAAACTTTATCAGGAAACTGTAACTCCAATGTCAAAAAGCAAGTTGTTTCTGACCAAATCAATTGGTCAGCTGATGGACGAATCGAAGGAAACGGGAGGCTTGAAAAGATCTCTATCTGCCCTCAATCTGACGACACTCGGAATCGGCGCCATTATAGGTGCCGGGATTTTTGTACTTACAGGTCAGGCTGCTGCCCAGTATGCCGGTCCCGCTATTGTTATCTCATTCATTATATCCGGTCTTGCCTGCGGATTTGCAGGCCTTTGCTATGCCGAGTTCGCATCGATGATCCCGATAGCCGGGAGTGCCTATACCTATTCGTATGCCACACTTGGGGAGTTCTTTGCCTGGATTATAGGATGGGACCTGATACTCGAATACCTGTTTGCCGCTTCGACAGTGTCGGTGGGCTGGTCGGGATACGTGGTAAGCTTTCTGAAAGACTTCAACATAATAATACCTCCGCAGTTCACGGGCGCCAGTGGAACAGTGCTTGTTGATGTCCCCGGCATGGGATGGAAAGAGCTTACCGAAGCTTTCGGCCAGACTCTTGCAGCTTCTGGAATAAGCGTGGATACCCTTCCGCGTGTTACATGCATCCTTAACCTTCCGGCAATGTTCATCGTCGCACTTGTTTCAACACTGCTGGTAATAGGTATAAGGGAATCGGCAAATTTCAACAACCTCATGGTTATTACCAAAGTGTCGGTTATTATACTGTTCGTCGCGATAGGATTCATGTTCGTAAAAGCTTCCAACTGGACTCCCTTCATCCCGCCCAACAAGGTTGAATCAACTCCCATAGCTGAATATGGCGGATTATGGGGATGGCTCAAAGCCTACAGCAGTGAATTCGGTAAATTCGGAATCAGCGGTATACTGAGGGGAGCAGGTGTTATTTTCTTTGCATACATCGGGTTTGATGCTGTTTCGACCGCTGCACAGGAAGCTAAAAATCCCCAGCGCGACATGCCGATAGGGATACTAGGTTCACTGGGAATCTCGACAATCCTCTATATCCTCGTCGCTGTCGTTCTTACCGGTATTGTAAGCTATACCGCGCTGAATGTTCCCGACCCGGTTGCCGTGGGTGTTGATGCAATGGGAAAAAGCATGTTCTGGCTGCGACCGATTGTTAAGATTGCCGCTATTGCCGGACTGAGCTCCGTGATACTGGTAATGCTTCTGGGACAGCCGAGGATCTTCTATACAATGTCGAAGGACGGCCTGCTGCCACCAATGTTCTCAAAAATCCACCCGAAATTCAAGACTCCCTACGTCAGCACAATAATCACCGGTTCGGTGGCCATGGTAATTGCAGGCATTCTTCCGATAAGGATTCTGGGTGAACTGGTGTCGATCGGAACACTTCTCGCTTTCATAATAGTGTGCATCAGCGTGCTTATGCTCAGAAAATCGAGACCCGATATTCACCGCCCCTTCAAAACCCCATTGGTGCCGCTTGTACCTATACTGGGTGCAGGATTCTGTCTTGTTCAGATGATAGCACTGCCGGGCGATACATGGCTTCGCCTGATAGTCTGGATGCTCCTCGGGTTCGCGATCTACTTCCTCTATGGGAGAAGGCACAGCATGGTGAGGAAGGAAAATTCGAACTAGATTTTTATAAGGACTTACAATTCGTCTGAAAATACTACCCCGGGAGCTTTCCGCAGGTTGTATCCCGATACCATTGTTTCTCCATATGCTCCTGCCGACCTGATGGCTAGAATGTCACCCCTCCTGGTCTCGGGTAGCTCTATGTATTTGGCAAATGTGTCGGACGATTCGCAAATGGGTCCTACGACATCATATTTCCCGGTCTTTCCGTTGGAAGTGAGATTCTGTATCTTATGATGAGCCTGATACAGTGCGGGCCTGATCAGATCGGTCATACCGGCATCAACAATTGCAAATGTGGTGTTCCTGCCTTTCTTGATGTAAAGCACTTTTGTGATAAGAGATCCGCACTGCCCGACAATCGACCTGCCCGGTTCAAAATGAATTCTCTGACCCGGCCTGATCCTTACCAGCTCCCTTATCAGTGTGAAATATTCATCGAATTCGGGCATCTTGTCGGGATTGTTGTAATCAATGCCAAGACCACCTCCCAGATTAATGGTTTTCAGATCGATATTCTGTGAGCTGAACCATTCCTGAAGTTCATTCACCCTTGAACACAGGCTCCTGAACACCGACATCCTGGTAATCTGAGATCCCACATGAAAATGGATCCCCTCAAGTTCAATGTTGCCAAGTGATGAGATCCTGTCCAGAACATCCTTAAGTTCCCGGGTGCTTATTCCGAATTTGCTCTCGGCAATTGCCGTGGTAATGTATTTGTGGGTATGAGCCTCAATATATGGATTGATTCTCAGGGCGATAGTAGCTTTGGTTTTTAGGCGGGCGGCAATTGAATCAATAACTTCTATCTCGGCTATCGACTCGCAGTTGAAGCAGGCTATCCTTGCTTTTAACGCAGACTCAATCTCCAGGTCGGTTTTGCCTACACCCGCGAAAACAATGATTGAAGGACTGAATCCGCATTCCATAGCCCTTTCGATCTCATTGTACGACACACAGTCGGCACCGAATCCATAGGATGCGATTATTTCCAGTATCCTGGGATTGGCATTGGCCTTAACGGCATAATGTATACTGAAACCCGATTTTTCCGATTCTTCCTTCACCTTTGAACAAGTCGAGTGAAGAACATCGAGATCATAATAATAAAATGGTGTGGGAAGATCCCTGAATTTATTGACTATATTGTTTCTTATCATCTTATTGTTTGAAAAGGTATTGATTTAGAAGATTCAGCGCCTGTATCTTGTCTTTGGAATCAATCAGTATCGACAGGCTGTGAGGACTTGCCCCGTAAGAGATCATTTTCAGATGAATGGTGTCGAGAGCCTCGAAAATCTCGGGTGCGGAACCGGTTCTTTCTGTGCGGAAATCTCCCACGATACATATTATTGACAGGTCATTCTCCACTTCTACCGATCCGTGTTCCTTTAAGTGTTCTTCAATCTGTTTCAGGTACTGCTGATTGTCGATTGTGATCGATACCGACACTTCAGAGGTGGTGACCATGTCGACAGGTGTCTTGTATGCTTCAAATATCTCAAATACCTTTCTTATGAAACCGTAAGCCATCAGCATTCTGTCGGATTTTATCCTTATTACCGAGATACCGTCCTTTGCTGCAACCGCCTTGTAGTCCTCCCATATTGTTTCTGCCGTGATCAGTGTGCCTTCGTCGTCCGGGTTCAGGGTATTCTTGAGTCTCACCGGGATATTGTTCTCCTTGGCAGGATTCACGCTTGAGGGGTGAAGTATCTTTGCTCCGAAATAGGCAAGCTCTGCAGCCTCATCAAAGGATATTTGTCGCAGCACCTTCGTGTTACTGACATACCGGGGATCGTTATTGTGAAACCCGTTGATGTCGGTCCATATCTGTATCTCCGAGGCATTTATGGCAGCCCCGATAAGGGATGCGGTAAAATCGCTTCCGCCCCTCTTCAGGTTGTCGATGTCTCCGAATGCATTGCGGCAGATGAAGCCCTGGGTTATTATTATGTTTTCGTCGGGATACTGGGAAAGCTCTCTCTTGAAATTCTCGCCTATGTAGAATACATCAGGTTCTCCGTCCTTGTCAATTCTCATAAAGTTAAGGGCGGGCAGGAGCACCGAGCTGATGCCTCTTTCACGCAGAAGGTTGTGGAAAAGGGCTGTAGAAAGCAGTTCGCCCCTGGCTACAATGGTTTTTTCGTGAAGCTTTGTGAAGGCTTTTGCAATGAATTCGCCGATATAGTCGAAATGAGAGTTAATCAGGTCATAGCCTTCATTTCTGAACTCATCCGTCGAAAACAGATCATAAACCACCTGTTTGTATTTTGAGCGGAGTGCTTCATTCCTGTTGATGGCTTCCTGTGTTCCGGCGGAACGGATCAGTTCCGATATCTCTAACAGACTGTTGGTTGTGCCCGACAGGGCAGAAAGCACCACTACTACTTTTTCATCCCCCGTGATTAGCGGTATTATTGATTTCATCTTGTCGGGACTGCCGACCGATGTGCCGCCGAATTTCATGACTTTCATATTGTTGTCTTTATTTTCCAGGTTACTGTTTTATACAAAAAAACCTGCTTTATTCTGCAGGTCTGTTTATCTTTAAATATGTACATAAAAAGATCATGCAGACCCGTCGATTGGGTGCTTATGAAGTTTCATATGTTTTTTAATCAACATTTGCCGGATTATATTTATTGGGGCAAAAATATACTTTTCTGTAATATTCGATTATTTGTTTGTAATATTTTTCTTATTTTTGTGCCCGCTAATTAAAGCTAAGAGCGCAGGGCAGGTGCAGATAATGAACCTGAACCCGAAGCCCTGAGCAAAATGAGGCCCAGATGGCGAAATTGGTAGACGCGCTAGTTTCAGGGACTAGTGTCAGCAATGATGTGCAGGTTCGAGTCCTGTTCTGGGCACCATAAAAAGCAAGAGCGCGGGGCGGGAACAGGTACAGACCCTGAACCAAAAGTCCTGAGCAGCGACGACG
>JAAYQC010000189.1 GCA_012519515.1 Bacteroidales bacterium | reverse complement strand
TAAGATACAAAGATTAAAAATTCTGTCAATATTAGCCAATTATCCCTGTTTTTTCTTCCTTGGCTTTCTTTTTTGTTCCCTGATCTTGAAAAGAATATCTCCCTTGTTGACGTCGGCTCCCTGGGTTACAATTACCTCTGCAACCTCCCCTTCCCAGGGACATTTTATTTCATCGATGTAGGAATTGGTCTGGATGTAGCAGATCCTCTCTCCGGCATTTACCAGATCGCCCTGCTTCGCCGGCTCTGTCTGCTCACCGTAAAGGTTATAGTAGATCTTTCCCTTTGCCGGGGAGGTCAGGGACTTTACCGAGGGATCATCCTTCGCGGCAGCCGCGGGTTTAGGGCTTGGGGCAGCGACAGTTACTACAGTCTTGGCATTTCCGGCCATTGATTCCTGTTCTTTGGCTTTTGCAAGCTCGGCCTCAAACCTTGTTTTGGCAACTCCGCTTTTGTAATCGCGGTATTGCCTGTCGTGCATGGCAAGTTCGAAGAGTTCTTCCTCATCCTGACCTGGATCCCATCCGTTCTTCTTCATCTCGGCCCTGAAGGAGGGAAGTTCGTCGGGATAGGCATCCTGCGGATTGCCGGTGTAGAATTCCTTTCCCAATTTTTTAGCAAGGCTCACGATCTCGCTTCCCAGCTCACCCGGAAGCTTGCCGGCCTTGCCAAGGATCATGTCCCAGGTATTGTTGTCTATCATCCCGTACCTCTCCTTGCCGCTTGTCATCTGAATGATGTTCATCAGGGCAACATTCTTCACATACTGGCTGAAAGGTGTAACCAGCGGCGGATAACCAAGCACAGGCCATATGGTTTCAACTTCCTGGAAAAGCTTTACCACCAACTCGTCTTCGGTCAGCTCCGGAAGTCCTTGTTTTTTTAAAGAGGAATTTATCCCCTGGTGCACTCCTTTGAGATCAGCCATCATGCTGCCCATCATTCCGCCCGGCAGACCGCTGTTTAGAAGCAGCGATGATACCTGCCTGTTCCTGGGATCGATGAAATATCCCAGGAAATCATCGATGAACGACTGGGTAAGAGACCTTACTTTCATATAGGCATCCATGTTGATTTTCGGGACATCAAAGCCGGCATCATCCATTATAGCCCTGACGGCTATTACATCGGGATGAATCGTGCCCCAGCTCAGCGGTTCCATGGCTACATCTATATAATCGGCTCCGGCCCTTGCAACTTCGAGCATTGAGGCCACTGACAATCCCGGACCGGAATGACCATGATAATCAACCACGATACCCGGGTATTTCTTTTTTATCTGCCTTACCAGTTCCCCCAGGGTGGCAGGTCTTCCAATTCCGGCCATATCTTTAAGGCATATCTCATCAGTGCCGTAGTCGACAATATGTTTTACAACATCCATGTAATAGTCTACAGTGTGAACCGGTGAATGGGTTATCGAAAGGGAAGCCTGGGAGATCATTCCTGCCTCTTTGGCATATTTCACCGACAGTTCCAGGTTCCTGTGGTCATTCAGGCCGCAGAACGACCTTGATATATCAACCCCCTGGGCTTTTTTCACCTTGTACATAAGCCGGCGCACATCGGCCGGAACCGGGTACATCCTGATACCGTTCAGTGCACGCTCGAGCATGTGCGTCTGAATGCCCGCCTGGTTAAATGGCAAGGTCCATTCCCTCACCGCGGTATTCGGATTCTCACCATACAGGAGCTGAACCTGCTCAAAGGCTCCCCCGTTGGTCTCAACCCGGTCGAAGCATCCCATTTCGATTATATGAGGGGCAACAGCTTTTAGTTGTTCAACGCGAGGCTGATATTTTCCCGACGACTGCCACATGTCGCGGTAAAGCAGACTGAAACGGATCTTTCTCTTCATATCGTGTTTGGTTTTCAGGGTTTGCAGGCTGACCCGGAAATGTCATTCTGCAACCGGTTATAAATACAAATTAAGCTCAATTATGGGGGACTACAACTGATTAAAGTCAGAAAAATACATTGTCTTGCGGTCTCGCGGTCTTGCAGTCTTGCGGTCTCTTCTAATGCAGCCCATCGCCTATAATACATAATACATAATACATTATAAGTCTTGCAGTCTTGCGGTCTCTTCTAATGCAGCCCATCGCCTATAATACATAATACATAATACATTATAAGTCTTGCAGGTCGTGTAAGTTGTTTACGTAGTGCTGGTTATGTGGCTCGTGCTGTTTGTGTGGTTAGTGCCCTAACTGCTAATTGCCAATTGCCAATTGTTTATACATCGCCTATAATCCATAATCCATAATACATTATAAGTCTTGCGGTCTCATATTCCCCGCGTTTTGCACATTTAAAAAAAATTCAATTTTCCTGTCACATTTTGTAATTTCGATTCGTATATATGTTGTATGATAAACCCGAATCCGGAACTCTTAAAAATCATTGAAATGAAAAACAACAGAAAACACCCGGTCTTAATGCTCCTGGCCATCGTTTTAATGGCGTTAATAAGCACACATGGTTGCGGATTGGACGACCCCGCTGATGCCGATTTATTACTTGAAGAACAGATGATAAAAGACGGCACGCACCCGATTCTTGGCTCCTGGAGGCTCTACGCTTTTGTATCTGCCGACGGAAGCTCTAAAGTTGCCAAACCAACAGTCGAAGAATGCAAAACTTGTTATACCATCGTTATCAAACAGGACAAAACTATCGAAGGAAGAGCGTCAGCTAATGAAATATCCGGTTACTTTGATTTAAAAAACAATACTATTAAACTGGGGTTGGCTACATATGCTTTAGCTATTTCACCTGAAGATGCAGTCCGTATTGAAGAAGAAATAATACCAAAAATCAATAAATTCAAAGTAAAAGGTAATCAATTGTTTTTATTCTATTCCGGGAATGATTACTTGTTATTTCATCGTACAATTGAATAGTCATGAGGACAATAATACATATGTCAATCGCTGCCATCATCATGATGGCAGTGATATCACCATCGGGGTTCTCACAGATAACCACGAACGAACTGCCGGTCAGTTTTAACCTAAATGAGATAAAAGATCCCCCGATACCAATATTCGTAGATCCTCCCGATATGGATAAAATACGCGCGGAAGATGCTGCTAACGATACTATTGTAGGAGGGATCCAAAGAATAGCTGTTCCAATTAATATCAATACAAATACTGATTCAGATGG
>JAAYQC010000188.1 GCA_012519515.1 Bacteroidales bacterium | reverse complement strand
TGATCTCTCCATGAACGGACACCAGCCTATGGTAAGTCCGGATAATAATGTCATTATTGCCTTAAACGGGGAGATTTACAATGCATTTGATTTCAGGAAAGAACTTCAGGACTGGGGATACAAGTTCCGGAGCATCACTGATACCGAGATAGTTCTGGCTTTGTATTTAAAACACGGGTTTGAAGGAATGCTGGAACTATTGAATGGAATGTTTGCACTCATTGTGATTGATTTGCGAAGCAGGGAATTGTATATTGCGCGTGATCGCTTCGGAATCAAACCATTATATTATGTTCTGAATGACAGGCTACTGGCATTCTCATCTGAATTAAAGAGTTTTGATTTTCTTGAGGATTTCAGCTTTGTTTTAAATAGTGAAAAGCTAGATGAATTTTTGCTTTTCAGGAGCAACATAAACGGGACTCTTTTGTCAGGGATAGAGTTGCTGGAACCGGGTAATTATCTTATTTATAAAGCTGGGCATAAGGTTGTAAAAAGACAATATTTTGATGTAAATAGCTACTGCCGGAGTAATCGACCGGGGAGCCTCGACTCCTTTAGTGACGAACTTAGGGAATGGCTGGACAGAAGTGTTCGCAGTCAGCTGGTGAGCGATGTAAAACTGGGATGTCAGCTCTCCGGGGGAATAGACTCATCTCTCGTAACATGGCTTGCTAACAGTAACACCGAAAAGGGCAGGCTTGAATCAGTTTCCATTGTATTTAAAAACAAGTTGTTCAGTGAGGAGAGCTATATTGACAGGGTTACGGAAACTTTGGGCATAAAATCACATAAGTTTTTGTTGGATAATGAGTACTATCTTGATAATATTGAGAAAGCGACATGGCATCTCGAGTCACCTCTGAATCACCCTAATACTGTAGCTATTTACAAGTTATCACAGTGCGCCAGAGACCATGTTACAGTATTGCTGAGTGGGGAGGGTGCAGATGAGGTTTTTGGCGGTTATAAACGATTCTATGATATACAATATCCTTTCAGCGTCAAAAGGCTGTTGATTGAATTGAACAGAAACCTGAATAGGCCCTCAGAACTGTTTCGCTATTGCTTCGACAACAGGCAACGTGCGATTGTGTCAAATGCCTACATGACACCATATCTTGCCGGCAGGCTGAAAAGAGGCTTCTCACGCGAAAGGGCTTTATCTGACAGACTGGTATTGTATGATACCCTTTCAGGCTCCAGGTTTGATAAACAGGTAAAATATGAGATGAGTTCTTTTCTTCCGGATCTTCTTATACGCCAGGACAAAATGTCAATGGCTCATTCAATTGAAAACAGAGTACCATTTCTTGATAATGAAGTTGTAAAAGGGGCTTTTTCAATTCCCGAAGAATTTATTATGATGAGGAAAAGTCCTTATGGAGGAAACAGTGAAAAATATCTGCTGAAAAAAATAACAGCAGCTACTTTAGGTGATGATTTTGCCTTTCGGGACAAAATGGGCTTCGGAATACCAGTGAAAGAATTCTTTTCTGACGTGAAGTTCAAAGAGTATTTGAATGACCAGGTACTGCCGGGGATAAAACAGAGAGGGCTGTTTGCGTATAATCTGGTTTCAGAATGGCTTGAAGATATCAAGGCATTGAAATATACTGAAATGGAGGCATTGTGGATTATGATCTCATTTGAGATCTGGGCTGCAGTTTATTTGGATAATTAGTATGAGAATAGGAATACATAGATCTAAAGGTTCATTTAGCGACAGGTGGATTCCGTACTGTGAATCAAACAATATTGACTATAAGCTCGTTGATTGTTATAGAACGGATATTATTGATCAGCTGGCTGATTGTGATGCTCTTATGTGGCATTTCAATCATAAAAGCCCGAAAGCAAGCAAGTTTGCGAGACAACTTATTTATGCTGTTCAGGCTGCAGGCAAAGTTGTTTTCCCTGATTACAATACTGTATGGCATTTTGATGATAAGGTAGGACAGAAATATCTGCTTGAAGCGATCAATGCTCCTCTTGTGCCTTCGTGTGCATTTTATGATAAAAAGGAAGCTATGGAGTGGGCCATAGGAGCGAATTATCCTAAAGTCTTTAAATTGCGAACTGGCGCAGGTTCAGACAATGTCAGGCTTGTTAAATCGAGGAATGAGGCATTTAGATTAATCAGAAAAGCCTTCGGAAGAGGATTCGTACAATACGAAGCCTGGAGTAACCTTTCAGAACGTTTCCGTAAGTATAGATTGGGAAAGACTGCTTTATGGGATGTTATGAAAGGAGTGATTCGGCTGGCTTATACTACTGAATTTTCAAGAGTTGCCGGGCGTGAAAAGGGTTATATATATTTTCAGGATTTTATTCCAAACAATGATCATGACATTCGCGTGGTCATTATCGGAGACAAAGCTTTTGCAATTAAGCGACTTGTCCGGAAGGGTGACTTCAGAGCTTCCGGAAGTGGCGAAATACTTTATGACAAATCATTGATTGATGAATATACTATCAGACTCTCCTTCAAGACCTCAGAGAAACTTAATGCTCAATGTGTGGCATTTGATTACGTTTATGAAGGTAAAAATCCTCTAATCGTAGAAATCAGTTATGGCTTTGCGCCTTACGGGTATGATCCATGTCCTGGTTACTGGGATCGCGATCTCGTATGGCATGAAGGCAAATTCAACCCGTATGGCTGGATGGTTGACAATCTGTTAAAGAGCTCAAAGAATAAGGGATAAAGCCCAGAATCCTGCTGAAAGACAGGTTATATATGGAAAGAAAAAAGCTGTGTCTTGTAATACCTTCTCTTCAGGCAGGAGGCATGGAGAGGGTAATGTCAGAGCTTGCGCACTATTTTGCTGCCAGGGAGGAGATCGAAGTACATTTGGTTCTTTACGGAATTACAAGGGAGATATTCTATCCGATTCCTGATAATATTCTCATCAGCATTCCGCGATTCAGGTTTAATAACAGATGGCGATTATGGTGTACAATAAAAACAATCTGTTTTCTAAGAAAAGCAATCAAGAGAATTAACCCTGACAGCATTCTGAGCTTCGGTGAGTACTGGAACAGTTTTGTGCTGATTGCCTTGTTTCGTTTGAGATTTCCGGTGTTTGTTTCAGACAGGTGCCAACCTGATAAGAACCTTGGGAGAATCCATGGCCTGTTGAGGAAAATTCTCTATCCCTTGTCAGCGGGTATTATTGCACAGACAGAGAAAGCGGCAGAAATCTATGGGAAAATTGGTCTGAATAGAAATATAGCTGTAATTGGAAATCCGATAAGACAAATTGCAGAGAGACCTGGTATTAAAAGAGAGAAAATAGTTTTAACTGTTGGAAGATTAATCAATACCAAACACCATGACAAGCTGATAGAATTATTCCTTAGCCTGTCAGATCTTGAATGGAGACTGGTTATCGTGGGATATGATCATCTTAAGCAGAAGAATTCTAAGTGTCTTCAGTCAATAATTACGGAGCACAATGCAGAAACAAGGGTTATTCTTGCAGGAAAGCAGGATGATGTTGATGCTTATTATCTGCGTAGTGGGATTTTCGCTTTTACCTCAAGCTCCGAGGGATTCCCAAATGTAATTGGAGAAGCCATGGCAGCAGGGCTTCCTGTAGTTGCTTTTGACTGTGTTGCAGGTCCTTCGGAAATGATTGAAGACAAAAAAAATGGATTCTTGGTTCCTCTTTTTGATTACGTACTTTTTAGAGAGAGGCTCTCTGTTTTGATGGAGGACTCTGAGTTAAGGACTGCATTTGGCAAAGCGGCAAAACGCGATATATTCAAATATTCCGTGGATAATATTGGAAAAAAGTATTTAAAATTTATAGGGCTGCATTCAGATTGTTAACTAGATTTTATGTAAAATCTACATTGATTAAGTGCTTATTTATCGATTTTCAGATTTGTATATTTTATTAAGCTAATTAAAATTAACTATATATGAAAACATTAATTACTGGCGGTGCCGGATTCATCGGTTCAGCAATTGTTCCTGAATTGCAGGGTAAAGGTCATGAAATCTTTGTCCTTGACAACCTCTCATTCGGAAGTCGTGATTTTATAGATGTAAAAGATGATCATTTTTTTCTGGCGGATATTCGCAACAGAAATGAGGTTAATCGGGCAGTTAAAATCATTCAGCCTGATATTATTGTGCATCTGGCAGCTATTCATTTTATCCCGTATTGTAACAAGCACCCATTTGAGTCTGCAGATACGAATATAAGAGGTACAATGAATGTGCTGGAAGCAGGAAGTAAGTTGAAATGCTTGAAAAAGATTTTTTTTGCTTCTACCGCTGCCGTCTATCCTATTTGTGACGAAGCTGTTAATGAGGGATTTCAGCAGTTGCCGCTGGATATCTACGGGCTTAGCAAGCTTACCGGAGAGCATCTGTTAAAAAAATTCTGGCTGGAAACCAGAATTAATACGGTAGTGTGCCGTTTCTTCAACGCTTTCGGGCCTAATGAGACTAATCCTCATCTTATTCCGGAAATTGAGAGACAATTGAGGGAAGGTCAACGCACAATAAAGCTTGGCAACCTGACTCCTAAGCGCGACTTCATTCATACACATGACATGGCAAGTGCGGTGAGTTTATTACTGACCATGGACTTGCCGGGTTTTGATATCTTTAATCTTGGGCGTGGTATTGAATATTCCGTAGTTGAGATTGTTCAGGCTTTTGAACGGCAACTCAATGAAAAAATCACGATTGAAGTGGATCCTTCCAGAGTCCGTAAAGTGGAACGGGAACATCTCCTTGCTGATGTGTCAAAACTAAAGAGTATAGGGTGGAGTCCTCGTTGGGGAATTGACGATGGAATAAAAGACCTCATTAACAACTGGCATGTAAACAATTAAAAACTATATACAATGGAACAAAAGAAAAGATTACGTCTTGGTATCATTTTTAAATTCAACCCTGTATGGATGGGGGGAATTATTTATATTTTAAACCTGATCAGAACTCTTAATTTTCTTGAAGAAAAGGAAAAGCCCGAAATATTTTTATTCTACAAAGATGAGCTTAAGTCGTTTGCAGATAGAATTGATTATCCTCTTCTACATTTGATAAGATGGCCGTTTCCAACAGTGGCAACAGGTTATATAAAATCATGGATAACCCGAAAAAACGTATTTGTATCTGATATTTTGAAAAAATATGAATTGGATGGAATTTATCCTCTTCATGATTATCCTGTAAAAACGAAGAGCAAAACCAGACTGGTTTCCTGGTATGCGGATCTGCAGCATGAGTATTATCCTGAATTCTTTTCCCGAAGGAAAAGAATGGAGCGTACTGCGAGGATTAAATTTATTCTAAAGAATAGTGATGATCTGGTTGTGTCCAGCCAATCTGTGGCAGATGATTTTAAGAAATTCTTCAGGCTGAGAGAAAAAATGAAGGTACATATTTTTCATTTTGTATCAGTGATAGAAGATATTGACAAACTTGATATTGAAGAAATCAGAAAGAAATATGGTCTTCCTGAAGACTATTATATGATCTCAAATCAATTTCACAAGCACAAAAATCACCGTGTCCTTTTACAGTCTATGGCTCTATTAAAACAGGACGGTAAGAAAATACACATGGCTATGACCGGAAGATTTCCTGATGAATCTCATTCATCTTATATGAGAGAACTGCATTCTATCATTGCTGATAACAATCTCAAGCCACATATCAGCCTGTTGGGTGTCATTCCCCGGAATGAGCAGTTATTGCTGATGAAGCATTCACGAGCGGTAATACAACCCAGTTTTTTTGAAGGTTGGAGTACTGTAATTGAAGATGCTATATCATTGCAGGTACCTGTAATAGCCTCTTCACTTCCGGTAAATATTGAGCAACTTGGTCCGGATGGATGCTTTTTTGAACCTGAAGACTACAAAGCTCTTGCCGGAATTCTTGCAACTTTCCCGGAACGTGAACCGGGAAAGATGCTCTACCAGGAGTATAATGAAAGAGTAAGTTCTGCTGCCAGAACGTTCATTGACATATTTAAACCCTGAATAAAACTCGGGAAAAGTGGATCCTCTCCGGCGATTAGTCTTTATTAATCAGGCAACAGGCTATCTGACAATTGATATTGTGAATGCATTCGTTAGTTACTTTGACGAAATTGTGCTGATTACCGGAAGTGTCAGGGTTCAGGATACTCCCCTTGACCATAGAATTAGACTTGAGAGTATTGTCCGCTATAACAGGGGGAGTAATTTCAAAAAGATGGTCTCCTGGATGGTAGCATCGGTTCAGATATTTCTTCTGCTTAAATTCAGGTATAACAGGTATGATAAATTTTTCTTCACAGTACCTCCCACGGCTTATCTTATGGCTCCATGGTTCAGGGGAAAATACTCAATCCTGGTTTTTGACCTTTATCCCGATGCCTTGAAGGCAAATGGATTCAGTGAGAAAGGATTGCTATGCCGGTGGTGGAGCAGACGCAACCAAAGAGTATTTATGCATGCTCACATGATTTATACACTGAGTGATGCCATGAGAACGCGAATCAACAGTTATGCGCCAGACAGTGCTATCACAGTGATTCCTAATTGGTCAGCCTTCTCGCATCTGAAACCGATTCCAAAGGAAAGGAATAATATCTTAAAAAGAGACGGATTGCAGGATAAGTTCATAGTTCAGTATTCCGGGAATATTGGCGTAACCCATAATGTGGAGACACTGTTGGATGTAGCTAATACCCTTCGTGAGGAGACTGATATTATATTTCAGATTATAGGCCGTGGAGAAAGAAGCAATGAGATATCTAGAAGAATTAAAACCGATGGACTTACTAACTGTCTGATGCTTCCTTTTAGAGATGATTCTGAATTGTATGAATCTCTTTGTGAGGCAGATATTGCTGTGATTATTCTTGACGATAAAACCCCTGATGTTAGTATCCCCAGCAAGATTTACAATATTATGGCTGCCGGACTGCCTGTTCTGGCTATTGCTTCACCTGATTCAGGTATCGGAGACCTGATCAAAAGTCACAAAATCGGAGAAGTCTTCGAGAAAACTAATATTAAGGATATGTGCCAGTTTATCCGTGAACTCAAACATGACAGTAGGAAAAGAAGTATATATTCCTCATGTTCACTAGAGGCATCAGGTTTATTTACAAGTAAAAACGCTGAGTTTTATCTCGGTTCTTACATTGATAATGAGTAAAAACGGACATGACTATCTTTAAACGCCTATTATACTTTTTCTATTACCTGAAAAAATCAGATTGGAAACTGCTTGGGAGATTCCTGGGATATGCTTCGGAAAAATCTGGCAGATCCAGGCCATGTATCATTTTTGACTCGATTTTTTCGGTTTTCAGATACAATATTTCTTTCAAGGATTATTATTGCTTCAGGTTTTATGACAAACCCCGATCTGAACGTGAAGAATGGGCTGGTACCGGTTTTATGTATGAATACCAGCTTCGCATGAACCCAAAAGGTTCAAGAGAATTACTTGAAAATAAGGTACAATTTCTCAACCATTACAAATTATTGGTTAAGAGAATGTTTTTACATATTTCCGGATTTTCTTCTGATAGTGTTGAGTTAAATGAAATGCTCCGGAAATCAGAACGACTGGTTCTCAAAGGATCAAGGGGGCAGGTAGGGAAGGAAGTGGAAGTGATTAGTTCAGGAACTTATACACCTCAGAAACTTCTTGACTATATGAAGCAACATCACTATGATCTTGTGGAAGAGTTTGTCATACAGCATAATGACTTGAATGAACTCTCGCCATCAGGGCTCAATACCATAAGAATTATCACACAAACAGATAAGAATGAGGTGATTTTCCTTGCTGCAAGGCTACGGATCTCGGTAAACTCCCCTGTTGACAATATGGGGGCAGGAAACATCGCGGCTCCGGTTGATCTGAAGACCGGAATCGTTACAGGACCCGGGGTGTTCAGTGATATAACCAGAGATTCAGCATCTGTTCATCCGGTTACCGGCATAAAAATAGAAGGCTTCAGAATTCCACATTGGGAAAGAGTTCTTGAGCTTGCAGGTACTGCAGCACAAAATGCATCCGGTAACAGATCCGTTGGTTGGGATATCGCGGTAACTGAAGAGGGGGTTGAACTGATTGAAGGCAATCATAACTGGTGTAAATTGCTATGGCAGTTGCCGGTTAACAGGGGATTAAAAGCGGATCTTATGGGATTTAAGTAATGGAACAAATTTTATTGTTCATAAAACACAATCTTGGGTTCATCTGGATAATTATTGAGAGAGTGAATGATTTACTTTTTTATCTCTTATATCACAAAAGATTAGACAGAGTCACCCGGGAAGTTTTTAAAGAAATTCAGCATCATTCTGTTGTCTTCAGGAGGATTTCCATTGCTGAATCTGCCAGCCTTTATGAATTGATAAGGAATCAGCCTGCTTCGGATTTGACTTATTTTAAACCACATTCTTTTGAATTCAAGTCAATAGTCAGACAGATCAGAAAACCTTCTTTCCTAATGATGGGGGCATTCATCAATGACAGTCTGGTCGGTTATTTCTTTCTTCGATTGTTTGTGAACAGAAAGTGTTTTGTTGGCAGATTGATTGATAAGAATTATCGTGGCCATGGTATCGGGGTGACAATGAACAGGATCATGTATGAGATAGCCTGGCGGATGAAATTCAGATGTTTATCAACGATTTCAAGGAATAACCATGCAGTAATAAAGGCTCATTCGGGCAACAGATATATGTCCGTTTTAAAGGAACTGAAGGATGACTATTTGCTGGTGGAGTTTCTTCCTGACAATCACGAAGAAGGCGTCGTTCAGGATTAATATCTTTAAAGTCTCCGTGAAAAATGGTGCTTAAAAGGATATTTGATATCATTGCCTCATTTTTTGGTCTCTTGATTCTATCTCCTGTCTTATTGATAGCGGGTTTGCTGGTCAGATTCGGTTCAAAGGGACCGGTCTTTTTCAGGCAAGAGAGAGCAGGACGTCATGGAAAACCATTCACTATCTATAAATTCAGGACAATGATTGTTGACCATGGCGGAAGCTCCATTTCAATTAAAGGAGAGAAGAGAATTACTCCGATCGGGGCAATTCTTCGAAAATTTAAAATTGACGAGTTGCCGGAGCTGTGGAATATACTGATCGGTGATATGAGTTTTGTGGGTCCACGTCCTGATATGCCAGACTATGCCGCTCGTCTAAAGGGCGAAGAAAGAGATATTCTTTCTGTCAGACCGGGCCTTACCAGTCCGGCATCAATTAAATACGCGAGGGAGGAAGAGCTATTGTCCAGGGTACATGATCCACAGAAGTATTTCAATGAGGTTATCTGGCCGGACAAAACGCGTATGAATTTGGCCTATGTTCGAGAACGTAGTTTTTTTGGTGACATTAAACTGATTTTCAGAACATTATTTGGAAATAAGCACAAGTTTTCCGGTCACCCAGTGCAACCCCGGTAAAAAGAGAGTCACATATCCTGGTCAAATCACATTTTCAGTTTTATGATGGGGCTGTTTTTGTTTGTGACTCTTACCTTTTTGTGAACTTTCTGCTATCGATTATTTTGTTATCTGAAGATACAGCAAGAATATATGTCCCTGGAAGTAATTCACTTAAATTGAATTCTGTGACAACCTCATACCCGTCACCCTTCTCGTTGTATAAAGCTTGACCTGATAAACTATAAACAGTAAAAAGTCTTTCAGAATCAGTTTCTTTTGCCATTTCAACCTTAAAATGGCCTTCATTTGGGTTTGGATAGAGGCTTAGCATTGTTAAGCCTGGATTTTTTTCTTCATAAACAGTAAAATCTACTTCAGATGATTGAGAAACTGCTCCAAGGTTATCTGTTGCTATCGCAGTTACAAGAAATTGCCCCGTGTCAGCATTTTGCCAGTTAAATATCCAGGGAGCTTCGGTTAATACAGCTATAACCTTATCTCCAATCATGAATTCAATTTTGCTTATTGTTCCATCAGAATCTGAGGCTTCTGCTTCCAGGATTATAGACTCACTTTTCTTGAAAACTTTCCCTTTATCCGGACTTTTAATTTTTACAAAGGGTGATTGATTATTTCTGGAAGCAGATTTATTAACAACAATGGTGACCGGATCAGAAACCGTCCGTGCATTATTATTGTCAGTGGCAACTGCAGTAATCAGATAGTTACCTTCCGGCACATTTTTCCATTTGAATAAGTAAGGTGCCTTTGTTACCTCGCCAAGTCTGACCTGACCATTGTAGAACTCAACCTTTATAATAGTTCCGTCAGAATCTGTTGCATTTGCTTCTATTGTAATTGTTGCAGGTGCAATGTACCCCGTGTTTTTGGTAGGCGATGAAATACTCACGAATGGTGGTTGATTTGGAATTTCTGCTACATTATTGATCACATTCCGTGCAGACATTGTCTGTGCCTGTCCACCCTGTGGTGTTTGCAGCGGGTTTGTTGCGGGCTTGTTATAAGCCACTGTAACCACATCCCCGTAGGCTACCGGGCTTGCGAGTGTTAGTGTTACCTTGTTTCCTGCGACTGCCACAGCATTTACTGTTCTTG
>JAAYQC010000187.1 GCA_012519515.1 Bacteroidales bacterium | reverse complement strand
CAGGTAATTCAGTTGTATGCCTTGACAATTTCTCGACCGGAAAGAGAGAGAACATTGCCCCCTTCTCAGGCAATCCCCGTTTTGAACTCATTGAAGGAGACATCCGAAATTATTCCGACTGTGAAAAGTCGGTTCAGGGTGTTGATTACGTGTTTCACCAGGCTGCTCTCGGCTCGGTGCCGCGGTCAATTAAAGATCCGGTTACTTCCACCGATGTCAACATCGGAGGTTTTGTAAAGATGCTGTATGCTTCGAAGGAAGCAGGAGTGAAAAGGTTTATCTATGCCGCCAGTTCTTCAACATACGGAGATCATCCCGGATTGCCGAAAGTGGAGGACAGGATTGGCAAACCTCTTTCTCCCTATGCTATTACAAAATATGTTGATGAGCTGTATGCTGCTAATTTTGCCGCCACTTACGGTGCCGAATCAATCGGGTTACGTTATTTCAACGTTTTTGGCAGAAGACAGGATCCAATGGGAGCTTATGCTGCAGTGATCCCTCTCTTTGTAAAAAAACTAATAAACCATGAGGTGCCGGTTATAAACGGTGACGGTACATATTCAAGAGATTTTACCTTTATTGACAATGTAGTTCAGGCAAATCATCTTGCCGCTCTTGCAAGTGATCCGGGAGCAGTCAATCAGGTTTACAATGTTGCCCACGGAGAACAAACAACTCTGAATGAACTGTTTGATATTATTAAACATCTGATCGGACGCTATGACAGGGAAGTCACGAAAATCAGCCCGCGACATGGACCGGTAAGAGCAGGCGACATACCCCATTCGCTGGCATCAATAGAAAAAGCAAAAAGGTTACTTGGATACAGACCCACGCATACGGTAAGGCAGGGTTTGGAGGAAGCTATTGACTGGTACAGGACTAATTTGTAGAAATTGTCAGATTTTCTTTTCGTCAGATTATTTTCAAAACCGTTTCGGCGAGATTCATTATTGCCGGCTTGTAGTCATTGATAAATTCACCCGTTACGCGGTTCCCTATAACAAGACAAACAGTTAGTGCCTTGTGCCCAAGAAGCCCCGAGAGGCCGTAAATAGCCGAACTTTCCATTTCGTAGTTGCATATTTTTCGTCCGCGGAACGAGAATTCAGCAAGTTTGCCATTAATCTCGCTGTCGAAAGTACCGAGCCTGAGATTTCGGCCCTGCGGTCCGTAAAAGCCCGGCGCTGAAATGGTAATTCCTCTAACGAAGTTTTCGGCACTGAACATTCCGGCAAGTTCCCTGTTTGCATTTACAGCATACGGGAAGGCCAGGGTATCAGGCCACTCAAGATACTCTGCCATCACGGATGAGAGTACATTATCGAGGAGCCAGTCGTATCCTTCATAAAAATGTATAAGGCCGTCAAAGCCCACGGCAGTTTCCGTAAGAACACACGATCCGGTGGGAACATCCTCCCTGATTCCTCCCGATGTGCCTATTCTGATTATGGTAAGCGAGACAGTATCCTGTTTTGGTTCACCGGTGGCAAGATCGATATTGACAAGGGCATCGAGTTCATTGATCAGGATATCTACATTGTCCGTTCCAATACCTGAGGATATAATGCTTACTTCAGTTCCCCCCGCGAATCCAGTGACTGTTTTGAATTCCCTGTTCTCCTTTCTTACCCTTATGTCGGTAAGGAGGGACGATAGCATATCAACCCGTCCGGGATCACCCACAACAATTATTTTGTCGGCAATGTCGCCGGGAAGAAGATTCAGATGGAATATACTTCCGTCGCGGTTTGTTATCAGTTCGGTCTTCTTTTTCATCCGGATGTAATTTATTTTAAAGGTCGTACAAAAAACAAAGACCAAAGATAGCAAATCCTCTCACTCTTTCTTACACCTGTTCCTTTATCCTTCGTCCGGAGCTCCGGCTGCCGCGTGATCCTTCGATTTGAAAATATTATCAGCAATCAAACCGGAATCTGGCTCATTCTTGATATTTTCGCAGAGGCAATCAGGTATGGTCCGGGTTGTCCTGAAAAATATTATATCATGATCCAGAGAATTCAATCTTTATACCTGTTACTGACTTCCGGGATATCAGCATTATTCCTCAGCGGTGATTTTTTATGCTTTATTAATGATTCGGGAGCGGAAATTATTATGAATTACCGGGGTTTATGGATGAATGGACCCGGAGAGGCCACCCTGATCCGGGAAAGTCAGCTAATAATTCCAATTATTGGTTTGCTGCTGATAATTCTTCCGCTTATAGCAATTTTTCTGTACAGGAAGCGGCAACAACAGATAAAGTTAGCTGTTGCCAGCACAATTTTATCAGCAGTTCTGGTTGCCATTGTTGCATGGTGCGCGTATTCAATTGCGCGAGACTATCAGGCGGTACTTTCTCCCGTATTCAGGACTTTTCTTCCGTTGATAATGCTTTTTTTAAGTATCCTGGCCTGGCTTGGGATTCGTAAAGATGAAAAGCTGATCAGGTCATACGAGCGACTAAGGTAACAGGGCCGGTTGACTTACGCGATCAGATGATTTGCAGATTCTCCTGGTTTGTTATCTTTTCACAATAATGGCACTTGAGCGCCACGTTCTTCTTTGAGACAACCTTGAAACGGGTGGTCACTTTTTCATAGTTGGTTATACACTTTGGGTTCATGCATTTGGCGATTCCCACGATTGCATCAGGTACTTCCACCACTTTTTTCTCAACTACCTCATAATCCTTTATTATGTTGAGCTTTGCTTCAGGGGCGACCAGTGCAATACGGTTTATGTCATTGTCCTCAAAGAATTTCCCTGATATTTTTATGATGGCCTTTCTTCCCAGTTTCTTGCTTTCGAGGTTTGTTCCGAATGTGATCTGGCTGTCGATATGGTCGAGTCCGAGTATTGAAATGACTTTAAAGAGAGTCTTTGCAGGGATATGGTCGATGACAGTCCCGCTTTCAATCGCGCTTACGCTTAGTTGTTTTGGTTCTTTCATTTCAGCTTCCGGATTATTTGATTCCTAAGAGTGAACACAGAATAGCCTGTCTGGTATAAACCCCATTCAAAGCCTGTTCAAAATAATAGGCTTTCGGATTTGAATCCACATCAGTGTGAATTTCGTTTACCCTTGGCAGTGGATGCAGTATGCGCATGTTGGGTTTTGTATTTGCCAGCATGGAATTTTTCAGGACATACACATTTTTTACCTTTTCATATTCGATAGGGTCAGAAAATCTTTCCCTTTGCACCCTGGTCATATAAATGATGTCGGCCCTTGATATTATGTCTGTGAAATCGAGGTGTTCGTAATATTTAAGTCCGAGGTTTTCGAGGTATATCTTGAATTCCTCAGGCATTTTAAGTTCTTCGGGCGAAATAAAGTTGAAAGTGGTGTTCCACCTCGACATTGCCATCATCAGTGAATGAACGGTCCTTCCGTACTTCAGGTCGCCCACCATGAAGACATTCAGGTTATTGAGTGTTCCCTGGGTTTTTCTTATCGAATAGAGATCGAGCATGGTTTGCGTGGGATGCTGGTTTGCGCCATCGCCGGCATTTATAACTGGCACTGAAGCAATCTCGCTGGCATATCTGGCGCTTCCCTCAATCGGATGTCTCATCACAATAAGGTCGCTGTAGCTGCTGACCATCTTTATGGTATCGTGAAGTGATTCTCCCTTTGCAAGGCTTGTGGCGCCGGCTTCGGAGAATCCTACAATTTTTCCGCCCAGGCGGTTTATGGCACTTTCGAAGCTTAGCCGGGTACGTGTCGAAGGTTCAAAAAATAGTGTTGCAATGACTTTCCCTTCGAGAAGACGGCTTACCGGATTCTTTTCAAATTCGGCTGCAAGGTCAAGGATCTTCAGTACCTCGTCGGAAGTAAAATCATCTATTGAAACCAGGCTTCTGTTTTTCATGATTTTGGCGGATTAGATACATTGTTTATTGCCAAAAACAAATGTATTCAAGAACTGCCAAGGTCAGAATGGATGTTGATAATTAGCTAACAACTTTTATGGCTTTGAAATCAGTATGTGCCTATGTGGATGTACTTCAGGTCGCTTACCCTGTCGAGCGAGGCAAGTATCCTGTTTCTTTGTGTTATTCTGAAACTGATTGTCATCCGGCATTCCAGATCGAATGACTGGTCTGACTGGTTTGCTTCTTCGTCTTTTATTATCTTCATTACATCGTTAATGGAAGAGTAGGGGAAGCTGAGTTTATAGTAATCCATAACACGGTGTTCGGTTATTTCAGCGTTATTAATGGCTGATTCGGCGGCTGAACGGTAGGCGTTTATCAGGCCACTGATTCCGAGAAGCTTGCCCCCGAAGTATCTGACAACCACAATCAGTATATTAGTAAGTTTGAAAGAGTTTATCTGTCCCATAATGGGCTTTCCTGCACTGCCGGAAGGTTCCCCGTCATCATTCAGCCTGAAGTTGTCGCGTTCATGACCGAGCATCCAGGCATAACAGCAGTGCCTGGCAGAATGATGTTCTTTCCTGACCTGCATCAGAATGTCTTTGATCTCTTCCTGATTGGTTACAGGCCAGGCCATTGAAATAAACCTGCTTCCCTTATCCTTGTAAAGGCCTTGTGAGAATGATCTGATGCTAAGATAAGTATCCGCTTCCATTAATAAAATAAAGCTTCAGAAGCTGCGTTCATACATTAGTGCAATATTAGCCAATAATGTCAAGAAGGTCCAGGGTTAAGACGAAAAATGATATTTTTGTTAAAAATGAAATCTGACATGGGCGTATTACTTGATGAAAAGGATCTTGGTAAATTAATAGTTATAGGCGACAGGGTATTGATAAAGCCTAAGATTCCGCAGTCGAAGACAAAAAGCGGATTATACCTGCCGCCAGGTGTGAATGAGAGCGAAAAAGTACAGATAGGTTTTGTTGTCAAGGCAGGGCCGGGTTATCCGATTCCTACGATAAACGATATAGATGAACCGTGGAAAAGCAGGACGGAGGAACCAAAATATGTTCCCCTGCAACCAAAGGAGGGTGATCAGGCAGTCTACCTTCAGGGCAGTGCAATTGAAATTGAATTCAACAGGGAAAAATATGTAGTTATTCCACAATCAGCAATATTGCTTCTGGTGAGGGATGACGGACTTTTTGAATAAAACCGGGCAACATGGTGAATGATTTCCTGAGGACAAAGAAAATTATGATAGTCGAGGATGACGTATCAAGCCGGCTTTACCTTAATAAAATCCTTGAAAAGACGGGCGCCTCACTATTAAGCGCCTGCGATGGAAAGGAAGCTATTGAAATAGCCAGGGCAAATCCCGACATAGATATAATTCTCATGGATATTCAGCTTCCCCGCATTGATGGTTACGGTGCGGCAAAGGTCATCAGGGAACTCCGGAAAGATGTCATCATAATTGCTCAGACAGCCTACAGCCTGCTAGGTGACCGCGAGAAGATAATTTCTTCGGGCTTTGATGACTATATTGTCAAGCCAATTTTCCCCCAGCAGCTTATAGAGAAGCTTGGCAAGTATTCACTGGAGATATAAAGGGCACAGTATCTGTTCAATCGGGATAAGCCGACATCTGCCTGAAATCATCTTCAAACAGACTTATTTCACTTACCCATCTTTCTCTTTCAATTTTTGAAGGAACTCCGTTAATCAGTGAATTTCTCATAATTGAATCGCCTGACAATATATCGAAGGGCATAAGCCTGTATTCATACTCATAGGGAGGGTCGTTGAATTTGAATGAGCCCGCGGGGGAAGTTTCTATAATTGCCGAGAAGTATTCATAAGCAGTAAGCACCGGCAGGAAAGCAGATGGATCGGTTACATGGATTTGTATCCCGTTGCATGTCTGTCCGGCATACTTGTTGAAAGTGGGGATGAAGTTATGAATTCTGAAAACACATCCCCTGATCCTTCTTGCATCAAGGTTATCCTTAAGCTCTTCAGCATCGATATAGGGAGCGCCCGACAGTTCGAAGGGTATTGTTGTTCCTCTGCCTTCGGAGATATTCAGGGCTTCTGCCAGAACCATCCCGGGGTAAACCAATGCCGTGCTGAGTGTGGGCATATTTGGGGAGGGCAGGATCCAGGGAAGGCCGGTCTCGTTAAAAAAGGAATTTCTTCTCCAGTTCTTCATCCACACTATATTCAGGTCGCAGTGTATTTCGTGTTTTTCCCTGACCCAAAGCGCCATTTCACCGATTGTCATCCTGTGGCACAGCGGGATGCAGGCACCTCCGACAAATGTAAAGTACTCTTCCTTAAGCACCGGGCCGTCGAGGGCGATTCCGGCAACGGGGTTTGGCCGGTCGAGGATCCAGACCGGGATTCCTGATTCAGCGCAGGCCTCCATGCAAAGCTTGACAGTCCATATATAGGTATAGAGGCGGGCACCCACATCCTGCAAGTCGACAACGAATGCATCCAGTCCGGCAAGCATTTCCACGGTAGGTTTCCTGTGTTCTCCGTACAGGCTGTGGACCGGGATTCCCAGGACCGGATGAAGCGATCCGCTCCATTCTATCATATTGTCCTGTGTCTGTCCATGGAGACCGTGCTGGGGACCGAAGATGGCCGCAAGCCTGCAATCGGATTTCTTCAGGAAAACAGAGATGATATGGGTATAATCGGATGCCACACTGGGAGCATGGCAAAGTAGTCCGATTCTTTTTCCGGTGAGCCCCGCCGGGGTTTCATACCTGATCTGATCGAGTCCGGTCTGAGTCATTTTTCTTGATTTTAAATAGAGTTAAGCATCTTTAATGATTATCCGCTTATTTGAGAATGGAAAATCAAGCTAAAGTAAATATTCTTTTTTAAGTTTATGGCGTGAAAAATACAGATCTGCCAAATCGGAAATTTTACTCCATATTCTTAAACATGAGAAGACATATATCTGATGTTGCCCGGATTGCCGTTTTACTATCCGCGGTCCTGATGTCCTGCACAAGTGGCGGCAAAGATAATCTGATAATACTTGAGACAACAGACCTGCATGGTTTTGTTCTTCCATACGATTTTACGGAACAGGAGGAAATAGATGTTTCCCTTGCCTCCGTGGCTTCCTATGTCAGGAAAGTGCGAAGCGGACCCACCCCGGTGATACTTCTGGACAACGGTGATAACCTTCAGGGACAGCCATCTGTTTATTACT
>JAAYQC010000186.1 GCA_012519515.1 Bacteroidales bacterium | reverse complement strand
TGACTGAAAATTATATAAATACATGTCTGTACATATGCGGGTTTCATATTTCATGGTCCAATCTTACAAGATACGAGTTTTTTTCATCATAAAATAATTTTTATTTTAATGGCCCTGCTTAAGAGTGGAATCTCATGTGATTGAATATTACATAGATATGTGTTTATATATTTTATACACGCGGGGTTCATTCAATATTATTTAATGTGTTTTTGGCATTAATAAATTCAACAATATTACTTTTGCAGGTCTTTTAATAAATATATGCAGGAAATAAGGAATGTCGCCATCATTGCACATGTCGACCACGGAAAGACAACACTGGTCGACCGTATCATCCATGAATGCAAGGTGTCGGATGGACGGAAGGATACAGGCGACCTCATTCTCGACAGCAATGATCTTGAGAGGGAGAGGGGAATCACAATTATTTCAAAAAATGTTTCCGTTAGTTACAAAGGTGTAAAAATCAATATTATTGACACACCCGGGCATGCTGATTTCGGCGGTGAGGTGGAAAGGGTGCTTAAAATGGCCGACGGTGTTCTTTTGCTGGTGGATGCATTTGAAGGGCCAATGCCCCAGACCAGATTCGTGTTGGGTAAGGCTATCAACCTGGGGTTGAAGCCTGTTGTGGTGGTAAACAAGGTTGACAAGGAAAACTGCAGACCCGATGAGGTCCAGCAGGATATTTTCAACCTGATGTTCAACCTCGATGCATCGGACGACCAGCTTGATTTCGAAACACTGTTCGGATCCTCAAAGTATGGGTGGATGAGCCGCGACTGGAGGAAACCTGCCACAGATATCACGGCACTTCTCGATACGATCATTGAACAAATACCTCAACCCCGCTTTGTCGAAGGCACAGCCCAGATGCAGGTTGCCTCTCTTGACTATTCAAGCTATGTCGGCAGGATTGCAATCGGAAGGGTGTTCAGGGGAGAGATTGTTGCAGGAAACGACTATACCCTTTGCAAGAAGGGAGGAGAAGTAAAAAAGGTCAGGGTAAAGGAACTGTATGTATTTGAAGGACTTGGCAGGGTAAAGACTCAAAGTGTCAGATGCGGTGATCTCTGTGCCGTTATCGGTCTTGATGACTTTGAAATAGGGGATACCCTGGCTGATCTCATTTCGCCGGAAGCCCTTCAGAGAATCGAGGTGGACGAACCTACCATGAGCATGGTTTTCACCATAAATAATTCGCCTCTTTACGGAAAAGAAGGTAAATTTGTAACTTCACGTCATTTAAGGACAAGATTTTTCAGGGAAACCGAGAAGAACCTTGCACTGAGGGTCGAAGAAACAAGTTCAGAGGACACCTTTATCGTTTTCGGCAGGGGAATTCTTCACCTTTCTATTCTTATTGAGACAATGAGGAGAGAAGGATATGAATTTCAGGTCGGTAAGCCGAAAGTGCTGCTGAAGACTATCGGCGGAGTGAAATGTGAGCCCTATGAGACTCTTTCGGTGGATGTGCCTGCTGAATTATCGGGCAGGGTAATTGAGCTTGTTACTACCAGAAAGGGAGAAATGACCGTGATAGAACCCAGGGGGAACATTATCCACCTTGAGTTTGACATACCGTCGCGCGGACTTATCGGCCTGCGAAACAGCATGCTCACGGCAACTTCGGGCGAAGCAGTTATGTATCACAGGTTCAGGGCCTACGGCCGTTATAAGGGCGACGATCTTCTGCCCGTGCAGAACGGATCCATCGTCTCACTCGATGAAGGAATGGCAACAGGCTATGCACTCGACAGACTCCGCGACAGAGGGCGCTTTTATATCGATCCGGGAGAGTATGTGTACAGGGGCCAGGTGATTGGCGAAAGCACCAGGGCAAAAGACATTGAAGTGAATATGATAAAGGGAAAGAAATTAACCAATATGAGAGCATCGGGTTCGGATGAGAGCTACAGGATTGCAGCGAAAATAAGCTATTCGCTCGAAGAATCATTGGAGCAGATCAAGGATGACGAATATCTCGAAGTAACACCGATGAACCTGCGGATGAGAAAGATCCCCGTAATTAGAAAATTTTAACAGGATATATGTGCTATGAAAAAGTTGCTTCTGCTTCTGTTTCCAGTGATGCTGTTTGCCTGTAACAAGGATTCAGGTTGTTATAAATGCAAAACCACTTTTACTGTCATCGTCAATGACGGCGAAAAGGACCAGTCATACTCCGTTTCAGCTGAGCGAACCATATGCAACACCACTGAGGCCGAGATCAGGAAATACGAAATGGATAACACGGATTCGACAAGGTATTTAAACCCTCCGATGACAATCGATACAATAACGGTTACCAGGTGCTATTAGTAAGCCTGAATCGTCAATAGTCATTCAGGAAATCGATAAGGGGTTTAATGACCTTGCATGCTCTTATTGTATAATCAAAGAAATCAGCCTTTAACACATCTTTATCTGAAACGATAGTTGAAGCGAGGTAACTCTTCATTCTGAGGAGCTCAATATACTCGTTTTCCTTTGAAAAACCCTTTGGTACACCCTTCAGCTTTTCTCCTTCTATCTCCCCGAAAATTGTCCTGAATTCCTTGTTGTCAAGTATCTTTAAAAGCGCTTCTCCTTTTTCTTCTATATTCTCCCTGATCGCCTTAAGCCAGGGCATGGGAGGCATATATGCCCCTCCTGCAATCATACTGTTGTTTCCCGGTTCTATGTGAATGTAATATCCGGCAAAGCGGTCAGCGTTCTTTCTTCCTCCCCTGACGATAATTGCACCCAGGTGTGTTTTGTAGATGGTTTTATCGCGACTGAACCTGATATCCCTGTTGATCCTGTATATGCAGCTTTTAGCTTCCAGCCCCTTGAGAATTGGATCCATTTCCGTTATCCTTCCGATGACAGCCTGCACGAAACTATCATATTCCGCCCTGGCTGCTTCATAACGCTTCCTGTTACTGCTGAACCAGTCCTTTTCATTATTATATTTCAGATCGCTGAGAAAATCGAGGGTAGATTGACTTATCTGTACCATTTTTCACGGTTTTTACAAAATGATTTGGTCTGGCAAAATAAACACAAATCGGACAGTTGAAGAACTTGTTGCCTTGTTTTTCCGGACAATTGTTTATAATGTTGAAATTTGAAGTCCGGTGTGCAATAATTTGCAAATGATTAATGTTAACCGCTATGTAAGTTATACCTTTGCCTGAAACCATTCCAAAAATGCGCAGAAGATTCATCTTTTTATTATTCATTCTTGCCGGTTTTTCCGTGGTGCTTCGAGCACAACAGGCCGATCACTGGGAGGCCATAGTGTCAGCAGATGAGATATGGTCATATTTTTTGGGATATTCCCAACCTCCTGCAGGATGGAATGCTCCCGGATTTGATGATTCCTCATGGCAAACAGGACAGGGGGGAATTGGATACGGTGACGACGATGATATGACCGTGGTGCCCAATGTTCCTTCAATTTATCTTCGACGTAATTTCATTATTCACGATACTTCCGTTATAACAATGTTATACCTGTTCGTCGACTTTGACGATGGTTTTGTCGCCTATCTCAATGGTAATGAAATTGCACGGGCAAACATCGGGACACCGGGTATCGAGCCGGCCTTTAATGAATATGCCATTCTCGATTCATACGAAGCCCGTTTGCCTTCAGGAGGTATTCCTGCACGCTTTGTAATTGAAAAACAGGTAATCAGGGAATTTTTGAAGGAAGGGGAGAACCTTCTGGCGCTTCAGGTTCATAACTGCAATGCAGAATCATCTGACCTCTCATCAACCACTTTTCTTATCGCCGGTATAAGTGACGAGAGCCATAATTACAGTGACCCTCCCCAGTGGTTCAGAGATCCGCGTACTGATTTCACGCACCTGCCGCTGATAATTATCGATACAGAGGGCAGGCAGATAGTAAACGATCCAAAGATCACTGCAAGGATGAAGATTATTGACAATGGTCCGGGAAATCCAAACAATCAATTCCAGGAGGCTACGGATTATGACGGTTATATAGGAATTGAAATAAGGGGCCAGTCATCCCAGATGTTTCCCAAGAAAAGCTATTCAATTGAATTGAGGACTTCCGAAGGAGACGAAACCAGTGCAGCGCTTCTTGGAATGCCTAAGGAGGAAGACTGGGTGCTGTATGCACCTTACTCGGACAAGACGATGCTTCGAAATGCTCTTACATTCTACCTGGGCAGCAAGATGGGAGATTGGCAGCCCAGGAACCGCTTCTGTGAAGTGTGGCTCAACGGCGATTATATCGGAGTATAT
The DNA here is from genome assembly GCA_012519515.1 of Bacteroidales bacterium. Classification (GTDB taxonomy): domain Bacteria; phylum Bacteroidota; class Bacteroidia; order Bacteroidales; family VadinHA17; genus LD21. Next base: position 12,944 of record JAAYQC010000186.1, on the reverse strand, counting down.
CAACTAATGGAAAGAATTAAGCGTGACAAGAACAGAGTGGATATCAGTAAGCTTAATCCGGATGAAACGGAAGGTGATGATCTGACAGGCGGATATATAATAAAGGTTGATAAAACAGATGATATTGGACCGGAGGAATACTTCCAGATAAACCCAAAAATCAGGTTTAACTATTCTGAAAGATACAGATTTACCTATGTCTATCCGAAATATAAGAACATAGCTGATAAACAGAAGTCTTATATCCGTAAATTCATTACTGATGCGGAAAGTACCCTGAACAGTGATTCGTTCAGGGATATGACAGAAGGTTTCAGAAAATACTTTGATACAAAGTCATTCGTTGATTATCAGATTATCCAGGAGTTTTGCAACAATGTCGACGGGTATCGTTACAGTACCTTTTTTTACAAGGACAAGGATTCAAAGGACGGAAGGCTTCATGCGGGACCTCTGTGGGATTTTGACCTTGCCTACGGGAACGAGAATTACACTGATTTCAACCTTGCAACCGACACCTGGCTCTATCCGAAATACCTGGAATTTTATGGACACAGGTTACACTGGTGGGCCAGGATGATGGATGATTTCAGCTACAGGGCTTCATTTGCCGCCCGATGGAAGGAACTGAGAAAGGGTCCATTCAGCACCGATTCCATAATGAACTATATTGATAACACCATTATGTATCTGGGAGAATCTGTTGACCGTAATTTCACAAGATGGCCAATAATAGGCAGATACGTGTGGCCGAATCATTTTGTAGGCAATTCATATGAGGAAGAAGTCGATTATCTGAAGGACTGGATAAGCCGCCGGGTCAACTGGATGGATGTCAATGTTATGGTTGCGGAATCCGTTTCGGGCAGTGCGGATAATGACATCGTGGTTTTCCCCAATCCCGTCCGCGATCAATTTGGTATGTATTTCAACCTGAAAAATCCCGGTATGGTCAGGATAGTTATAACCAACCTGATGGGACATAGAGTGCACCATGAAGAACAGGTACTGGAAACAGTCGGCGACCAATATATTGAAGTCAACCCCGGAAAACAGACTCCCGGATTTTATGTGGTTCAGCTGTTCAGGGGCAACAGACTGATTGGCAGAAAAAGCATTATCATAGCCAGGTAAGGGGATATTTACTGACTTCAGGCACTGCTTTACATACTTTGTTTATGTAATTTAAACACAATGATATATGAGCCATTGTCAAGTTCGGTTTCAGAGCTTGCAGCTGAATAATCCACGCCGTTTACCGACCATGATTCACAGTCACGTGGAATCCTCAGAATGGCATTGCTTCCAGCCGGGACCTTCAGATCGAGCTGCATCGATCCGTTTTCAATCTTCCAGTTCAATACTACTGTTCCGTATGGAGTCTCCTTTGATGTATTCGCCCAGTTTACACCATCAGGGACCTGCGGGTCGATAATGAACTTCCTGTAACCGGGATGTGAGGGGTCTGGCCTGATTCCGCCCAAAGCCTGAATAAACCATGAGCCGATCCCGTTGTAGCAGTTGTGTATCCTGCTTCTGGCGCCGTTCCAGTGTTCCCAGGTCGTTGTGGCTCCATTGTCTGTCATGTAAAGGTAGCCAGGGTAATCACGCTTTTTTAGCATAGAATACATAAGCTCTGCCTCATGACTAAGGGTGGCCCATTCGGTAATAACCGGTATCCCGACAAGTCCGCAGGCAAAATGGCCTCCGCGCTCATTCATTGTGAAGTCGATAAGTTTTTGCCTCACTGCTGATACAAGAGAATCCGGTACAATTCCTGCCAGCAGGGGATATGCCAGATCAATCTGTGAACCGCTGCCGTAAATTCTGTTTATATTATTGTAGAATCTTTGGTTTATAAGGGATAAGAGTTCCATCTCCCTTTCGGCGTATTTCCGGGAATCTTCGTCCCGGCCAAGTACTGTCGCTATTCTTTTCATTGTTTCATAACACACTATCATAAAACAATTGTTGACAAGTCCTATCGATTCCGGATCCGTCTGGTTGATACCTTCCGGAACTGCCCAGTCGCCCAGATACCATGATCTGTATTCAGTCTCCGGCCAGCCTTCCAGGAGGCCTTCCGGTGAATATTTTTCCGCATAGCCCAGCCAGCGCTGCATAGCCGGGTAATTTCTTTTCAGAAACTCCTCGTCGCCATAGTTAAGGTATGAATTCCATGATGCAGTGATAATGAAACCGCACCAGTACGGCCCTCCGCCGGCACTGTAGGGATTGGGAGCGGTGTGCGGCATACTTCCGTCATCCCTGATGCAGTCTTCCCACGCCTGGAGCCAGTTTGAATATAGAGGGGCAAGGTTGAACATGCTTTGAGCTGTAATTGTTGACGCGTTGCCATCACCTCCGTAACCAAGGCGTTCTATCTGGGGACAATCGACCAGGTAACCACCCAGGCTAAGACATCTCAGGGTGTAGTTGATCATATTGTAGATGGAGTTCAGATCCTCGTCGGAACATTCAAAAGTTGAAGCCTTTGTGTATCCTGTGTGAATGAGAAAGGCAGTGATATCCTCAATTGCCGGTGCTTTGGTCAGACCAGTAATCATCGCGTACCTGAAACCATGGTAATTGAATTTATTCATGAATTGCTCCCTTGCAGTACCTGCGGCAACATAACGGTCGATCTGACCCTGATTCACTGTCTTTCCGTATTTGTCAAGATGATCGCTGTACCGTATTTCGATTTTCTGCCCGGGCTTCAGCGAGCTGAAGTTGATCCTGAGCCACCCCGTGAGGGTTGTTCCCATATCGGCAAGCCAGGTACTGTCGTTGATTCTGCCAATCGACACTGCCCTGACAGTATCCATGATCCGGTTTGCTTCAGTCATCTGGGGACTAACCTTTACTTCAGTCAAAGGCACTGTCGACACTGGAATCCATGGTCTATTCCCTTCCCCGGGGTAATCAGTCAGCATGGCCCCTTCAACAAGTTCTCCTCCAAACTGATGAGGTCTCCATGTTCCTATGGTTGAATATCCGCTTGCCCTTGCAGTCCATTCTGAATCGGTAACCAGAACCAGCTCGCGATCTCTCCCGTTTATTTTTTCAAGCTGTGCCCTTACAAGGGGGCCGGTCCATTGCACCCCCGGCAGTCCCTTGCTGTACCATCCCTGCCCGATCCAGAGAATCAGCTCATTACTTCCTTTTCTTAAAAGATCTGTGATGTCATAGGTTAGGGCAAGCGACCGCTTATTGAACTGAGACACGGCAGGGGAGAGGACATATTCGCCAACCTTGGCGCCGTTAATCCAAACTTCGTGATATCCAAGCGAATTGACATGTAAATAGTAGCTTCCTGACAGCTTGTCTATTGTAAAATCGCGCTTGAGGAGAGGGCTGACACAGAATTCGGAACTGTCGCTGATTCCTATGTAATCTCCTTTCCATTCGGAGTTTTCAAGAAGTCCAGTGGTAAAGTATGCAGTTTCACTCCAGCCGGACCGCCGTCCGCTGTTATCCCAGATCCTTACTTTCCAGTAACATACAGAACCCGATGGAAGCTCTTCTCCATTCCAGCTGATCAGGATACTCTCAGGAGATTCTGTCTTTCCGGAATTCCACAGGTCAGCTTTATTCTCGGTAAGGAGATCAGGACTGCTGGCTGCAAGGATCTGGTAAGCCGACAGTGATTCTCCGTCAGCAGATGTTTCAAACTTCCAGCTCAGCCGGGGATTGGAACTACCTATACCGAGAGGATCGGTGAGGTTTTCACAGCTCAGGTCGTAAGCCCTGAGTTTCAGGTGGCTTTCACAGCATCCCGTTGTAAACAGAAGGGATGACATGGAAAGAAGCAGAAAAAGGATCCGGTTCATGATTCGATGATTTGGATGGTCAAATATCCTTAAAGATAGAAAGAGCTATCAAAATTCAGTGCTTAAATTCAATAATTGCATTCATTTTTACCGAATTTATGATAGTTTCGTGTTTTATAACAGTTCGGAGATATGACAAAGAAAAAATTGTTTTATGGAATCGTGTTGCTTCTTGCCCTGATACTGGCAGGAGCAGCCCTGTATATCAATTCACTGATGCCTATCATAACGGGATATGCAGCGAAGAATCTCTGCTCAAATGTTTTTGTGTCAGGAAGGGACGCGAGGGAAATTGAAGAGATTGACCTTAATTTCTCTTTCATTAAATTTACAAAAAACAAAGTAGACTTTGATGAGCAGAGTGTTACAAGCAGATTTCTGTGGAGCAGATCGAAAGCTATTCACAGGGAGGGATTCGGCGCCACGCTTATCAGGGATGTTTCGGAAGAGGAGCTTAGAGAGGCGGTGTATGCAGTTGATACGAATCCTGGCTACCGACCGGATACCACTGCCTGGCCGCTTGGGGATGTCGTGCCTGACACGCTTGATACCGGCATTGATAAGCCTGCCGTGACTGAAATCGCCCGGAAGCTGATGTCCGACAATGCCTATGGAGGTATACCCTTTGCATTTGTTGTCCTACATAAGGGGATGCCGGTTGCCGAGGCCTACAGATCCGGACTTGGAAAGGACACTCGTTTTCTGAGCTGGTCGGTGGCAAAGAGCTTTACGAACGCGATTACCGGCGTTCTTATGGGAATGGGGAAAATGGATATCTCTGAGCCTGCCGGATTTGAAGAGTGGAAAAATGATGAGAGGAGCAAAATAACCGTCAACGATTTGCTTCAAATGCAGAGCGGATTAGAATGGAACGAGGATTACGGGAGCAGGTCGGATGTTAATCTTATGCTGTTCGACAAGGGTGACATGAGCGACTTCGCTCTTACGAGTCCGATGGAACATCAGCCCGGTACAGAATGGAAGTATTCTTCCGGTACTGCAAATATTCTTACTGGTCTTATTATGAATCAGTTCGATAGTGATACCTCATGTTATGCTTTCGTTCATGACAAGTTCTTTGAAAAGATCGGAATTACCGATGCAGTTTTTGAAGTTGACGCCTCGGGCACGCTGGTCGGATCATCATACCTTTATGCAACTGCCCGCGACTATGCCAGGTTCGGACTGCTGTATTTGAACGACGGGATGTTCTGCGGAGAAAGGATACTTCCTGAAGGCTGGGTGGAATATACCCGAACTCCCGCATCTGCCAGCGGGGGAAGATACGGCGCTCTTTTCTGGCTTAACAGGAACAGGGACTATCCTTCGGCTCCCGAAGATATGTTCTCATGTCAGGGGCACGATGGACAGATGATTTATATACTGCCATCCAATGACCTTGTCGTTGTGGTTCTCGGATTCTCGCAAAGACCTGATAACACCATCGATTTTGATACTCTGCTCGGGGATATCCTGAAAACTATCTGAGACAATTGTATTTCGTTCAATTTAATATTCGCGTGAGACAATAACTTGATATTTTGTGCGTAATAAAAGATTGACAGTCATATTCACAGATTCAGTCTGTTATGAACATTCATCCGATTAATAATTTAAACCAATTTAACCCATATGAGTGAAAAGTATTCAGTCAGCCCTGCAGGAGAAAAATTTTCCCTGCCAAAACCTGAGGATTACGCGAAGGAATTCGAGATTATAAAAGAACGAGTTGAAAAGGAACGCGCCAAGGGACTTGAGATTGTAGTGGTTATGGGTGTAGGCTTTGTTGGGGCTGTTATGGCCGCCATCGTTGCAGACACCGTGGACAAAAATGGCAATCCGTCGAAGTTCGTTATTGGCATGCAGCGTCCCAGCCCGCGAAGTTACTGGAAGATACCATTGCTGAACCGCGGTGTTTCACCGGTCAAGGCAGAAGATCCTGAAGTGGATCCCATGATCGACAGATGTGTCAATGAAAAGAAAACCCTTATTGCCACCTATACATATGATGTGCTTAAGCTTGCTGACGTGGTGGTAGTTGACGTGCAGTGTGACTATCTTAAGGAAGATCTGGGCAATGTCCGTTCGGGCCAGACTGATATGGCAGCCCTGGAGGCCTCATTGCATGTAATTGCTGAGCATATTCCGGCTGAGGCACTTGTGCTTATTGAAACAACTGTTGCTCCCGGTACTACCGAGCAGGTCGCATACCCGATAATGAAAAAAGAATTCAGGAAAAGGGGAATCAAAACCGACCCGCTGCTTGCTCACAGCTATGAAAGAGTGATGCCCGGAAAGAATTATGTTGCAAGTATCCGTGATTTCTGGAGAGTATGTAGCGGAATCAATGAAAAAGCAAGACAAAGAGTAGAGAAATTCCTAACGGAAGTGCTTAATACAGAGAAGTTTCCACTTACAGTGATGGACAGGCCCATTGAATCGGAAACGGCCAAGATTATAGAGAACAGTTACCGTGCTACCATCCTGGCTTTTCTTGATGAATGGAGCCTTTTTGCAGAAAGAAACGGAGTGGACCTCATAAAAGTTATCAAGGCTATTAAAGTGCGTCCGACACACAGCAATATGATATTCCCGGGACCCGGGATAGGGGGGTACTGCCTGCCAAAAGACGGAGGCCTTGGTTTGTGGGCATACAAGCATATACTTGGTTTTGAGGATGATATCTTCAGAATCACACCGCTGGCTATAGATATAAACGATACCAGGGGACTGCATGTAGGTCAGCTGACCCGCGATGCACTCAGGAACATGGGTCAGCCGATAGCCGCTGCAGAAATTCTGATACTGGGCGCAGCATACCGGGAAGATGTTGGCGATACACGCTACAGCGGATCTGAAATAGTTGTACGTAAGCTGGCGGAGATGGGCGCGGAAATTAGAGTGCATGATCCTTATGTTGAACATTGGTGGGAGTTTGAAAAGCAGGATACATTCCCAGGTGTGGGACAAAGCAAAGCCAGGTTTTTCAGAAACCAGGAGAAACTGAAAGAGATCGTAGTTCAGCAAGACCTTGATAAAGCCCTGAAGGGTGCCGATGCCGTTATTCTGGCAGTGCCTCATATGGCATATCGAGGACTGGATCCTGACGAGGTTGTGAAGAAAATCGGAAAACCCGCTGCAATTATAGATTGCTTTGGAATGTTGTCCGATGATGATATCAGGAGATATTTCCAGCTTGGATGTGAAGTCAAGGGACTCGGTAGGGGACATATACAGAGGATTAAGGACGAGATCAGGAAAAGCTGATCCTCATTTTGTGACAATAGCACTGAAATAGTTTCACAATTCTGAAAGCTGCGCTTACGCAGCTTTCTTTTTTTGATCTGACGGTATGCAGTAATTCTCAATTCACGGTTTAGGCAAGATGCATGTGTCACTGTGACTTGAGTTCCGTAAATTTGGTAATTTGTTGCTTAAAATGACAGTTTATAAATTTCCTATAATTAATATTATGTCAAATAGAAAATATATAGAATTAATCAATGACATCAATCAGTGTCATTAATCCCTCCCCTGTTTTTTTTAAACGAAATTTTTAACTCTTTTGGATCAGAATCCCAGGTAGTAGCCTATTAGATCCGGTTCAGTTGAGTCAAGCATCGGAAGACTCGGGATTACCATAAGATCCAGGTTCGTGTTGTCAATCGCCGACCAGAGCGATGTCCTTATGAATTTGTATCCGTTCCTTTGTGCAGCAGCAATTATTTCGGGATCGCCTGCACCATTTCCGAAAGGAAGCGAAAATACATTCACCTCGCCGGGTGTATACTGCTCAATGATTTCCCTGGATACTCCAAGTTCATAATCCAGGAATTCCCTGTATTCATCAAGAGTTTCATATCTGTTTCTGCTATCGTACAAATATGTATGTGAATATGAATGTGATCCGAATGTGAATGGCCGTATCCCGCCTTTTGACTGGTAATGGCTCATGTTTTCAACTTCATCCCATCTCATGAATGAATCGCTTCCTATCTTATAGGTCCATAAAAAGAAGGTTGCCTTCGCCTGGTAGTTTATAAGTAATTGACGTACAAGAGTATACCAGGAGCTGTCGCCGTCGTCGAATGTTATTATCGCGTAGTTCCCCTCACCTATCGATTGCTTCTTGCTGAATTCCTCCAGATCTGTAAAGCTGATTATTTTTATGTTGTTGTTTTTCAGATATTTAAGGTCAGATTCAAGGTCTTCCAGACTTCTTTCATAAAGGTTGGTTGCTTCCCCTTCCACAATCCTGTGGTACATAAGGACGATCACCTTTCCAGGTTCTTCCTGTTTGGGATCGTCTTTTTTTGTGCATCCGGATGTTATCAGGACAAGTGGCAACAGAAGAAAGCAGATATATCTCATCATCCTTTAGTGAGTTTTGATGTGTTAGAAAAAGAAAGAAAGCCTTTCCATTTAACGGAAAGGCTTTCACCTATATTATGCAGTTTCCTTATCTTTTCGAAACAACTATTGTTATTCGAGAGTATCAAGCTTAGCCTTAACAGCGTCGTATTTTTCGGTCATCTTAAGCCTGTAGTAAAGTTCCCTGAGACTTCTGAGAGCGTAAACATCATCGGGTTTAAGTTCATTGGCCTTTTCCATGTATGGAAGTGCTTTGGCAAAAACTGCCATTGCATCGTCGACTGCCTTGTTGTATTCGTTGACATCCATAATATCGTTGGCCTTTGCAAACATATCGGAAGCCTTGTTTATATATGAAGCACCGAGACCGTACTGGCTGTCGTAGAATTCAGGGTTTAGTTCGACTGACCTCGAAAGGCTGGTAATCGCTTCATCATACCTGTCCTCGTTAAGGTAAATAATACCTTCTGCAAAATGCAGGCTGTAGTTATCCGGATCATCAGTTCTGGCAATGACAAGGTTTTCAAGTGCTGCATCGTTCTTTCCGGCTTTGATGTAAAGGTCAATAAGCTCAAGAATCACATTCTTGTTGTCTGCAAATTTGGTACGCAGATCCTTAAGGATACTTTCAGCCTTGAGGGTATCTCCCATCTCTAGATAGTTCTGAGATATCTGGAAATATGTGTTTACGCCCTGGTATCCCATTTCGGCACATTTCTCGAAGTATTTGATTGCCGTCTGGTGCTCTTTTGCATTCATAGCCGCGAGTCCGGCGTTGTAATACATTCCTGTATCTGTAACTCCGACATATTTATCGCTTTCGGTGATCGCGATCTGAGTCTCGAATGATTTCAGCGCACCGGCATAATCCTTCGCGTCAAACTGCTGACCGCCCTGCGTGTATAGGTCGAGCGCAAGTGAATTGTATACCATACCTGTTATGATTCTTTTTTTGGCTCCACCCTTGGGATCGAGCTCGATCGATTTCTCATAAGCAGCGTAGGCTTCGCCGAGTGGATCGGTAAAGTAAGACTTGAAAGCGGGATTGTCCGAATTGAAAACAGCCTGGGCAAGCTTACCCTTGGCAAAGTAGGTATTAAACCAATCCATTGATTTGGGATGTGTCATTGCCTGGTCAAGTGCTTCTTTGGCCTTGTCAAGAGAACCCTGTTCGATGAACGTAAGCGCACTTGTAACTTTACCCTTCTGGGCAAAGGTAGCAACTGAGATAGAGATAACTGCAAGCAGCAGAAAAACCTTTTTCATAATTATCGAATTTGTTTAAAAAATTGTCCTAAAAAACTTTTCAAATTTAAAACTTTACTTATTAATCTTCAAATTCTTTGCCATTTTCCTCATTATTTTGATCCTGACCTGCAACATCTTCTATATCAGTCTCTTCGGTCTCATCGTTCACTGCCACTGTTGCCACGGAAGCAATTGTGTCATTCTCCCTGAGGTTTATAAGGCGCACACCCTGGGTCGCTCTGCCCATTACCCTCAGGGCTGAAACCGGGCTTCTCAGTATGTTTCCGAGCTGTGTGATTATCATAAGATCGTCATTGTCGCTTACATCCTTCAAGGCTATCAGCGATCCGGATTTTTCAGTGATATTTATTGTCTTGACTCCTTTGCCTCCCCTGTTGGTAACACGATAATCCTCAATATCGGATCTTTTGCCGTAGCCATTCTCCGATACCACAAGCACTTCCTTTGAGCCGTTTTCGATGGTGATCATTCCTACAACAAAGTCGGTTTCTTTATCTGCAAGCCTTATGCCCCTGACTCCCGATGCCGTTCTTCCCATCGGCCTGACAGCTTCCTCGGGAAACCTGATGGCTCTCCCCGACCTTACGGCCATCATTATCTGGTGTTTGCCGTTTGTCATTTTAGCTTCAAGAAGCTCATCCCCTTCCCTTACAGTTATTGCATTAACACCATTTACCCTGGGCCTGGAGTAGGCTTCAAGCGAAGTCTTCTTAATGATTCCCTTCCTGGTGCAGAGAACTATGAAGTTATTGTTTATATAATCGTGATCATTGAGGTTCTTTACATTTATATATGCCATTACGCTGTCGTCAGGCTCAATGTTTATGAGGTTCTGCATTGCCCTTCCCTTGGAGGTTCTGGATCCTTCCGGTATATTGTATACCTTGAGCCAGTAGCACTTCCCTTTTTTCGTGAAGAAAAGCATGGTGTTGTGCATAGTTGCAATGTAGAGATGCTCAATGAAGTCCTCTTCCCTTGTGGTACCGCCCTTTGATCCGGTTCCACCCCTGTTCTGGCGCCTGAATTCAGTCAGAGGAGTCCTTTTGATATAACCCATGTTCGAAATGGTAATCACCATCTCATCATCGGCGTAAAAGTCCTCGGGATTGAATTCCCCGGCATCGGGAACTATTTCAGTGCGCCTGGCGTCGCCGTATTTTTCCTTTATCTCAATAAGCTCGTCCTTGATGATTTTCATCTGAAGCTCAACACTTTCGAGTACACTCCTGAGATATTCGATAAGAGCCATTATCTCCTTGTATTCATCTCTCAGTTTTTCCTGTTCAAGCCCGGTAAGCTGTCTCAGCCTCATCTCAACTATTGCCCTTGCCTGAATCTCCGAAAGGCTGAAGCGTTCCATGAGCCGCTCCCTGGCTTCATCGGGATTCTTTGACGATTTGATAATTGCAATCACCTCGTCGATGTTGTCACTGGCAATAATCAGTCCTTCAAGTATATGTGCTCTTTTTTCGGCCTGGTTCAGTTCATACCTGCTTCTTCTTATAACTACCTCATGACGGTGTTTCACGAAGTGGTCGATAAGCTTTTTCAGGTTCAGAGTTCTGGGCCTTCCCCTTACCAATGCCACGTTGTTAACATTGAAGGAGGTCTGCATCGCGGTATACTTGAACAGATTGTTTAGAACAACGCTCGAAGTGGCATCTTTTTTCAGAATAATGACGACGCGCATCCCGTTGCGGTCCGATTCATCGTTGATATATGAAATTCCTTCCAGCTTTTTATCATTGATGAGATCAGCAATCTTGCGGATCATCTCCGCCTTATTCACCATGTATGGTATCTCATTGACAATGATGCATTCACGACCAGAATGGGTAAGCTCGATCTCGGTTCTTGCCCTGAGAACGATTTTTCCCCTGCCTGTTTCAAAGGCATCCCTTATCCCCTGCTCTCCGTAAATGATCCCGCCGGTTGGAAAATCCGGTCCCTTAACGTATTCCATCAGTTCGGAGGTGCTGATATCCCCGTTGTCAATAAAGGCAATGGTGGCATCGATTATCTCCGTGAGGTTGTGAGGGGGCATGTTTGTTGCCATACCAACTGCAATACCCGAGGCGCCGTTTACCAGCAGTATGGGGATTCTGGTTGGAAGGACTACCGGCTCACTCAGCGAGTCGTCAAAGTTCAGCTGGAAATCAACTGTTTCCTTGTCTATGTCCGATAATGTTTCTTCTGCTATTTTCTTGAGCCTTGCTTCGGTGTACCTCATTGCAGCCGGACTGTCGCCGTCGACTGAGCCGAAGTTTCCCTGACCTTCCACAAGGGGATAGCGCAAAGACCAGTCCTGGGCCATCCTTACCATCGCATCATATACCGATGAATCGCCGTGGGGATGGTATTTTCCAAGCACCTCTCCCACTATCCTTGCCGATTTCTTAAATGGTCTGTTTGACAATACTCCAAGTTCCGACATTCCGAAAAGAACACGCCTGTGAACAGGTTTGAGTCCGTCCCTGACATCAGGTAATGCCCTCGACACAATCACCGACATCGAATAATCGATGTATGCCGACTTCATCTCCTCCTCGATATTTACCCGAATTATCCTCTCTCTGTCTGACATAATAATTTAATAATTAAAAAGATACAACCACTCCCCGCCGGGAAGGGATTTGATTCCGAAATTAATGAAAATTTGCTTGCCGGAAACCATCCCGGCGTGTGACTTTTTAACATTAATTGTTTATAAATGGGCATAAAAATTGCCTTTCAAATATTGTATTAACTTTAACTTTGGGTTTCATGGAATCAGTATTTTTGTCGCAATCGGTCTGACATAATGACTTAAGACATGAGAATCTAAAAAAAACAGGAATAATATAATATGGATTCACAGTTTTCACAAAGAGTAAAAGATATTCTGGGATACAGCAAGGAGGAAGCTATAAGGCTGGGTAACAGTCATATCAGCCCCGAACATCTGTTTCTTGGCATACTCAGGGATGGAGAGGGCGTGGCGGTTGAGATACTTCTGAACCAGGGCATTGACCTGCTTGTACTTAAAGGCTCGCTAGAGAAGAGTATTAGAATAGAAAGTCCGATACCGGTGGCTGATCATGAGATCATTCCCCTGCTGAGAAGCACTGAAAGGATACTGAAGCTCGTGTACCTCGAAGCCAAATCATTGAAGAGTCCGGTTATTGACTCAGAACACCTGCTGCTTGCTATCCTTAAGGATGAAAATGCACTGGTTACAAGGTTTCTCTCCGAACTGGACGTTGACTATCAAACGGTTAGGAGAGTGGTGGAAGCCGGCTTGCCAAGCGCTAAAGCCGATTTCCCCCGTGAAGAGGACGATGAAGGTCCGTCGTTCGGAGGAGGCGGTGCTGGAAGAAGCCAGCAAATGTCATCTTCGAAACCTTCATCCGATACCCCGGTACTCGATAATTTCGGGATCGACCTTACAAAAGCTGCCGAGGAAGGCAGGCTCGATCCTGTTGTAGGTCGGGA
>JAAYQC010000185.1 GCA_012519515.1 Bacteroidales bacterium | reverse complement strand
GCAAGACCTGCACGACTTGCAAGACCAGTCACTGTCCCCCGCCCCCTGCCCCCCTGCGCCCCGTGCCCTGTGCCCTGTGCCCCGTGCTCTGTGCTCTGAGCTCTGAGCCCTGTGCCATTTCCAAATTGCTAATTGTAAATCGCTAATTGTTTCTAATTTTACAGTCAAAATTCATGCGATATGAGAACAATCGCCATTGTGGCTGGAGGAGATTCATCGGAATATGAGATTTCAGTAAAAAGCGCGAAAGAGGTACTTGCTCTAATTTCCTCAAAATACGATGCCAGGCTGATCATGATAAGAGGCAACGCCTGGTACTGGGAAGACCCGAAAGGAAGACGATTCAGTGTCGACAAGAATGACTTCAGCCTTAATACCGATGATAGAAAAATCAGGTTCGATGCTGTTTTCATTGCCATTCACGGGACTCCGGGCGAGAACGGGCTTCTCCAGGGCTATTTCGATATGATGCAGATACCCTATACCAGCTGCAGCGCTTTCTGCTCTGCCCTCACATTCAACAAGCAGGCCTGCAAGCTTTATCTTAAGGACTACGGGATCCCAATGGCTGAGAATGTCCTTTTCCGACGCGAGACAATGCCGGATCCCGACGCCATCATTTCAAGAACAGGACTTCCGTGCTTCGTGAAACCAAACGACAGCGGCTCCAGCTTCGGGGTGTCAAAAGTGAAAAGCAGGAATGAGCTGCCGGCTGCCATTGAGGCCGCCTTCAGAGAAAGCAGGGAAGTAATGGTGGAGGCGTTCATGAACGGAAGAGAAATCGCCTGCGGTGTGGCAAGAATCAAGGGAAAGACATTAGTCCTTCCACTAACCGAAATCATTAGCATGAACGAATTCTTCGACTATGAGGCAAAATATACATCCGGAAAGTCGAAGGAACTGACACCGGCCGATTTGCCCGGAGAACTGACAAACAGGATTCAGGAACTCAGCTCAGAGGTCTATGACATTCTCGGATGCAAAGGAATTGTCAGGGTCGATTTCATAGTAGTCAACAGCAATCCCTTCTTCCTTGAGATAAATACCGTACCGGGCATGACAATGGAAAGCATCATACCCAAACAGGCCAAAGCCGCCGGTATCGACCTTGGAGAACTGTACTCAATGGTGATCGAAGACCTGTTCTGATCTCTTCTTGATCAAGGTAATTATACTTCTGCCGGGGCTGCTGCCTACTGCTTCGCCATCTTAAGGGCAGAGGTGGTGGTATAGTACTTGGTTATCATCCCGGGAACCTCCCAATCAGGCAGTTTGCCTGCTTCGAGGTATTCGAGGAATCTCTCGGTCACCTGACCGAAATGCTCTTCGTGCGAAACCCTGTACTTCTGCGGAATATTTACTTTCAGAGCCTTACTTCCCGAGTTTTCTATAACCAGACTGTCGTAGGGTAAACTATCCAGCGCGGCCCTGAGCTTCCCCGTGAACTCCTGGAGGGTGGAGCCCTTTATGTTTTCAACATAGAGGGTGGGAACATATGCCTCTTCCGCGCCCTGACGTATTACCAGGTCGCATAAGCTACCGCGCATCACAGAGTAGTGGGTGTCCCCTCCCCCGGCCGGCGGCATGAAGTCCCAGGTTACCGATACTTTTGCCCATATTCCCTTCAGCTGATAGATCATCTCACCGTTGGAATAAACATGAAGCTTCCCGTCCTTTACATCCTTGCCCAGGTATTCCGGGAACTCGTCCATACCCGTCACACCCCTGAACTCTTCCTTTGTTATTATCGTAGGCCATCTCTTTGCAGTGGCAAGCTTCACATCCGAAGGACTGAGTATCTGCTCCGGGAAACACTCCCACTGGATAAGGTCGACAAGATGGGTTGTGACATCAACTATTCCCTCTCCCTGCTGTTCGACGTCAAAGAACCAGGCCGGACGCTGCAGGGGAGTGCCTGAAACCAGCTTTGAGAAATGATGGACACTCACCTTCGACACTGCAGGATCGCCGGCTGTTCCGGGAACCAGCGTCCCAAAAACCTCAGGTTTCTGTGAAAGAAGCTTCTGAAGGATGGTCGTTATCTCAAACCTTTCGGTCATAATATCGTAAAGCAGAACCCCCTTTTCAGCAGCCTTCCCGAAATCAGCCTCAAGGCCTGGCCAGTCTTCCGGTCTAATAATCATAGGCTTATCGGCAAGCACATTCAGACCTGCCTCAATCGATGAACTTATATAGCTTGCCTTCTTCCTGTTGTTGCCCGACAGCACCACCACGTTTCCTGCTTTTTCAGAAAGCATCTTTTCAAAAAAATCAGGGCCCCTGTAAACTATCTCATTCCAGTTTGTCGGATTGTCTGTCCTGCTGTTGTACGAAGCTATCCTCCCCAGGTGCTGCTCAAGGTCCGGTCCTTCCGGAGCATAAACCATTACATCCGGAGAAACCTGCGGGTACATTGTCTTCTGCACCAGGGCAGCATGAAAATGCCCCGGATCAACGGTCAGTAGTTTTACATTGTAACTGGATTCCATTAATTTATCCTTTTCTTCAGAGTTTCGTTTCCCGCTTCCACCCGATCCGCACGATGATAGTATCATCGCCGGGATCAATAATAGCATTGCTGTTTTCTTCATCATAATTAAAGTATATCTATTTTATTTCCTTTACTGCTTCAACAAAAGCCCTTATATTCTCCGTGCTTACATCCTGAGCCATTCCTCCCCCGGCCGACCAGATGATGCGGTCGTGATTATCTGTCTCCCCGGAGGCCTTTCTTACAGCTTCCCTTACCTGTTCCGCTGTGCCGGCTGCCAGCACGTCCCGCGGTGGTATGTTACCGAGCAGCACAACATCGTCACCGGCAAGTTCCCTTATTTCTCCAAGCGAATGATTGAAGGAGAAATTGAAAAGATTCACTCCCATTTCTTTAAGGAATTTTGCCGTTATCAGTCCTTCAGCATCATTGTGAAGAAACCTGACCTTTGCCCCGGTGCATGAAAAGATCCTTTTGAAGTAAGGAAGCACGAATTCATCAAATTCCGCCTCACCGACAAAGCCTATTATATCATCGAGGATAAGGACTCCTTCAATTGAAGGAAAATGTTCTTTCTGAAGCGAAAGCCAGTCGCAGATGAAAC
Source organism: Bacteroidales bacterium (assembly GCA_012519515.1). Classification (GTDB taxonomy): domain Bacteria; phylum Bacteroidota; class Bacteroidia; order Bacteroidales; family VadinHA17; genus LD21. The sequence continues at coordinate 197 of JAAYQC010000185.1, read as the reverse complement.
TGCTTATCTTCTCAAGCAGTTTATGGGAGTTGTCAGGATCGAGGGCAAGTGCCATCATGAATTCGGTGGTTCCCATAAGGAAACTGGCAATGTTGAGTGGCCCCCGTGTGATAGCAAACCTTATCTGGTGATCTGCTTCAATTATCGCGGACTGATTGTTCTTCAGCCTGGCAATCATAAAGGGCAGAAGTCCGTCG
>JAAYQC010000184.1 GCA_012519515.1 Bacteroidales bacterium | reverse complement strand
CCTGAACCTTGCATCATTTACTAATTGCTAATTGTTCATTGATAATTGCCACTTGTTTTCACATCGCCTATAATACATCGCCTATAATACATAATACATTGTCTTGCAGTCTTGCAGTCTTGCGGTCTCTTCTAATGTAGCACATCGCCAATAATACATCGCCTATAATACATAACACATTATCCCTCTATCTAGTCCCATTCAAGTATAACCTTTCCGCATTCGCCGCTTTCCATAACGTCAAAGCCCTTCTGGAAATCATCGATGCTGAACCTGTGGGTTATGACCGGGTTGAGGTTTATCCCTCCTATGATCATCTGTTCCATCTTGTACCAGGTCTCCCACATTTCCCTGCCATAAATACCCTTCATGGTGATGGCCTTGAAAATAATGTCGCTCCACGGAACCTCGAAGTTCGAAGGCAGTATCCCAAGCAATGATATATTTGAGCCGTTGTACATGCTTCCGATCATCTCGATAAAGGCTTTGGGCGAACCCGACATTTCGAGACCGACATCGAAGCCTCTCATCCCGAGCTTCTTTACAGCATCGGCTATCTTTTCACCCTTTGAAGGGTTGACAGTCAGAGTGGCTCCCATCTGTTTTGCAATTTCGAGCCGGTAGTCGCTGAGGTCGCTGGCGACAATAAACCTGGCTCCGGAATATTTCGCAATGGCTATTGCCATACTTCCTATCAGACCTGCCCCGGTTACAAGAACGTCTTCCCCCAGAAGAGGGAAAGAGAGAGCCGTGTGTGTTGCATTTCCAAAAGGATCCATAATGGCAGCCCACTCATCGGGTATCCTTTGGTCGAGGAGAACGGCATTAAGTGCCGGAAGCCTGAGATATTCAGCGAAAGCGCCATCGATATTCACCCCGATACCTATTGTGTTTTCACATACATGCTCCTTTCCCCTCCTGCAGTTCCTGCAATGGCCGCATGCCAGATGCCCTTCACCGGTTACCCTGTCGCCGGGCTTGAGATTCTTCACACCGGCGCCCGTCTTCTCTATGTAACCCATGTATTCGTGCCCGATAACCATCGGTACCTTTATGGTCTTCTGAGCCCATTGATCCCAAAGGTAAATGTGGAGATCGGTACCGCAGATCGCGGTCTTCTTTATCTTTATTATCACGTCGTTAAGACCTGGCTCGGGAATGGGAACTTCCTCCATCCATATCCCCTTTTCAGCCTTTGCCTTGACAAGAGCTTTCATTTTCTTCATGAATGCCTGTTTTAAAACCCTAATTTAATAAATTTCCGCTCAAGTTGTTCATTATTATTATAAACAGCCTCCGCACTTTATCAAATAGCTGAACTGCCGGGCACATTAATAGCATGTTTTAGCTATCTTTGACTTTGCAATTAACAGTTTTATAAGATTATGCCGCAGGTAAGGGTAAGATTTGCACCGAGTCCGACCGGACCGCTGCACATCGGAGGGGTCAGAACCGCTCTGTACAACTTTCTTTTCGCAAGAAAAAACAATGGCGTTTTTATTCTCAGGATCGAGGATACCGACCAGACAAGATTTGTTGAGGGAGCCGAGGAATATATCATGGAGTCGCTCAGATGGTGCGGAATAGTTGTTGACGAAGGAATCAGGGAAGGAGGGGAATACGGACCCTACCGCCAGAGCGACAGAAAGGAGATCTACAGGAAATATGCCGAAAAGCTTGTCGATAAAGGTATGGCCTACTATGCATTCGATACTCCGGAAGAACTGGAAAGCCTTAGGCTGGAATATGAGAAAAACAAGCAGACTTTCATTTACAATGCTGAGATCAGGGGAAAGCTTAATAACTCTCTCTCGCTTGATGCGGTGGAATGGAATGCCAGGCTCGACAGGGGTGAAGCATACGTGATAAGGTTCAAGATGCCCGGGGAGGAGGAGGTTCATTTTGATGATCTTATAAGAGGCCATATCGTGGTAAACACTTCCTCCCTCGACGATAAGGTACTTTTCAAATCCGACGGAATGCCCACCTATCACCTTGCCCATCTGGTCGACGACCACCTGATGAAAATCAGCCATGTGATAAGGGGAGAGGAATGGCTGCCATCGCTTCCTCTGCATGTTCTGATGTACAGGGCTTTCGGATGGGAAGCCCCGTTGTTTGCACATCTTCCGCTTCTTCTCAAACCCGACGGAAAAGGCAAGCTGAGCAAACGCGACGGCGACAGGATGGGATTCCCCGTCTTCCCACTCTTCTGGCCATACGGCGAAACGGCGAAAGGATACCGCGAGGAAGGATATTATCCAGAAGCATTCGTGAATATGATAGCGCTGCTTGGATGGAATCCGGGCACTGAACAGGAGATATTCTCCATGGATGAACTTATCGAAGCATTCTCACTCGAACGGGTAGGAAAATCGGGATCGAGATTTGATCCGGAAAAGGCAAAATGGTTCAACCATCAGTATTTGCAGAAAAGGCAAAACAGTCAGCTTGCAATGGAATTCAGGGAGTTCCTCAGGGAGAAGGGATATCATTATGATATAGTGCGTATTGAAATGCTTGTATCGATGGTTAAGGAAAGGGTTGATTTCGCGAAGGAATTCTGGTCCCAGACCGATTTCTTCTTCAGAGCTCCCGAAACCTACGACCAGGAAGCAGTCAAAAAGAGGTGGAAGGAAAATACGGCGACCATTCTCGGGGAACTTAAGGAAGTTCTTATGGGACTTGATGACTTCTCAGCGCAAACGACAGAAACAGCCGTTAAGTCGTGGATCGAAAGCCGGGGATACAATATGGGCGCCGTGATGAATCCTTTCCGCCTCGTTATTGTTGGAGCCATGCGCGGACCGCATATGTTCGATATCATAAGCTGGATAGGAAAAGACGAAACCATTGCACGAATCGAAAAGGGACTGTTGTTAATCGGAAAAAAATAAATGAATTCTCCACGGCCAGGCGATTATATTGATATCCATACACACGATTCCATACCCGTCCCGGGAATATTTGCCGTGGAAAACATCATGGCTCATGAGGACCGCGATCCTTCAGGGATAAGCGCCCCGGTCTACACGGCAGGAATACATCCCTGGCATCTCGGCGAAAACAACGCTGAAGTGCTTCTTACTTATATCAGGAAATTAGCGCCCGAAGCCAATCTGATCGCTTTCGGTGAAGCCGGTTTCGATAAACTCAGGGGACCGTCGTATGAGATACAGAAAGCAGTTTTTCACGAGCAGCTGAAAATTGCCGGGGAATTCAACAAACCCCTTGTGATACATTGCGTCAGGGCATGGAATGAACTGCTCGAGGCACATCGGGATGAAAAACCCGAAACACCCTGGCTGGTGCATGGTTTCAGGGGAAAAAAAGATCTGGCCTTTCAACTTATAAGACGGGGGATGTATCTTTCGTTCTGGTTCGACTTTGTAGTCAGACCTGAATCTTCAGAATTACTGAAGTCGCTGCCGCCCGAAAGGATGTTCCTCGAAACTGACGGAGCCCCTGTGGATATCAGGGATATCTACACGAAGGTCGCCGCCGATCTCGGGATGTCTGTTGACAGACTGAAGGAACAGATTATGAATAATTACATGATGCTTTTTATGAAAAACCATATGTTATAACAATGTAATAACATACGTTATAACATTGTTATAACATGGATATATTGAGCTTATGATCAACTGGTTATCACGGACTGAAATGCTTACCGGGCCTGAGGCGGTTCAAAAACTGCTTTCGTCGGATGTACTGGTGGCCGGACTGGGAGGGGTCGGATCGTGGGCAGCTGAAATGATATGCAGGGCAGGCGTAGGGAAAATGACCATAGTTGACGGTGACAGTGTTCATGCCACCAACAGGAACAGGCAATTACCTGCTCTTGTGAGCACCGAGGGAAAGCCCAAGGCGCTGGTGATGGCCGACAGGCTCAGGGATATCAATCCCGAAATCGAACTTACCGTAATAAATGAATACATCAGGGATGAAAGGATGATCGAAGTGCTGGGAAGAGGTTACAGCTACGTGGTTGATGCCATCGACACCCTGTCGCCGAAACTCTTCCTCCTTTACCATTCGGTAACAATGAATATTCCCGTGGTGAGTTCAATGGGCTCGGGCGGGAAATTTGACCCTGTCAGCATTTCTATAAGTGATATCTCGGAAACAAACAGCTGTGCGCTTGCCAGAATGCTGCGGAAGAGACTCCACCGGCTTGGTGTACGTGAAGGCATTACGGCAGTTTATTCTCCCGAACCGGTCGACAAGAGCAGGGTAGAGCGCGTGGCAGGGGAAAGGAACAAGGCATCGCTGGTTGGTACGATGCCTTATATGCCTGCAGCATTTGGGATCGCCTGCGCCTCGGTCGTGATACGCGATCTGGCAGGGATCCCGAGATGAAAGTCATTCAGTAAAAGCGAAGTGCCGGATCCTTCTTATTCCTTCTTTTCCGTTTCTGCCGGATTTACTTCCCTGGCAGTGTATCCAAGCTTTTCAATGGCTTTCTTAATAGCTTCATTGTTGTTTTTATCCCTGACATAAGTCACTGTGACCTCCTGGGTGCTGAGGTCGCACCTGACATCCTTTATCCCCTTCTCATGGGGCAGGTTGGTCATGATCTTGTTGACACAGTTTTCACAGTCGATGGATGTGACATATTTAACCGTTTCAGTCTTTTTGTTCTTCTGCTGGCCTGACGCCACAACGGGAACTATTGCCAGAAGAATTAACGCGATGATTTTACTGATTGTCTTCATAACTTTTAAAGAATTGATTTTTATTGATAATGAGTATAGTTTACAACAAATCCTTTCGCGGAGGCTAAAGTTACATGACCTCCCTGTTATACATCCCTGTTAAAGAATACCCTGAAACCTGCATAGAGTTTCCTGCCGTGTACCGGACCCCATATAAGGCTTGAATCGAAAAACTCCCCGAAGGGATCTTCAGAGGCAATTATGGGATTCGACTGGCGGAAACCGGTCAGGTTTTCGGAACCTATATATACATTCCATTTCCGGAAATTATATGTTACCTGGGCATTCATCACGGTATAGGCCCTGAAGGTATCAGGTCTGCGGTACTGTTCGGGATTGGATGCCGTCGACGGGATTCTTCCCGGTCCGTTAAGCTGGAGAGTGTAATCGAACTGCCACTTCCTGAGATGGGTCAGCCACGAGGCTGTGAGCAGGCCCTTGTACCTGCTGGCCAGGGGCTTCTCACGAAGCATCCCGTCGATAGTCATCCTTACATCGTTCCAACGCCAGGCAGCCAGAAGCTCAAATCCTTCAAATATCGACGATGAAGCTTCAAGCTGGAAGATGTTGGAATATGACTTTCCGTCGAGATTGTAAAACCTCACTTCGTCGGCGCTGGCGTCCATGTCGATGATTATCTGCCTGAGGAAGCTCGTGCGGAATACTTCGGCCGAAAGCTTCAGTATTTTCCCTCCGTAGGGTATGCTGCTGCTAAGACTCATCCCGGTATTCCAGGCTTCCTCGATGTCGAGATCATCGGGGATGTCAATGCCGCGGCTGCTTGCAAGAAGGAAGGAGTTCTCAGCAAGAACGTTACCAGACCTGAATCCCTTGCCTGCCGATGCCCTTAATGTAAGATGATCGTTGATTACATACCTGAGATGTACCCGGGGGGTTAGCAGCGTTCCGTAGAGATTGTGGAAATCGGTCCTTATACCTGCAATCATAGTCATTTTGGCACTGTCGGTATAGGTGTACTGGGCAAAAACCCCCGGTACCGATTCTTTCCTCCCGAAGCTTGTCAGCGACAGGGCTTCATCGTATTGGTCGTATTTATAGCTGAAGCCTGCATCGATACTGTGCTTTCCCAGTCCCGGGTTAAACTGGTACATAAGGTTGGAGTAATAAGCCTTCTGCACTCCGGTGTATTTCCTTTCCCCGAACCAGGAATCCTGATCATGATAGCTGAAGTTCTGGATCCATCCGATGCTCATCGTCTGATCCGCGTCAAGCATTCCTCCCATTTTTGCAAAGCCCTCCAGCCTTCTGGTGTTTATGCTTATCCCGAAACCGTCAGTCCATGTGTCCTCGTTTCCTTTACGAAAGCTTAGCTGGCCGCCTGTCCTTTCCTCTTCAAGCACCTTGATGCCGGTCCGGAATGAGAATCTTTCGGTCATATAATCCCATCTGTTGAAGAAATTGTACTGCCTGATATCCGGTTCATCCCTGAAACCGTCGTGGTTATGGTCGATGGCGCTGTTTTGCTGTTCCGCATGTCCCATGACCATGGTGCTGAGACGGTTGCTGAGAAGAAGAGAGGCATTCGCGTTGAGCTCCCCGCGCCCTGCATCGTTAATGAAGCCGTTCATTTGGAATATCTCGCTGGTGCGGGGTTTCTTGTATTCCACGTTTATCTGTCCGGCTATTGATTCATAACCGTTTCTGACAGATGAAGTTCCCTTTGAGATCTGGATGGATTCCATCCAGGAGCCCGGGATGTAGTTAAGTCCGTATGCCGTATTCAGCCCGTACACCGAAGGAATATTCTCCGACATGATCTGGGTGTAGCTGCCGGCAAGCCCGAGAAGCTGGATCTGTTTGGCCCCGGTCGATGCGTCGGAATAGTTGACATCAACAGAAGCGTTTGTCTCGAAGCTTTCGGAAAGGTTGCAGCATGCAGCCTTGCAAAGCTCCGCACCGCTTATGTTGTAAGTCAGAACCGGATCGAGCTTGTTGATGTAGGTTCCCGATGCCCGCCCGGTGACCACTATCTCCGGGATCTCGTTGTTCTGCGACAGGCTGTGACTGATGTACTCCTCATCCGGTGCAATCTGAAGTGTGTCGGTGCTGTAACCGACAAAACTGACAACCAGTTTGTCGGCACCCCTGACCCTGCGTATGCTGAAGTAGCCTGCGGCATTGGTGCTTGTTCCCGTAGTGGTGCCTGCCCAGACCAGATTCGCTCCGGCCAGACCGGTTTCATACGGGTCTGCAGAATCGATGATCTTTCCTTCAAGCCTTCCCTGACCGTAAACAGCAGTTCCGGCAAGAAGTATCGTGATTGTTAAAAAATATCTGATTGTGTTCATCCTCTTATTGATTGAAATAAAAAATACAAACCGGAGTGCATACTGAATGCACGTCACGGTAGTTCAAATGATACAGGATGAAAAATCAGGAAAGAAGCTGGCAGTGAAATGAAATTATGTCCCGCCCGCCGCCGTGTTTGTTCCGGACCGTGATGCTTATCGGTTCAGGCCGGCTGTAATAATCCGGACTGTAGTCTGACAGAAGTATGGGTACTGAATCCCCAATGAATTTTACGGATATCTTGCCGTTTGCAGCAAAATTAGTCAGCTTCAGCTTTTCGATGCTGAAATGGCAGCATTTGAATGTTTCAGATTCAGAATTAGCTGTTTTCCTGTCGCTGCAGTGGTCCGCGGCCTCACAGCAATCATCCTCGGGTTCGACGGGTGCAAGGAAAATACCGGACCTGACCGAAAAATCACCGCATGACTCACAATGGTGGCAAATGATGGTGATCCCGGTGCTGGCGGTAATAAATACAATGGCGACCAGCATGGATATTATCGATGATATGGTCTTCGGTATCTTCACAGGTGCAAAAATACTATTTATTCACGGATAAAAACGTATGAACCGGGTGTTTTAGCATTTCAGGGATTTTTGAAACTAGGCCGGTTCTTGTTCGCCTGAAGTCTTTTTTGAAATTCTTTTGAATAAGAAATAAGCAGGAACGCCCACCACGACTGTCAGTATGGCTATTGACGATTCCAGGGGACTTTCCATGAACGACAGCACAAGTATCATTATCCCTGCTGTAATGTAGATTATCTGCGGGATAGGGAAACCTTTTATTCTAAGCGCATCAGGCTGAGTTTTCCTCAGTTTCCAGATACCAATGACTGCCAGCACGGGAAAGATTCCCAGCGCGAAGCCCATGTAGGTCAGTACCTGTTCAAAGGTTCCCGAAAGAACGAGTATAACAGCAATAAGCGCTTGCAGAAGTATTGAATTTGAGGGTACCTGGAACCTCTTGTGTATCCTGCCTGCCATCTTGAAGAACAGCCCGTCTTTTGCCATGGAGTAATACACTCTCGGGCCGATGATTATAAAGGCGCTGAGAGAAGAGAACAAGGCAAAGGAAATAAGTATTGAGAACAGTACCTCGGCCGATTTCCCGAAAAGATTACCCATGACAAGCCCTCCGACGGAGATCACCCCCTCCATGGATTTAGGCTCTATACCATATACATACAGGATGTTAATCCCGATATACAGAGCCATCACTATAAATGTTCCGTAGATCAGGGAACCCGGCAGGTTCTTTCTGGGGTTCTTTATCTCTGCACCCAGGTAGGTGGATGCGTTCCAGCCGCTGTAGGAAAACATTATCCACATCAGCGAAAGACCGATTGTCTTCCATCCTGCCAATCCCGAACCCGGCGATCCGCCCTTATGGAAGTTTGAGAAATCGCCTTTTCCTGAAGCGAATCCGCCTGCAAGCAGAACAACAATAAGAAGAATCTTCAAAATTGTGAGTGCATTCTGGATACGGGCGCCGTACTTGATTCCCCTGTAATGGATGAAGGTAAAGATGAGGATCACGGCTACTGCAAGAGTCTTTTTTGTTATTTCCAGCCCCATGAACCCGTTTGCCTGGAGCCAGTTCCCAAGTCCGGGTACCGCTCTCGTGAAGTACTCGCTGAAACCGAGCGCTGAAGCCGCGATGGGGGCCGAGAAGCCAACAATGAAGGATACCCATCCGCTAAGGAAACCGTAAATCGGACTGTAGAGCCTCGAAAGAAAAAGGTATTCCCCCCCGGCACCCGGCATTGCAGCACCCAACTCACCATACGACAATGCCCCGCAAAGAGCAATGATACCTCCCACCCCCCATAGTATCACCATAAGAAGGGGGTTGTGAAGCTCTGCCATCAGGAGCCCGGATGTTGTGAATATCCCGGCACCTATCATATTGGCAACTACTATATTGGTAGCAGGGAAAAGGCCCAGCTTTCTCTCCAGTTTGTCTTCCGCCATCTGTCTTCCGCTTATTTTTTCGATCTTTTATAGCTTATAGCCATTCCTCCGCCCGTGCTGTTCAATGTTGTTTCATAGTTGTCGAGACTCCTGACGTATTCGAGGTAAATGGCAGGACCTCCGTATCCGCGGTTGCCACCCCTTCCTCTTTCGGTTATGTTATGGGTTACAAAGCATCCACCGACTTTCAGCTTTGGATCAAGCTCAATGAAATAATTCTTATACCAGTCCTTGTCGGCATCACTGAACACAAAATCAAAGGGTCCCTTAAGTTCCCTTACAAGCTTGTGAGCATCGGCAAGCCTCACATCAATATAATCCGAAAGTCCGACTTCCCTGAAATTCTCAAGAGCCGTCCTGTATCTTTCCTCATTGATCTCAATGGTGATAAGTTTTCCTCCTGTCTTGCTGAGCGCCCAGGCTATCCATATGGCAGAGTGACCCGTGGATGTTCCGATCTCGAGAGCCGACTTGTAATTGCCTTTTATAATAAGATCATACAGCAACTGCCCGTCGGATGCAGGGATGTTCATATCGAACCAGTAGTGGGAGTGTTCGGTTAGAAATTTTTTGACCCTCCTGTCAAGATCATCACCGGTCTGACCGTATGTATTGTTCAGGACGGGAACCGAAAGAAAAAGCAAAAATATTGCCAGCTTCACGAAGGTCTTCATTTTCATTGCAATACGTTTTATGGATATCCCGGCACGACTTGAGCCTTCGGTCCTCTCCGGAATAATAGCGAGCAATATATAATTTTCATTTTACAATTCAATTAAAAATCTTTTTATATCTTACCCTGATCATTAATCAGTTATATTGTCCATCTTTTCCATTTGAGTGTATGAAAGAAGAGCCGGGAAACAATTATTCGGGTATTGTTATTTTTCTTCTGGCACTGTTCAATGCGGCACTTCATCTTTATGTGTCTGATAATCTTGAATATCACCGAGATGAACTTCTGTATCTGTCACTCGGGCTTCATCCGGCTGCCGGGTATGCCACCGTCGCGCCCATGACAGGCTGGATAGCCGGGATAATGCAGGGAATATTTGGGACTTCGGTTTTTGCAGTAAGGCTGTTTCCGGCACTGATGAGCGCTGTTATGGTTTACCTGGTCGCCGCGATCGCCAGGGAAACGGGTGGCACGGGCTACGCGAGGATACTGGCTGCAGCCGGCTTTGTTTTTTCAATAGCAGGTTCGCGTACTTTTCTCTTTTTAAGCCCATTGCATACCGATGTTTTCTTCTGGACTCTTATCTTTTATCTGATAGTAAAATACATTAATACATCTTCCGGCAAATACCTGTTGTTTCTCGGAATAAGCGCGGGAGCAGCCTTGCTTAACAATTATTTTTCCGGACTTCTCATCCTGTCAGTCCTGCTGGTACTTCCCTTTACCCGCCACAGAAACATATTCTCACAAAGGCAGTTCCGGATAGGTATGCTCGCGGGATTTCTCATTTTCCTTCCAAATCTTGTCTGGCAGATAGTTAACGGCTTTCCGGCGCTGAATCACCCGGGAGAGCTTGAACAAATCCGGCCGGTCAATACCGACAGGGCTGCTTTTCTTGCCGAACAGTTGATTATCACGGGAATGGCTTCAATACTTACCCTCGCGGGGCTGATCCATCTCTTTACAAGCAGGTACGCGTGGCAGTACAGGTTTCCTGGAACAGTAAGCCTGGTGGTGATATTGTTGCTGATGATTTTCAGGGGGAAGAATTTTAACGCATTGGGAGTGTACCCTTTCCTGATGGCTGCCGGGGCGGTGTTGTGGGATATGGCGCTGAGGAAAACATGGTCGAAACTAATACTTTTACTGCTGATCGTAATTCTTTCAATACCTTCCCTCCCTATAGGAATCCCCCTGGCCGGACCCGAAAAGCTTGCCTCATATTTTGAGGTCCTGAAGCGGGATTATAAAATGGACTTTGTATGCAGGTTTGAAGACGGATCAGTTCGGGCGCTTCCCCGGGATTATTCAGATATGATCGGCTGGGAAGAACTCACGAAACTGGCTGCTCAGGCATGGGACAACATAGAAGACAAGAACGCGGCATTCATCTTTTGTGAAAACTATGGATGCGCGGGCGCAGTAACGATAATCGGGAAAAAATACGGACTTCCCGAAGCGGTCAGTTTCCAAGAGAACTTAAGGTACAGGATCCCTTTAATCTTTAAGCCTGATATAAGTTCTGTCGTGTATATTGACGATGAGGTGGACGAAGATATTCATCGGATTTTCGGAAAGCTTACAAAAGTGGGCAGCGTATCAAATCCACTTTCAAGTGAATATGGAACATCAGTCTGGCTTCTCGAGGAACCGCTGGCGAATTTTAATTATTTCTGGATTGAAAGAGTGAAGCAGTTTTTCTGATTATTTGTTGAAACGGAAAAAGGCACGGGGCACAGGGCACGGGGCACAGGGCGCGGGGCACAGGGCGCAGGGCATGGGGCACAGGGTACAGGGCACAGAGCACAGGGCACAGAGCACAGGGCACAGGGCACAGGGCACAGGGCACAGGG
>JAAYQC010000183.1 GCA_012519515.1 Bacteroidales bacterium | reverse complement strand
CGGTCTTCTCCTCCAGGCTCTGGTCAGTGAACATGTCGAGGGGAAACCTTACATTCTCTTCCACGGTCCGGGAATCAAACAGTGCACTTCCCTGAAAAAGCATTCCGATCTCCTTGCGAATCTCTTTTTTCTCACGGAACTCCAGCTTGTTGAACAACTTGTCGTCGTACCAGATATTTCCACTGTCGATTTCGTGAAGACCGACGATCGACTTGAGCAGAACAGTCTTGCCGGAACCGCTCCTTCCAATGATCAGATTGGTAATGCCTGGTTCAAAAGTGACTGAAATATCAGTGAGGACAGGCTTGCCGTTGAAGGCTTTGTTAAGATTTTCAACCCTTATCATGACAGTAGAAGCTGGGTAAGGATTACATTAAAGAGCAGGATCAGGATGCTGCTGTGAACCACTGCTTTCGTGCTTGCCTGGCCGACCTCGAGCGACCCGCCTTCGATCCTGTAGCCGTGGTACGCGGAAACCGTCGCGATGATGAACGCGAAAAAGAGCGTCTTTATTATGGCATAGGTTACATAATAGGGAATAAAGGCGTACTGTATGCCGTATATAAAATCCTCCGACGTGATCACTCCTGCCGTGGTGCCCGCTATCCAGCCGCCAAAGATACCGACCGAGATGCTGATGAGCGTGAGTACCGGATTGAAGAGAAGAGTGGCTATTATCTTGGGAAGAATAAGGTAGGACGCTGAATTGACTCCCATTATCTCAAGCGCGTCTATCTGCTCGGTCACTCTCATGGTACCTATTTCCGAAGCAATGCTTGAACCTACCTTTCCTGCCAGAATGAGCCCGGTTATTGTCGATGAGAACTCGAGCAGGATGGAATCGCGGCAACCAAGGCCGATAAGGTAGGTAGGGTAGATCGGATTCTCGGTGTTGTAGGCTGTCTGAAGCGTTATCACAGCTCCCATGAAAAAGGAAATGACGGCAATGATCCCAACCGAATTCAAGCCCAGAAAAACCATCTCATGCATGGTCTGCTTATAATAGACGTACGGTTTTTCAGGCCTGGATAATACTTTCCTGAGAAGAATGAAATAAGCCCCGACCTGTTCAAAAAACCTGATGATCATGATCTCATTTTTATGAGCCATAAATTTACAAATATTTATGGGATTAAGTCAAATCCATTTCCCGGAGGGGATAGACAATAAATAGTATATTTGAGTGTTTTCATTTTAGCTGACCCTCTTTCCAGGCCCGATAACTATCGGGAGGGAAAGGGTTTGGCAGTTAAATTTTATAATATTGTATCATACAGACAGTCATTTTATTCCAAAAGCTTTTTCCCAATGGACAACAGATATGTGATCATCATGGCTGGTGGTGTGGGAAGCCGTTTCTGGCCTCTCAGCAGGCAGGCACGACCAAAACAGTTCCTTGATATTCTTGGAACGGGAGAGACACTATTACAGCAGACCTTCAGGAGATTCCTCACGGTGTGCAGGAAGGAGAATATTTACGTGGTAACCAGTCAGGAACACAAGGATCTTGTGGCCCGGCAGGTCGACATAAAGAAGTCGAACATACTGGCCGAACCTTTAAGACGCAATACGGCCCCATGTCTGGCTTACGGAACTTTCCGTATCCTGAAGGAGAATCCCGATGCGGTGATCACGGTAACTCCGGCAGATCACCTAATAATAAAGGAAGACAAATTCACTGAGGTGATAAACAGGTGCTTTGATTTTGCAGCCGAAAACGATGCGTTGCTGACTCTCGGTATCGAACCGCACCGTCCTGAAACCGGTTACGGTTATATTCAGGCCGACAGGAAAAAGGCATCAACAGGTGTTGCAAACCTTCATAAGGTAAAGACATTCACCGAGAAACCAAATATCGATCTTGCAAGGGTATTCCTGCAGAGCGGCGATTTCTTCTGGAACTCGGGCATATTTATATGGAATATCAAATCAATATTGAATGCCTTTGAAAAGCACCTTCCTGAAATGTATTCCACCTTCGATGAGGGAAGGGATCTTTTCGGTACGGAAGAGGAAGAAAAATTCATAAGCACGACCTATACCGTCTGCCGCAACATATCCATCGACTACGGTATTATGGAGAAAGCCGAAAACGTGTATGTGATGTGTACCGATATCGGCTGGTCGGACCTCGGGACATGG
>JAAYQC010000252.1 GCA_012519515.1 Bacteroidales bacterium | reverse complement strand
GGATATACTAACGCATGGAGTGGTAAAGGTGTCGCACTCAGTAATCTCGACCGCTACGCCAAGGCGATTTTGTGCTACGACCGGGCACTGGAGATAGACCCGGGATATACTAACGCATGGAACAATAAAGGCAATGCACTCGACGACCTCGGTCGCTACGCCGAGGCGATTTTGTGCTACGACCGGGCACTGGAGATAGACCCAGAATATACTCTCGCAAAAAACAACAGAGAGTGTGCATTGAAAAAGAAAGATACAGCTCCAAAAAACACCGATACATGGAACAGTAGAGGCACTACGCTCAAGAACCAGGGCCGCTACGCCGAGGCGATCCGGTGTTATGATCGCGTACTGGAGATAGATCCGGAATATGCCAGCGCATGGTTCAGTAAAGACAATGCACTCGACGACCTCGGGCGTTATGGCGAGGCGATCCAGTGCTTCGACCGGGCACTGGAGATAGACCCAGAGGATACTTTCACGAAAAACGCTAGAGACGATGCATTGAAAAAGAAAGCTGCGGCTGCAAAACCAGATATCTCAATAACACTGAGCCACACCTCTCTCTACGCAAACGAATGGGATAAGATTGAGCTGACGCTTCTCAACACCGGGACCGCTCCTGCCTCCGGCATCACCCTCTCGTTCTCCGACGATGTCGAGACCCGGCTGCTCAGGCCGGTCGATCTTGCGGCCGGAGAGAGTATGACGGTTGAAGTGGGCATCAGACCCAGAGCAATGGGGAAGATCCCCCTTGAGATTACTGCCCGGTACAGTGACGCCAGGGGCCGGGCCTATGAACAAACCACATCGTTCTGGCTCTCTGTGGTGCCCCGGAGCGACTCACCCGGCTCCCCCCTCTCGTCGTCTATCCCACGCCCAATGACGCCAAAGAGCCTGCCACCGGAGATAGTAGAGAAGTATGTTGCTTCTGAGTTCATAGGGAGAGGTGGATTTGCCAGGGTCTTCAAGGTGCAGAAGTCGGATGGTTCATGGGTTGCTCTCAAGATACCTATCTCGCTGGATGAAGCAACGGGCAGGTCGTTCATCGCCGAACTTCAGAACTGGACTTCGCTCATCCACGAGAACATTGTCCGGGTCAACGACTACAATATTTTGCCGCTTCCGTACTTCGAGATGGAACTCTGCGACGGGACATTGGCAGAGCTCGAAAAACCAGTTCCCCCCGATCATGCAGCGTGGTTGATCTTCAACGCCTGTGAAGGCTTGAAATACGCCCATGCCAGATCCATCGCTCACCGGGATCTCAAACCGCAGAACATCATGCTGGTTGATGGCGTGCCCAAGGTGGCCGACTGGGGCCTCTCGAAGGTGATGACGGAGTCGAAAACTACCACCGTCGCGGGCGGATTTACAGCCTACTACGCAGCCCCTGAACAGATCGGCAACAAACCAAAAGATCAGAGAACCGATATCTGGCAGATCGGGGTGATCCTCTACGAGCTCGTCACCGGCAAGCTGCCGTTTGCCGGGGAGAGCATGATCGAGATCGGGATGGCGATCGCGACAGAGGCGCCGGAGCGGCCAGGTGCGGTTCACCCCGGTGCAGAGCCGCTTGATGAGATCATCCAGAAGTGCCTTGAGAAAGACCCGGCGCAGCGGTATCAATCAGTGGCCGATCTCCAGAAGGATCTCACAGCGTACCTGAAGATGAACTACGCCGAGTCTTTGAAGGAGAGCAT
>JAAYQC010000182.1 GCA_012519515.1 Bacteroidales bacterium | reverse complement strand
GCAAGTGCGCTAGCCAACTGCGCCACACCCCGATTTTTTGCAAATTTAATCAAGAATTCCGAATAGAAAAATTCTAAGATGTCAACCTTAATGGAAAAACAAGCTACCTTTGAAGAAAATGCCAATAGGAAAGGATGTATTATGTATGATGTATTATAGGCGATGTGTAAGCAATTAGCAATTAGCAATGAACAATTAACAATTAGTAAATGACACAAGACACATGACGCAAGGCTCAGGATACAAGACGCGAGGTCACCAAAAGAACGCCGCATACCCCGTACCGTTCTTTCCACATTCCGTTTTTTTCACTTTCAACTTTCCACTTTCAACTTTCAACTTTTCACTTTTCACTTTCTATCATGACAAAACTTCACTTTCTGCCTTTGATTTTTCTGACAGTGTTCTGTTCATGCGACAGGTCACAATATGTGTCAACTCTTCAGGTTCCCGGGAGGGATTTGTACTGCGTCATCGACACGGCCGGTGAAAGCGTTATCCCTAGCGGTAGGATTGTTAAGCCCTTCGGACGTTTTGCCAGAATTGCCCCCGACCCCTTTGGCCTGGCTCTTTCACCCGACGGGACAATTGCCCTTTCCGTTCATAATAACCTTCTTACACTTATTAATACATCGGATATGGGCACGAGAGCTGTTTCATCTCCATACAGTAAAAAGGGATCGTACATGGGAGCAGCCATAACCACTGATAATAAAACGGCATACCTGAGCGGAGGCGACAGCGGGGATATTATTATTATGGATCTTGAATCGTCTGAAAGCTCAGGCAGGATCTCAATTAACGGGAAATCGGCCGGAAAGGATTTCATGGACAGCTTTGTTGGCGATATAAGATTGTCGGCTGATGAAAAGAAACTTTATGTTCTCGATCAGTTCAACTTCAGACTGGTAATCCTTGATCTGGAAGAAAAGAAGGTAGAACACTCTGTTCCGGTCGGACGCTTCCCCCTGGGGATAGATATTTCACCCGACGGCAAATTTGCCTATGTAGCCAATACCGGTATCTTCGATTATCCGATTGCCCCCGGACTGACGGAGAATAATTTCGAAGAAGCCGCACTTGATTTTCCTCCCTACGGAATGCCATCTGCAGAAGCTGAGAAGGGGACAGAAGTTGACGGCCGCTTTATCCCCGGACTTGGAAGTCCTCATGTGCCTGAAGCGGTTTCCGTATTTACGGTCGACCTTGAAAGCAACACGGTTATAGCAATGGAAAAGACCGGGTACAGGATGGGCGAAATGGTGGAAGGCCTGGAGATCGTCGGGGGATCAAGTCCCAATTCCATTGCTGCCGGACGTAACAGGGTCTTCGTAAGCAATGCCACTAACGATAATATATCTGTATTGGATCCGGCAAGCGGAAAGGTGACATCGCATATCAAACTGAATATTGATCCCCGTATTGATTCATACAGGGGTATGATACCATTCGGCATTGAACTCAGCAATGATGAGTCGAGGCTGTACGTTGCGCTGAGCGGACTCAATGCCATTGGTGTGGTTGATGCGGAAAACCTCAATGTGCTTGGATACATTCCGACAGGATGGTTCCCGACAAAGCTTCAGATTTCTCCTGACGACCTTGCCCTTTATGTTGTAACTGCCCGCGGACTGGGATCGGGACCAAACGGAGGGAAGAACTTCAGGCTCACCCCGGCCGGAACCTATGTGGGCGACATTATGCTGGGAACAATCGAAAAGATAGACCTTGGAGGAATCAACCTTGATCTTGCAACGCGGCAGGTTATAGACAATACTTTCAGGGAGGTCAGGATAAAAGACAAGCCGGATAATCCTCTACCGCCCATGGCAGGATTGAGGAAAAGCCCTATAAAACATATAGTGTACATTACAAAGGAAAACAGGACCTTTGATGAGGTTTTCGGAGAACTTGAGAACGCCAGGGGGGATTCCTCCCTTGCCCGTTACGGGATGAATGCAAATGTTGCCAGCAGCGACAGGACAAGGCTGGTCAACAATGTCAATGTTATGCCCAACCACCAGAAATTGGCGAGGGAGTTTGCAGTCAGCGACAACTTCTACTGCGACTCCGATGCATCGGTACATGGTCACCGGTGGATGGTGGGAACCTATCCCAACGAATGGGTTGAGCTTAACAGTTCGATGGCTATCTCAAGGAATCTTTTCAGCTCTGCTCCCGGAAGGAAATTTGTTTCAGGTTCCTCAGGGGCAGTGTATCCCGAGGATTACAATGAAGCCGGCGGGATGTGGGAACACCTCTCGCGGCACGGCATTAGTTTCTTCAATTTCGGACTGGGATTCGAATTCTCCGCGACAGAGCAAAAGCAATGGTATCAATACACCGGAGTCAAGATGAGTGTAATGTTCCCGATGCCCAAGCCATTGTATGACAGAACTTCAAGGAAATATGCAACTTACAATATGCGTGTCCCCGATCAGTTCAGAATTGACATGTTCGAGGAGGAACTCGAAGAAAAGTGGCTGTCGGGGAAGGAGGAATTCCCCTCGGTAATCACTATGATCATTCCCAACGACCACGGATCGTCTGAGAGGATTGATGACGGATATCCTTTCAGGGAATCATTTATGGCCGACAATGACCTTGCCCTCGGCCGGGTGGTGGAGAAATTGAGTCATACAAAATGGTGGCCTGAAATGCTTATAATTGTAACTGAAGACGATGCCCAGGACGGCCGGGATCATATCGATGCCCATCGCTCGCTTCTGATGATGATCAGCCCATGGGTAAAAAGGAACTATGTATCCCATTCACATGCCAATTACGGGGCTATACTGAAAACGATTTACAACATCTGTGATATTCCTGCACTGAATCAGTTCGATGCAACGGCAACACTTCTGCAGGATTTCTTTACAGACAAACCTGATTTCACTCCCTACGAAGGTGTAATGGTTGACAACAGGATCTTTGATCCTCAAAAGGCGCTTGATCCCTACGACCGTGATTTCAGATGGGAATTGCTTGGAGAGTCACCGGAGATTGACAACGAGGATGATTTCAGAGCCAGCCACCAGGAACAGGTGCTTATTGATAACGAGTAACAGCCAGGTATTTTATTTATCTGCTTAAATTGATCTGGATTTTGGAGGAAAAGTAAGTGAGTCAAAACTGCCTCCAGAATATCTGTCTGACATCCATATGATTATTAAAAGACAGAATTAAGAGCTAATGATTTTCAGCTAAACTTGATTAAGTTTGCAGCAGAAAACAAATAAAAACATACATAGAAATGGATCTATTCAACCCCCTTGATATTTCAAATGAAGAGCCGAAGACAGAAGCTTCAGGGACGGAAAAGGTAAAATGTCTCATAGTTGGTTCCGGTCCTGCCGGTTACACTGCTGCCATATATGCAGCCAGGGCAAATCTGAGTCCTGTTTTGTATACAGGTCTGCAGATGGGAGGCCAGCTTACCACCACCACTGAGGTTGACAATTACCCGGGATTTCCGGAAGGGGTTAGCGGACCTGATCTGATGGAGCATTTCCGTAAGCAGGCTTCCCGTTTCGGGACCGACATACGCTTTGGCATCGCGGTGAAGGCAGATTTTTCCGGCTCGGTTCACAGGCTTACTTTTGATGATGGAAAGGAAGTTGCAGCTGATACGGTTATAATAGCCACCGGCGCTACGGCAAGATACCTTGGTATTGATGCCGAAACCCGTTATGCCGGAATGGGTGTGTCGGCATGTGCCACCTGCGACGGATTCTTTTACAGGGGAAAGGATGTGGCAGTTGTAGGAGGCGGCGACACGGCAGCCGAAGAAGCAACGTATCTTGCCGGACTTTGCAACAAGGTTTACATGGTTGTCCGCCGGAATGTGCTGAGAGCCTCAAAAGCCATGCAGGAAAGAGTGCTTAAAACCTCCAATATTGAGATTCTATGGGAACATCAGGCGATTGACCTTTATGGTGAGAACGGAGTTGAGGGTGTGGTGCTGGTAAAGAAAAAAGGAACACCCGCCGAGGAGATTGTAAGGGTTAAAATCGACGGCTTCTTCCTTGCCATCGGGCATACACCGAATTCGGAGGTGTTCAGGGATTTTGTCACGACGAATGAAAACGGCTATATCATAACCATTCCCGGTACATCGAAGACTAATGTTCCCGGTGTTTTTGCCGCCGGCGATGTTCAGGATCCGGTTTACCGGCAGGCGATAACTGCCGCCGGTTCGGGATGCATGGCAGCTATCGATGCGGAGCGATATCTTATTGAGAAACAATGAAGACATTTAAGAAGACCTTTAAAATATATGCCGAAGCTTCCGATGTGTATTCGGCGCTGACCAATCCTTTCACAATTGAACTGTGGTCGGGATATCCTGCTGAAATGTCAGAGGAGCCGGGCAGTGAGTTTAGTTTGTGGGAAGGAGATATCAGCGGAAAGAACCTGGAATTCATAAAGGACAGGAAGCTGATCCAGGAATGGTATTTCGGGGATCAGGAAGAAAAGTCGATAGTGACAATAGATATTAAACCCGACGGGGAGAATTCCGTGGTTACAGTAGAGCATTCCAACATCCCCGATGAGGAGTTTGACCAGATCGCGGAAGGATGGAGGGAATACTACATCGGAGCAATTGCAGCCTTATTCAGTCCTAATTTCTGAGTCCGGGCCTAAAGCCAGACCCGGGATTATCTGTCATATTGCGGCCTTTCGACCGGGATAAGTGTTTCTATTTTGTGAAATCGGCCATGACGTGAGGATACTCATCATTGTCTATTTTCCTTTTTATATCCCTGAAGGCCTTTACAGTGTAGCTGACATCCTCGAGGGTATGGGTGGCTGTTGGTATCAGCCTGAGCATCACGACATCCCTGGGAACAACAGGGTATATGACCACGGAGCAGAAAATGTTGTAATTCTCCCTCAGGTCGTAGACCAATTGTGTTACCACTTCAAGCGGGCATTTGAAAAATACGGGGGTAACCGGTGATTCGGTTCTTCCGAGGTCCAGTCCGCTTTACCTGAGGCCCGACTGAAGAGCTCTGACCACTGTCCAGAGCTTTTCCCTGTACCCTGGATTTGACTGGATCAGTTCCAACCTTTTAATTGCCCCGAGGGTCATGGCCATTGGAAGTGATTTTGCATAGATCTGCGAACGAAGGTTGTACCTGAGATAGTTGATCACTTCCCTTGTGCCTGCAACAAATCCGCCGATTCCTGCCATTGACTTGGCAAAGGTTGCAAAGTAGATGTCGATCTGGTCCTGAACGCCGAAGTGTTCCCCGGTACCTCTTCCGTTGGCGCCCATGGTTCCGAATCCGTGTGCATCATCCACGAGAAGGCGAAATTTGTATTTCTTCTTGAGTTCTGTGATCTTGTCGAGTTTTCCAAGGTCGCCGGCCATTCCGAATACACCTTCGGTAATTACCAGAATACCGCCTCCCGATTCTTTGACAAGTCGGGTGGCTCTCTGGAGTTGCTTCTCGCAGCTTTCTATATCGTTGTGCGCGAATACGAATCTCTTTCCGAAATGGAGCCTTAGTCCGTCCATAATGCATGCATGCGATTCGGAATCGTAAACGATAACATCATGACGGTCGACCAGGGTGTCGATGATCGAAACCATTCCCTGGTAGCCGTAATTGAGGAGATAAGCATCTTCCTTCATCTCAAATTCGGCTGCCATTTTTTCAAAGCGCTCATGGTTTGTAGTCTGGCCCGACATCATTCTGGCTCCCATAGGATAGGCAAGACCATATTGTTCAGTATATTCCGCATCAGCCTTTCTTACCTCAGGGTCGTTCGCGAGACCGAGGTAATTATTCAGGCTCCAGGTGAGTACCTCCTTTCCCCTGAAAATCATCCTGGGAGCAATTTCACCCTCCAGTTTTGGGAACATAAAATAACCGTGAGCAAAATCGGAATACTGACCCAATGCTCCCATATTGGTTTTGATCTTGTCGAAAATATCCATTGTAAAAAGCTTTTTAAGATTTGCCACAAATGTAAGCATTAAGGATATGCCTGAGATACCACTTTATACCTAATTTGCCGTATAGTTAAATATTTGCCATACAATAGCCGATTAAAAAAAAAGTTGTAATTTTGCGCAACATTTTTTATGAAATTCAGGCTATATATCATACTTGCGCTTGCGATCGGCATCAGCTCATGTGGCGAATACGAGAAGCTGCTCAAGAGTACCGATTACGAGATGAAAAAGACCAGGGCGAGGGAGTTTTACGATGCCCAGCAGTATACCAGGGCGGCGGAACTGTTCGCGCAGGTGATCCCGAGGTTCAGGGCATCTGCAGAGTCGGAGGAACTGAACTGGCTCAATGCCCAGTGTTACTACAATATGAAGCAGTACGATATTGCCGGGTCATTTTTCAAGTCACTTGTGGAGCAGTATCCCTTCGGTGAATTTGCCGAGCAGGCTTCTTTTCTGGGAGCCTATTGTGATTATCGGCTTGCTCCCAGGGCCGAACTCGACCAACAAAGCGCGAAGGATGCCATTGAAGGATTTGCTGTATTTGTAAACAGGTTTCCTGACAGTCCGAAGGTACCGGAAGCT
>JAAYQC010000226.1 GCA_012519515.1 Bacteroidales bacterium | reverse complement strand
GAAAGGATCCTGAAAGATAATCTGCATCTGTTTCCTGAGTTCCCTGAGATCCTTCCTTCTGATGTGCGTTATATCCGTTCCGTTAAAAATAATTTTGCCGGCCGTGGAAGGAATCAGTCTTAATATTGTACGGCCCAAAGTAGACTTGCCGCAACCTGATTCTCCAACTACCCCCAGCGTTTCGCCCTCAAACAGTTTAAATGATATGTCATCCACGGCATGAAGCGGCCCTCTTGGTGTATCAAAGTATTTCTTTAAATTCTGTACTTCAAGCAATACATTCTTACCATTACTCATCTCCCATCCTCCCAAATACCAAGTGACACTGTATTCTGTGTCCGCCGTTTACCCAAACAGGTACGTCGCCTTTTTTGCATACTTCAGTACATTCCGGACAGCGCGGATGAAACTTGCATCCTTCTGGCAGCTCTGATGGATGGGGAGTCAAACCAAAAATAGGTGTTAATCTGTCGGCTTTCTCCATAATATTCGGCAAGGATCCAAAGAGACCGTTGGTGTAAGGATGATGCGCTCTACTCTTGTCAAAAATCTCCTCCAATGAACCGTATTCCACAATCTCGCCAGCATACATGACGGCCACGTTATCACAGAAATTAGCCACAAGTCCCAAGTCATGGGTGATCATAATGACTGATGAACCTAATTCTTTTTGCAGAGTTCGCATCAACTTGACGACCTGTGCTTGTATTGTAACGTCGAGGGCTGTCGTCGGCTCGTCTGCTATCAGCAGATCCGGTTTGCAGGCAATAGCTATAGCTATCATAATCCGCTGCTTCATGCCACCCGAAAACTGGTGAGGATATTCATCTTTCCGTGACGGCGGTATACCAACTTGGTCTAATAATTTATCACAAGCCTCTTGGATTTCACGCGGATTCATATCTTTATTGTGTATCCGCAGTACGTCCGATATCTGTTCTCCTACCCGGAACACCGGATTCAAACTGGTCATAGGATCCTGAAATATCATCGATATTTCACGTCCGCGTATTTTCCTGTATTCATCTTCACCGATGCCCATAATGTTTTTGCCTTTGAAAATTATTTCTCCATTCAGTTTTGCGGTGTACCTTGGCAGCAAACCCATCAAGCTGAGAGCAGTAGTAGTCTTCCCCGCTCCGGTTTCGCCTACCAGCGCCAAAATCTCGCCTTTATTAAGCGACAAGCTAATGCCATTTACCGCATATGAAACGACCTTCTCAACTGTATATTTGACGGTTAGGTCGCGTATGGTTAATAACTTTTCATTCATTCTGCGCGCCTCCTATATCCGCCCTTTGAGCTGCGGGTCAAAAGCATCTCTTAAAAAATCTCCGAAAATAGCAACACAAAGCGAAGTCAGCAATACGGCCGCACCGGGAACATAAACCATATGCGGATCACGGCGCATATATGTCATTCCATCATTGAGCATCAGACCCCATTCCGGCGCAGGTGGCGTAACGCCCAAACCCAAAAAACTTAGTGTCGCGGTCGTCATTATAGCCCCGGCTATCTGAGAGGTTCCAACAACCAGTATAATACTTATTAGATTGGGTACCAAATGATTTGTGATGATATGGGGCGTCTTGGCCCCAAGCGCTTTTGCAGATTCGATATATTCCATATTTACTATGCTGATCGCTTTGCTACGGATCATCCTTGTGGGCATGGGAATACTGGATATGCCCATCGCCACGACAAGCTGCCAAACGCCAGCGCCAAGCCCGGCGACAATCGACAAGGCTATCACAATGTTTGGGATTGCAGAAAGCACATCGATAACTCGCATAATGACCATATCTACCTTTCCGCCAAAAAGCGTAGCGCTGCAGGCAAGTATAATACCAACCGTAGTTG
Organism: Bacteroidales bacterium; assembly: GCA_012519515.1. Lineage (GTDB taxonomy): Bacteria > Bacteroidota > Bacteroidia > Bacteroidales > VadinHA17 > LD21. The sequence goes on along the minus strand of JAAYQC010000226.1, from coordinate 1,083 downwards.
AAAAAATGACAGAAGTAAAGGAAATCAAAACCGCGATTCTAGCACCATGGACAATTCTGGCGAACATATCCCGGCCAAAATTATCCGTGCCGAAAATATGCTCCGCGCTGGGCGGCAACAGTTTGTTTGCCGGAACCTGCATTAGAGCCATTCCATTGTAATCTGCTATCACGTCGGCGAATATCGCGACAAGAATTAAAATAATGATTCCAGACAGAGTAACCATAGCCATTGGCTGAACGCGAAGTCTTAACCACACCTCATAAAGAGGGCTTCTTTTCTTTTTACTGTTCATGCGGCACCACCCTCATTCGTTTCGATCTTGGCAATTTTTTTCTTGCTCTTAATGAGCGTGGATTTGATTCTGGGATCTATCAGCGTGTAGCACAGGTCAATTAAAAGGTTCATCAACATAAAGATAGATGAAAGAAGCATGGTGCAAATCATTACGACAGGCATATCTTTGGAATTGATGGACTCAATGACCTTGGAGCCTATTCCCGGGATGGCAAACACATTTTCAACAACAATTGATCCGCTGATCAAAAAACCAAACATGCCTCCGATAAGAGTGATGATGGGAAGCAGGGCGTTGCGCAGCGTGTCTTTGAAAATAACTTGACTTTCTTTCGCGCCCTTGCTTCTGGCTGTCCGGACATAGTCCTGTCGAATACAGTCCAGCATAGAACTCCTAGTATTCCGAATAAAATTTGCCGAAATCGGAATTACCTGGGTCATTAAAGGTAATACCCAATGTCTCGGAGTGGAGAATCCAAACGTTGGCAACCACCCAAGTTGAACGGCAAAAAATAGCATGAATACAATCCCCAGCAAAAAAGCAGGAACCGACGCAAATATTCTTGCTCCGAAATTGATGGCTATATCTGCTATGGTATATTGCTTAACGGCGCATAAAACGCCTAAAGGAAGGCCCACCAAAACCACAAGGAAAGTGGTGATTGCCGAGAATCGTAAACTCACCGGAATTCTTTCGCGAATTTCCCCCCAAACAGGTCCTCTGGTTCGTAGGGATATTCCAAAATCACCTTGGATAGCTTTCGCGAACCAGTTAAAATACTGGAT
>JAAYQC010000181.1 GCA_012519515.1 Bacteroidales bacterium | reverse complement strand
GGAGCCAGTGTTGAAACGGTAAGAGCAGGCTTCAGGATTATCCTCAGTGACCCTGCCGTAAAAACAATTCTTATAAATATTTTCGGGGGGATAGTAAGATGCGACAGGGTGGCCAGGGGTGTTGTCGAAGCTTATAAGACTGCTGGTGAGATAAAGGTTCCGGTGGTGGTCCGCTTACAGGGTACCAATGCCGCTGAAGGAAAAGAAATAATAGATAATTCCGGTTTGTCGGTAATTTCGGCAATATCATTCGCAGATGCTGCCGAAGCAGTCAGAAACTCGCTGTTGTAATTGTGAATGGATGATTAAACTCTTTTCTGCCGTTCACTTCATGGATGAACCGTCCTGTAGGGGCTTGTTGAACGGGAAACTGCACCCGCCGGAAAAACTTTTCATTATCTAACGACAATTGTTCGTAACTAAGAACATATTATGCAATAATTTGCGTTTAGAATAAATAAGGATTAACAGTGAATTTCTATATTTGATGATTAATGGAGATTGAAAGTTAATCTGACTCTTAATCTATTGTTCTTAAATGGGAAGGTTTTTCAGGTGCATCGCACTTAATTTATCCCGGCGGGTAGCCCTGTTTTCAGTAATAGCAACTGTCGCGACGGTTACACCATCACTGTTATATGCCGGCAACGGAACAGTGTCAGCCGGATCAGATTCTGTCTTGTCGGTATCGGGAACGGCTTTTGTTCTGGCACTGCTCGGAGTAATGGCAGTCATGGGAATTGTTATACTTGTTTTTTCCGGCAGAATACGGGCGGCAAACAGGAAGCTTAAAGACAGAAACAAGCAGATTGAGGAGATAAACTCCCAACTTAAGAAGACAAACAAGAACCTTTCACTCGAAAAGGAAAACATCGCGCGCGAATTTTCATATTCCGAAATGTTTTACAAGAGTCTTATTCATTCAGCTGATGACGGAATCTCCTTCTTCGACAGGGACGGTAACCTGAAGTTTGCCAACCTTGCTTATTATTCCATTATCGGCATGACAAGGGAACAGTACAATGCCATCGGTAATGATTATTTGCTTCACCCCGAGGATACCGAATATGAAAAAATGAGAACAGAAGCTCTTATCGAAAAGGGATTCTTCGAATATGAGCTCAGGTTGAAACACAAGGACGGACATTTTATAACACTCTCTACAAAATCGGTTACCGTTAAGAATGATAACGGGGATGTAATCGGCGCACTTACAATATCGAGGGATATCACAGCCCTGAAGAAGGTGCATGAGGAGCTGGTAAAGGCAAATATGGACGCCGAAGCAAGCAACAGGCTGAAATCGAGTTTCCTGGCTAATATATCACATGAGATCCGTACGCCACTTAACAGCGTTGTGGGATTTGCCAATCTTCTTCTGGCAAATGATATCACCGACGAGGTCAAGGAAGAATATATAGAACATATCAACCATAACAGCGAAAAGCTTCTTCAGATCATTGGCGATATAATCGACCTTTCAAGGCTTGAAAGCTCGCAGATAGAAATTACTTATGAGGAGGCTTCGGTTAACAACATTGTCAACGAAGTCGTTGAAGACGCAAGAAAGACCATCCGAAGGAATGAGAAGCCCATCGTGGTCACTGTTATGAATATGCTTGAGGAAAACGGCGATCTGGTATTCACCGACAGGGTGTGGCTCAAGAGGGTACTTAACCACCTTATGGACAACGCGGTGAAGTTCACTCTCGAAGGCTCGGTCAGACTGTCGTATTCCAGGGAGAACGACAACCTGGTATTCAGGGTTAAGGATACCGGAATCGGCATAAACAAGGAGAATCTTGATCATATATTTGAGGAATTCCGGCAGGAGATCGACGGTCATCACCGTCCCTTTGAAGGACTGGGAGTAGGGCTGACTCTTGCAAGAGAAGTGGTACAGAGAATGGGAGGAAAGATCTTTGTACAGTCGGAAAAAGGTGTCGGTTCGGAGTTCAGTTTCTCAATCCCCTACCGTCCCGCCGGAGGAAGCACCAGGCTGAGATCCAAACTCGAGACAGCCGGCATCGAATCGCGGGAAAGTAGCATAAACTGGAGCAACCGTACATGTCTTCTGGTAGATGACAACAAGGATGTGCTTCTTTATCTGACCAGGACCCTTGCTGACACTAGTATTAAAACGCTGTCTGCCAGATCGGGCCCCGAAGCTATAGAAATAGTGAAAAAAACTCCCGGCATCGATCTTGTTCTTCTTGATATGCAAATGCCTGAAATGAACGGCATCGAAGCCACCAGGCAGATAAGAAACATTCGCAAGGATATTCCTATAATTGCACAGACTGCCTTCATCTTTGAAGACGATAAGGATATTATACTCGAAGCAGGATGTGATGCCTGTCTGATAAAACCCATCCGGAAGGATCACCTGCTTACGGTAATGTCGAGTTTCCTGAAGTCGGTCTGATTTCCTTTTTGGTACCGCTCCGCAGCTGATGATGAACAATCATTTCGCAGATATCATTTTGCCCCTGGCGTATAAAGGACAGTTCACTTATGCCCTTCCTGATGAATTTGCAGGTTCGGTTCGTCGGGGATCAAGAGTTCTTGTCCAGCTAGGAAACAGAAAGCTCTACTCGGGAATTGTAAGCAGGATACACAACACTCCTCCACCCACAAGGAATATCAGGCCTCTGCTCAGTATTCTGGATCCCGAACCTGTCGTTAATGAGATACAGCTTAAATTATGGTCATGGATGGCGGAATACTATATGTGTTCTGTCGGGGAAGTGATGAAGGCAGCGCTGCCTTCGGATCTGTGTCTCGAAGGCCTTGCAGAAGCGCCTGTTACTGAAAAATACAAACCCAGGGAGGAAACTTTTGTCAGGCTTAAAGAACCATTCTCCGAAGAGCGGCTTAATGAAATTCTCGATAGTCTTGCCCGTGCTCCTGTTCAATTGAGGATACTCACTGTTTACCTCGATCTGGCAGGCTATATTCCCGGGGGATCAATGCAGCCTGTAAGGAAAAATCTCCTTTTAAGGGAAGCCGGAGCTGCACATGGCAGCATTGACGGACTCCTTAAAAAAGGCATACTCGATCTCTTTGAGATGGAAACCGGGCGGCTTGTTGATTACGACAGACCCCTGGAAGCCCTTAAGGAACTTACTTCCGAACAGCTCAGGGCCTTAAAGGAGTTGCAAAAGATCTTCAGTGACAAGAATACTGCACTTCTTCACGGTGTTACATCGAGCGGCAAGACGGAACTTTACATCCACCTTATTGATGAACAGCTAAAAAAAGGAAAACAGGTACTTTATCTACTTCCCGAAATCGCTCTTACAACACAGATCATCCAGCGTCTTCAGAAACACTTCGGACCCCTTACCGGGGTATATCACTCACGATTCAGCAATGCCGAAAGGGTTGAGATCTGGAACAGGGTGGGAGGGCTTTACAATGCCAGGGATTATAAACTTGTGATAGGAGCAAGATCGGCCCTGTTCCTGCCTTTCAGGAACCTGGGGCTGGTAATAGTCGATGAGGAGCATGACGGATCGTACAAGCAGCAAGACCCGGCACCCAGGTACAATGCACGCGATTCGGCTCTTGTCCTTGCCTCCCTGCACGGAGCCAGATCGGTTCTCGGCTCGGCATCCCCTTCTATTGAAAGTTACTATAATACGCTTTCAGGGAAATATGGACTCGTGGAACTTAAACAGCGTTACGGATCAGTCAGGCTTCCGCAGATAATACTGGCCGACTCGCGCGAGGCTTACAGGAAGAAACTGATGGTCTCACATTTCACTCCACAACTGCTCGGGGCAATAGACAATGCCCTGGCAAACAACGAACAGGTTATTCTTTTTCAGAACAGAAGAGGATTCTCTCCTTACCTGGAATGCCCCGAGTGCGGCTGGATACCGAAATGTGTGCAGTGTGCCGTCAGCCTCACGTACCATAAGGGAATAGCCAGCATGGTCTGCCACTATTGCGGATATTCATCTTCCATCCCTTCACACTGCGGGAATTGCGGTTCACCCGGACTTCAAACCCGCGGATTTGGCACTGAAAAGATCGAAGATGAAATAAAGATAGTATTTCCCTCTGCCAGAGTGGCAAGAATGGATCAGGATACAACCAGGGGGAAAAACTCATTTGAAAGAATACTGAGATCCCTTGAGGAAGGTCAGACTGATATACTTATAGGGACACAAATGATATCAAAGGGACTCGACATAGAAAACCTTACTGTGGTGGGCATCCTGAATGCCGATAACCTTCTTAACTTTCCCGACTTCAGGGCACACGAAAGGAGCTTCCAGCTTATGGAACAGGTCAGCGGAAGAGCCGGAAGGCGGACAAAAACCGGGAAGGTAGTTATCCAGACTTCGGATCCCGGCAACAGGATTATAAGGCTGGTTCTGAATCATGATTACAGGAATATGTTCAAAATCCAGATGGAGGAAAGGAAGGCGTTCAACTATCCGCCTTTCTGCAGGATGATAAGGATAAGCGTGAAACACCGCGACAGGGCACTGCTCAACGCTTTCTCCGATTTCCTGGCCCGTGACCTGAAGGCAGTGTTCGGCAAACGTATCCTGGGACCCGAGTATCCGCCGGTATCCCAGATCCAGCTGTGGTACATCAAGAATATACTTGTTAAACTCGAAAGGGAACAACCGGTATCCCGGGCCAAAATGCAGATCTCGCGAGCTATAGAAAAGCTGATGAAGGAGAAAGGGGCTTCGTCCCTCAGGATCTCGGTTGATGTCGATCCATATTGACAGCTATTCTTTTTTATTGCTGTAAACTTTCAGCAGTTCCCTTACATTATTGTCGACGCTCCATTTTTCCACGATCGTCCCGCGGATTATCTCAGGATCGGGTTTAGCCCCTCCCGGGATTACCTCACTGAGGATACGGCTCAGAGCGGCATCATCGTTGACCGGAAAAAGGAAACCGTTTATGCCATGCTGAATCACACTGCTATGGATCCCTGCAGTCGCGGTGGCAATAGTGAGAACACCGCAGGCCATGGCTTCGAGACAAACAAGGGAGAATCCTTCCGATACGGAGGGTATTATAACAACAGAACTTGCCCTGTAGTATTTTATAATCTCATCTGTTTCGGGCAGGAAATGCACCTGACTTTCCACATTGTTTTTAATAGCCAACTCGCGAATTTCATTGGCATAAGCTGTGTTGTCGACCCTTCCGACAAGCATCAATCCCCATTCGCGGTTATTTGCAAGCAGCCTGGCAATGGCTTTCATTGCCACGAGTTGTCCTTTCGACGGCCTTATCCGTCCAACCACGCTGACCAGGTGCTTCTGCTCAACCCCCTGTATCCCGGTGCTTTCTCCCGGTGAAAACAATTCGGTATCAACACCGTGGGGAATCATTACATTTCTGCAGGGAAGACTTTTTGCCATTCCCGGATTGAGGCTAATGACACTGTCGGCTTTATTCATAAGCCATAGAGTGAAACCTGATGGTTTTGTATCTGAATGCCTCGTGAAGATTAGCCTGAACTTCGCTCCCAGCAGTCTCAGCAGCAATGCAAAGAGAATCTCATTGTTACGGTGTGTATGAATGATTGTTCCCCCGCCGGTATAAACAGTTTTGAGAAGACCCGGGAAGCCAATCTTCGGACTATCGATTCCATACCCGAATACCCGGGCTTCAGCGTATCGGTTCATGACCGGAATTATGGTTTCCACACTTCTGGTGACTCCCGTTTTACGTGAATGAAAATGAATATGGATGATCATCGTTCAGGTATATGATGCAAATGTATTATTTTATCAGCTGATGACTGAATAATTGATCCCGATTTACATGGATACTCATTGTCATGAATCACTTCTTTTTTAATTTTATCCCGTGTTCTGAAAGGGCTGCATTTGCCGCGGCCATGACGGGCAGTTTCAGGCGAAAAAATTTTTAACACCAGATATTATGGAAAGAAATTTTGTTATACGGATACAGCCTGTGAGTGTGGTTCTTTTTTCTGCATTCCTGCTTATGCTCGCTGCTGCTTCATGCAAGGTTAAGGAAACAGCGGAGGAATTTGACCCGGTCGAACTCGTCAATCCGCTTATGGGAACGGATTCCGAATTCAGGCTCTCGACAGGCAATACCTATCCTGCCATTGCCCTGCCATGGGGAATGAATTTCTGGACCCCCCATACACGCGGAATGAATAACGGCTGGGCCTATACCTATGACGATTTCAAGTTAATGGGAATTAAGCAGACTCATCAGCCCAGTCCATGGATAAACGATTATGCCGCATTTTCAATAATGGCCGTAACAGGCAAGATGAAATACACCCAGAATGACCGGGCTTCGTGGTTTTCACACAAGGCGGAGGTGGCCAAACCATATTACTACAGTGTCTACCTGGCCGATTACGATGTGACGGCTTAAGTGACGCCCACGGAAAGGGCTGCATTGTTCAGGTTTACATATCCTGAAAGCGATTCCTCCTGGATCATTATTGACGGATTTAACAAGGGCTCTTCGGTAAAAATCATCCCTTCGGAGCGAAAGGTGGTAGGCTGGTGCAGGAATAATCACGGAGGAGTGCCGTCAAATTTCTGTAATTACTTTGTTATAACCTTCGACAGGGACTTCCGCGAACATCATACCTGGAATGAGAACATCCTGAATAGCAACGACCTGGAAGAAGAGGGGGAGCATGTCGGCGCGATCCTCGGATTCAGTACATCAAAAGGAGAAAAGGTGAATATGAGGGTGGCTTCTTCTTTCATCAGCGAGGAGCAGGCTCTTCTTAACCTCGAAAGTGAGACGGGAGGAATGTCGTTTGAGGACATTAAAATCAGGGCAAAAGACATCTGGAACGCGGAGCTGTCAAGGATTAAAGTGGAAGGCGGAACTGATGACCAGATGAGAACATTTTATTCGTGCCTGTACCGTTCGCTTCTCTTCCCGAGGAAATTCTTTGAGAAAAATTCAAAAGGAGATATCGTGCATTACAGCCCTTACAACGGTCAAATATTGCCGGGTTACATGTTTACTGACAATGGGTTCTGGGATACCTTCAGGTCGCAATTCCCTTTCCTTACCCTGATGTATCCGGATCTGAACAGCCAGATAATGCAGGGTCTGGTAAATACCTACCTCGAAAGCGGATGGCTTCCTGAATGGGCCAGCCCGGGGCATCGCGACTGTATGATAGGGTCCAATTCGGCATCGCTTATTGCCGATTCATGGCTCAAGGGCATCAGAGATTATGACATCGAAACGCTCTATGAGGCAATTCTGAAGAACACCGACAGTGTAGGCCCGGTTTCTTCCGTCGGAAGACTTGGCGCTGATTATTACAACAAGCTCGGCTATGTGCCTTACGATGTAGGAATAAATGAGAACGTGGCCAGAACACTTGAGTATGCCTATGCTGATTTCTGTATTGCCCGGCTTGCTGAGGCCCTCGGCAAACCACAGGAAGAAATTGCCTTGTTCCGGAACAGGGCAATGAATTATAAGAATGTGTTCGATAAGGAAAGTAAACTGATGAGGGGACGCAATCTCGACGGAAGCTTCCAGTCGCCCTTCAGCCCATACAAGTGGGGAGATGCCTTTACCGAAGGAAACAGCTGGCACTATACATGGAGCGTGTTTCAGGATGTGGAGGGACTGGTGTCGCTGATGGGAGGAAAAAAGGGATTTACAGAAATGCTCGATTCGGTATTTACCGTTCCACCCGTGTTCGATTATTCATATTACGGCCAGGTGATCCACGAGATCCGCGAGATGCAGGTAATGAATATGGGGAATTATGCCCATGGAAATCAGCCCGTTCAGCATATGATCTACCTGTATAATTACGCGGGTGAACCATGGAAAACCCAGTTCCATATCAGGGAGGTGCTCGACAAGCTTTACAACTGGCTTCCCGACGGTTACTGCGGAGATGAGGATAACGGACAGACTTCAGCCTGGTATGTCTTTTCGGCGCTTGGGTTTTATCCTGTTACGCCGGGAACTGATGAATATGTTTTCGGATCTCCCCTGTTCAAAAAAGCCACTCTCAGCTTTGAAAACGGTAAAAAAATGATTATAGAAGCGCCTGATAACTCGCGCGACAATGTTTACGTGGGCGGTATTTCACTTAACGGCAAAAAGATTGACAGGAATTATATCAGACATTCGGAACTTCAGTCGGGAGGAAGGCTAAAGTTTGATATGCAGAACAGTCCGAATAAAACCCGGGGGACATCCGAGGAATCCTATCCCTTCTCAATGAGCCGGGAATAGGGGTGATTACAATTTCAGACTTATCCCCAGCCTTTTCAGAAAGGCTGAAAGCCATACCATCAGTATGGCCCAGATGATCGATCCTCCGATGACAATAGGAAGGATTTGGGATTGCTTGTAGAAAAACACCGGCAGTCCGCCCATCCAGATAAGATGATAGAGTATATTGGGCACGAGGTAGGTTGTGAGTGAGTTTTCACCCGCGGGCATGAAAAACTCAGCCCACCCGGTTTTTCCGAATACATCGGAAATAACATAAATAATTGTAAAGACCAGTATACTGATACCCGTGCAGACAAGTCCCCAGCTTGGAGTGGCCTTTATCTTCGAAAGGATGAACCATTCCCGGAGCAGAAAACCTGCTGCCAGACTTAATACACCGGATATGACCAGGTTCCTGATCAGCGTTTTGTTGCCGGTGCCGGCAGAATTCTTTAGCATTAGACCCACAAACGTGCCTGAAATTACGATGAACGGCACATTTCCGTCGATGATCACGCCAAGAAGAGGTCTCGCGGGATCAAGGAAAGTGCTCAGTCCAAGCGACGCAAGTATGTTGAGACCCAGGAATAAAGCCGCAGCTAAAGCTGTGAGAAGCAATGAGTTTCTGCAGAGGATATATGTCAGTGCTGCTGCAAGGTAACCCCAGCCAATAAGCCCCAGGATACCCCACCAGCCTGTTATCAGTGAACCGTCGTTCTCGGGCTGACCCGACTTGAATTTGAAAATCAGGATAATGAGAAGGCCGACTCCTGCAAGGCGGAATCCCGTTACGGTGAAAGGTTTTTCATCCTTGCTCCGGTAATTGTTCCACACCAGGAAGACTGCAAAGTACATCAGCAGTGCCCAGAGATTTTTACTGATACCGGTAAGTTCAGGATCTACCCTTGAGGTGTTGAGCATCAGGATACCAATAACAATCAGACTGACTGTCCGGTAAAGAATATGCTTGATATTGTCTGTCTGTGTCAGGCCTTTTGATATCCTGTTTGTGATAGCGAAAGGGATCGACATTCCTGCAATAAAGAGAAATCCCGGGAATACCCAGTCAGCAAGTCCCATACCGTCGAAGTCAGCATCCGTGTGACCCATAAAGGCAGGCGCCACATTCATGTTGAGATCATTCACAAAAAGCATCAGCAGAAGGGTAAAGCCTCTCATGATGTCGATCGACAGGATACGGCTCTGGTTCGTCATATGGTTTTGTTTAACGGGGTATAAAGATTGTAAATTTTTATTAATTCCTCTTTTCTTTGTATGCCAGGATGTATTCGATATTCAGCCATCACTATGCCTGTGCCTGAATTTAAGCTCTGTACCCTGAACATATCTCTCTGTCGCTTCGTTTCTCAGTCGGATTGTCTACTCATCCTCAATTATCCATCCTTTTCTTTTCTTCTTCCTGACCTAAATGATTCGATAATCATAATACCCTCTGAATTAAACAAATGACAGATATGGCGGTAAAAAATCTGGCATGTAGTTTGCGTTAATAAAAATGAAGAGCGGATCTTCATAAAACTTGGCAAAATGAAAAACTTAGTTTTTACAATGATCCTCGCGGTTCTGACAACCTTCGCGACTTCAGTCCGGGCTCAGAACTACCCGAGGGAATACCTGGGGCTCCCGGGTGACAATCTCAATCTTTACGCGGTAATGGATCTGTTCCGGAATTCCGAAACACTTGAAGGATTTGAAAAAAGCCTCAACTCCCCGGATTTACGGATCAACAACCTGGATCTTAACGGTGATAATATGGTCGATTATATAACCGTATCCGATTTTGTCAATAAAAAAGTTCATACGATAGTCTTACGAGCTATTCTTGGACCAAACGATTATCAGGATGTTGCAGTTATCACTGTACAAATGCTGAAAAAGCGGAAAGTACTTATACAGATGATCGGAGATGAAGCTCTTTACGGTCCGAATTATATAATTGAACCATTCCTGGCAAATAAACCGAAACAAAGGTTTTATGGGGGAGAACTTTACGCGGATAATTATTACACAAATAATACAATAGAAATAAACAACTATTATACCGCGGTTTATGAGTGGCCGCTTATTGTCTTCATCTATGATCCTCATTATATGGAATGGCATTCACCATGGTTCTGGGGATATTATCCTGACTGGTGGTTTCACTGGAGTCCCTGGTACTGGCATTTTTATCACGGATATCACTCATGCCGGAGCAATCATTACTATGCACACTATCATCACTGGGATTATGTCAGGTACAGTGATTATCATGATTTCTACTATAATGGCATACGCCGGTATTCGCCTCAGGTTAATAACAATATAGAAGAGGGTCTTTACAAAACTACCTACTCAAAGCCTGAGCTCAGGCGTGATGGGGCAAACTATTTTACAAATACCAGGCTTACAAACCCTAACGAAAGAAGCAGGGATGGAGTAGCACCATCAAGCAGACGTGTGGCACCTGGGGCTGCTGTAAATACCGGGGAAGTCGGGAGAAGAACTGCTCCGGCAAGAGAATCTGTAAGATCTGCTACTGTAACAACTACAAGGAGAGTATCGGAAAGCGGTTCTGAGGAGCTGAGAGAATCACAAAGGAGAGAAACCGAAACAAGGGAGGCCCCAAGGAGAGCAACTGAAGTCAGGGAAGCTCAAAGGAGGGAGATAGAGAGCAGAGAAGTTGAAGCCAGGGAAGCCCAAAGGCGGGAAGCGGAAAGCAGAGAAGCCGAAGCCAGAGAGGCCCAGAGGCGGGATATGGAGAGGAGAGAAGCCGAAGCCAGGGAAGCTCAAAGGAGGGAAATGGAGAGCAGGGCAGCTGAAGCCAGGGAAACCCAGAAGCGGGACATGGAGAGGAGAGAAGCCGAAGCCAGGGAAGCCCAGAGGCGGGAAGCGGAAAACAGGGCAGCTGAAGCCAGAGAGGCCCAGAGGAGGGAGATAGAAAGCAGAGCAGCTGAAGCCAGGGAAGCCCAGAGGCGGGAAGCGGAGAACAGAGCAGCTGAAGCCAGGGAAGCCCAAAGGCGGGAAGCGGAGAGCAGAGCAGCTGAAGCCAGGGAAGCCCAAAGGAGGGAAGCGGAAAGCAGAGAAGCCGAAGCCAGGGAAGCCCAAAGGAGGGAAGCGGAAAGCAGAGAAGCCGAAGCCAGAGAGGCCCAAAGGAGGGAAGCGGAAAGCAGAGAAGCCGAAGCCAGAGAGGCCCAAAGGAGGGAAGCGGAAAGCAGAGAAGCCGAAGCCAGAGAAGCCCAAAGGAGGGAATTGGAAAGCAGGGCAGCCGAAGCCAGAGAGGCCCAGAGAAGGGAAGCGGAGAACAGGGCAGCCGAAGCCAGAGAGGCCCAGAGAAGGGAAGCGGAGAACAGGGCAGCCGAAGCCAGGGAAGCCCAGAGGCGGGAGATAGAAAGCAGAGCAGCTGAAGCCAGAAGAAGGGAATAAGATAACAGAAAACAAAACAAGATCATTCTACAGGATTTCTTTATGAATCACCGTGTGATTTATGCAGAGATAATTAATATTGGAAGCATTGATTTTTTTTCTAATTTTGTCAGCCGGACAAGTTCTATGGCAGAAGTTCTTTTGTCGATAATATTCGGGGTGTAGCACAGTTGGCTAGCGCGCTACGTTCGGGACGTAGAGGTCGGAAGTTCGAGTCTTCTCACCCCGACTGAGTAAGTCAAAATGCCGCTGTAAATCAAGTGACTACAGCGGCATTTTTGTTTGTAAGCCAAAAAGTAAGCCAATATTTTATGTGATATTGTGATAAGAAAAAAGAATGTATCTATATCATATTGTTCCATTTTGTTCCCTACTAATGACTTGTTTTTTCGCACCTTGAGTACATCCATCGGATTTATCGGGGATAACAGTTCGAATTCCCTTTTTGCTGTTTAAGAATTTATATATGAAGCTGATGGTTAGAAAAACAGTATAAACTTATCCATCGCTTTAAGTATCTTAGTAGTTTTGAAATTCAATTCTAAATGAGCGAGGAAAAAAAACGCCAACTCAACCAGCAACTCTGGAACATAGCCAATACTCTACGTGGTAAAATGAATGCCGATGAATTCCGTGATTATATCCTCGGCTTCATCTTTTATAAATATCTGTCGGAAAGGATGGAATTGTATGCAAATGACATCCTGAAGGAAGACAAAATTAAATATCTGGATATACCTGAAGATACGACAAAAGGTCAGCAATATTTGGATGCTATCAAAGAAGAGGCACTGGAAAAACTGGGATGCTTCCTGAAACCGTCAGAATTGTTCGGTCAGGTTGCCAAACGTGGAAATGGCACTGGAAAACATGGAAGTAACTTCATTATTGAAGATATTCAGAAAATCCTCATAAATATCCAGAACAGTACGATGGGCACTGCCAGCGAAGAGGATTTTGACAACCTGTTCGAGGATATGGATTTGAACAGTACAAAACTTGGCAAAACTGTTGAGCAACGAAACGAAGTAATTGCAAAAATCCTGTCACACCTTGATAAAATTGATTTCCAACTGGAACAGTCTGAAATTGATGTTCTGGGTGATGCATATGAGTATTTAATCGGGCAATTTGCCAGTGGTGCGGGTAAAAAGGCAGGTGAATTTTACACCCCACAACAGGCATCAAAAATACTTGCACGGATTGTTACACTGGGCAAAACACGAATAAAATCGGCTTATGACCCTACCTGTGGGTCAGGTTCTCTTATCCTTCGGTTGGGAAGGACTTGTGATGTGATAAAGTTTTATGGTCAGGAACTTAATCGTACCACATACAACCTGTGCCGAATGAACATGATTTTGCACGGGGTTCATCATACCAGATTTGATATTAAACTGGAAGATACACTGGAACATCCACAGCATGATAAACTGGATGCAGAGGCAGTGGTAGCAAATCCACCGTTTTCGGCAAAATGGAGTGCCAATCCATTGTTTATGACCGATGACAGGTTCAGCGAATACGGAAGGCTTGCACCATCTTCCAAGGCGGATTTTGCCTTCATCCAGCATATGATATATCATTTGGCAGAAAATGGTGTTATGGCTGTTATTATGCCACACGGAGTATTATTCAGGGGTGCTGCTGAGGGTCATATAAGGAGATACCTGATAGAAGAGAAAAACTATCTGGATGCTGTTATCGGGCTTCCTGCCAATATTTTTTATGGGACATCCATTCCAACATGCATTCTGGTGTTTAAGAAATGTAGAGAACAGCCAGATGATATTCTGTTTATTGATGCAAGCCAGTATTACGAGAAGGTAAAAACGCAAAATCATCTGCGTGATGAGGATGTCGACAGGATTGTCGACACTTACGAAAAGCGCATCACAATTGACAAATACAGCTATGTGGCCAGTCTGGATGAGGTACGGGAGAATGATTACAATCTTAACATTCCGAGGTATGTTGACACCTTTGAAGAGGAAGAACCTGTTGACATCGATGCTGCTGCCAGTGAACTGAAAGAACTGGAAACGGAAATGCAAACCATTGATGACACCATTGCTGAGTTCTGTAAAGAATTAAACATCCCAACCCCGTTTTAATCATGAAAAAGCAAAGGAACATACCGAAATTGCGTTTTCCTGAGTTTAAAGGCGAATGGAAGAAAAGAAAACTGGGTGAACTATCAATAATAAATCCTACCACAGGCAAACTGCCAGAAAAGTTCATATATATTGATTTGGAGAGCGTTATTAACGGTGACCTAACAAAAGAAGTGTTAATCGACAAAAATGCTGCACCAAGCCGAGCACAAAGAGTTTTGGAGAAGGATGATATTCTTTTTCAAATGGTGAGACCCTATCAAAAGAACAATCTGTATTTTGACAAAAGTGGTGATTACGTTGCTTCAACTGGTTATGCACAAATAAAAACAAAACAGAATTCCCGATTTATTTACCAGTATTTGCATTTGCAGAAATTTGTTGATGAAGTTATCGAAAGATGTACAGGGACAAGTTATCCTGCTATAAATTCGAAAGATTTAGCAAAAATTAGTATTCGTTATCCCTCTCTCCCCGAACAAAAAAAAATCGCATCCTTTTTCACCGCTATTGACCAGAAGATATCCCAACTCAAAAGCAAGAAAACCCTGCTGGAACAATACAAGAAAGGGGTGATGCAGAAAATATTCTCACAGGAAATCAGGTTCAAAGACGATAATGGGCAGGAGTTCCCGAAGTGGGAGAAGATGACGGGAGATGCGCTGTTTAAAACTGTCTCTAATAAAAACCATAATTCTGATTTGCCGATTTTAGCCATAACACAAGAACATGGAGCTGTGCCAAGAGATATGATTGATTATTATATAACCGTTTCAGAACAAAGTATTGAAGGATACAAAGTAGTTGAAAAGGGTGATTTCATTATAAGTTTACGGTCTTTTCAGGGTGGTATTGAATATTCTGAATATAAAGGAATTTGTAGTCCTGCGTACATAATACTGAGAGCCACACAAAAAATAGACCATAGGTATTTCAAGTATTATTTTAAAACAGAAGATTATATTACCAACCTAAATCGGAAACTGGAAGGAATTAGAGACGGCAAAATGATAAGTTTCAAATATTTTTCCGAAATAAAAATTAATGTGCCGAGTTTACCTGAACAAGCCAAAATCGCCAATTTCCTCTCAGCCATTGATGTTAAAATAAACCACACCCAGAAGCAGATTGAGAAAGCTGAGGTCTGGAAGAAGGGTCTGATGCAACAAATGTTTGTGTAACTAACTTTTATTAAGTGATATATCGATGATAAAATACGAAAAAACAG
>JAAYQC010000228.1 GCA_012519515.1 Bacteroidales bacterium | reverse complement strand
GTGTTTTCCAGTGTGTTGATGATTCTGGTTATGCCGTCCGGCGTCATGCTGTGTCTCCTTCCTTGGCCTGAGCGCGATAAACGCAGCCACCGCCACAAGCGCCATTCCGATCGGAACAGCGATTCCGATCGCCAAACTTACGAGCAGTAATTCCCATATCGTTTCCATGCCAATTCCTCTTAGCCGTCGAGCGATACGCACCGGTTCTCAAACTTCTTGTAGGCGTCCAGATAAAGCTCGCCCTTGTCTCCGTTCAGCGTCAGCTCGTAGTACATGCCGTCCCGGAGGTTTGTGCTCGCAAGGGCTTTCCAGTTTTGCAGTGTTTTGCAGTACCAGACGATGTAGGTGTCTTCTGTGGTGATCTGGTGTCCGTCCGTCTTGTCCAGGTGTTCATTTGCGTAGTTCGTGACGATCGTCTTTACCAGCTCTATGAATTTCTTGTCAGTCATTTGAATCATTTTTACCTCCGCGTATTCTTGGTTGTTCTGCGCCTCTCTGACCGCTGGGTGTTGTTGTGTAAACCCTCCGGAACCAATCCTTCTTGACAATTCTGTGCCCAATCCTTTTCTCGATGGCCTCCATCACTCGGTTGGCCTTGTCATTGCACTGCCAGAGCGCGGTCTGCTTGTCTTTCTCCGTGATGTTCCTGATAGTCTGCGTCTTGCCGGCTGCCTCGCGCGCGAGCTCGTCTCCAAGCTCCAATAAGGCTTTTTCTATCTCGATTCCATATAGCGGCTGCTTGTTAAACTTTGGTAGGTATTTTTCTTCCAGGTCTTTTGTCTTCATACGCTTATCCTTTCCGGTATAGATGGCATCGGTAGCCAATAGGGGTAGTCAACCGGGTTCTCGATAACGTAATCCACGTCTACCAGTTCCTGCCACGTAACCCCCTCGATGTTTACGCCTACCACGAGGATTCTCCCGTGCCGGTCTGCATCCTTTTTTGTCGGCGCGCGCTCCGCCGTTACGTTCCAGTCTTCCGTGGCTTTTTCCCAGGCCGCTTCGTTCCGCCGCCTTTCCAGGTTCGCGCCAAGCCTTTTTGCCGTGTGAATCATGGCGTCAAGCGCCTCGATTGGGTTCTGTATGCTCGCCTGGGCTGTATTTTTCTGTTCAATCAATTCCAATATGCGCATGAGAATGTTCTTCATGTCAGCCATTGGTTCTTCTTGCTGACTGCTTTTCGGCTTATTCATGGCGTCAATCGCCATCCTCAGCGCCTCAAGTTCTCGGTCTTTAAGAAGCGATCCGTCTCGTGTTGTTACGCTCGAAAGCCTTGATATTAGGTTTGCTATCGTTACCGCCGCCGTCCATTCGGTCATCTTTTCCTTCGCCATCAAGTAGCTCCTCTCTTTGCCTTTTGCCTTGCAATCGGCGCACTCAATTTCTCCTTCGACGGTGTAGCCTCCGCAATGAAAACAAGTCATATTTCTTCCTCCAGCCAGGCCCGTATCCTTGTTTTGCATCCCTTCTTATCGCTTGCGCTGGCTACGCATCCATTCGGGCAAACAATGTCACAAATACAATCCATCGCTCTGGCCGCGATGCGGTTCGTCATCTTCGTGACGCTCATCTCCCGTATCATCCTCAGCCTTGTCTTTGGCTGTTGCGGTTCCGTTTCTTCCACTTCCG
>JAAYQC010000022.1 GCA_012519515.1 Bacteroidales bacterium | reverse complement strand
TTTCTGGTGAGGGCCAATCTTTTTTCTTTTCTCTGATGAAAAGGTAAGCGGACACTCAAGGTCAGTAATAATAAGATCATTCCCGGTCAGCACATCTTTGAAGTCATTATAAACAACTTCAAATTTTTCAGATAGTGCAAGCTCCTCGACTCTACCTATCGGGCAGAAGTCACCAGTGATCAATATCTTAATTCCGGTTTCAATCATCTTCATGTGGTAATTATACCTGTAATAACCCGACAGGGACTATTATTTTCATCAGGGACGAGAAGTCCGATTTAGTCCTCATTTAGCTCCGTTTACAATCAGATCCCCCAGCTTGTCAGTTGTAAGAAACTCGACTTCAGGCCATTTGCGAATGATTGTCTCAAGCAGTTGCTTCAGCTTCTTCAGGTTCCTGCTGCGATTGCCGCTGTCAATTGCTCCAATATAATTAATTCGATGTGAACAGATAATCGCAGGTTTATGCCACCTGAAAGCAATGGCTAGCCGGGCAAGACAGTTGTCAACTTCATCGGTATTTCCCGAGAGTGAGGGTTCAAAAAAAGAGTTCCTTACAAGGTAATACTGACCATACGGGTTGCGATTTCCTGTAAAATGATACTTTTTCTTATAGTGTCCAAATCTGCCTGTTGGTACCTGTTGAATGAAAAGACCCTGTATGTATCTGACCCCTCCCTGATGCAGAGCTTTCTCTATACTGCTATCCCATGTGTAGCACGGGGGTATGAATGATACAGATCTGAACCCAAAGAGGTTTTCAAAGATATCAAGCCCCTCTGTAAGGCTTTCCTTCATTAGATGAAGGTCATCCTGTGAATTGTAGTCTAACACCTCCATGTAATTATAATCACCATCACCCGAGAATGTTGTTTCGTTATCAAATGTGTACATTATCTCCGGAGTTCTTTTGCGGAGCGCCTCCATCCATCTGATCACATTGACATGTTCGCGGCCATGGAATTGCGGCATATACACCCCTTCTTCCATTCCTTTTTGCCATAATGATTTCACAAGATCTCTGCCAGGATATCTCTTGATTGTCTCTGTCACTGGCTCATAATAATACTCACTAAAACCGGACTCCCTGATTCGTCTGAAGTCAGGATTGCCAACAACAACATTTGCAGTAAATGCAGGATGATTACCCCGGGAATCCCTGAACGACGATAATACCTCAAATAATTCTGAAAGGTCATCGTTACTTTCCAGTGCATCCAGCCTGTTATAATCACTCCTGGCCAAGTCATAGCCTTTCGACTGGAATCGTTGTAAGACTTCCAAAGATGGCATTCGAATGCTACCCCAGTCATCACTCTCAATAACCACTATTCTTCTTTTTGTGCGCCAACCCGGGATATTGACAATATTGTGCGCCAGAGCTCTTGAAAATGACCTGATATTTTTAATTCCCATCAATAATCCTTCCTAACTCATCTGTTGTAATAAACTCTGCATCAGGCCAGTTCTTCATAATCCTCTTAAGCAATTCATGTAATTTGTCAAGCCCGTTTTTCCGGTTTTCAGGATATAATGCTCCTATATAGTTAACTCTGTGAGTGCTGATTATAGCCGGTTTGTGCCATCTGAAGGCAATTGAAATATCAGACAGGCAATGGTCCACCCAATCGGTTCCCTGAATTACAGGCTCAAAAAAACAATTACGTGTAATTATTCTCAATCCGGAAGGGTTTCTTTTACCTAACCAGTGCAATCTTTTCTTGACTTTACCCTGACCCAAAGGTTCTGATTGAATCCGTGGCATGAATAAGTATTTTACTCCATTGTCTGCAAGTTTACTTTCCAGTTCAGAACTAAACGGTCCGTTTGGAGGAGCAAAATAGGAAGCCCGATAACCAAAGATATCTTTGAATAACACGAGGCCCGTATCAATAACATCAGCCTGATAAACAATGTCAGCAGGGTCAGAAAAATCAAAGGCAGCCTGGAATTCTAGACCGATGTCAGGCTCATGCACAGTTGACATTCCCCAGAAACAATGATCAAATCCGATCCTTGACATCCTGTTTCCATTATTCAGCGCTTCCATCCAGACCTTAACATTTAAGTGTTCCCGGCCATGGAACTGAGGCACAAACAACCTTCTCCGGATACCCTCCTGCCATAGATTAAAAGTACCATCACAACCACTATTCCTTAGGAGTGTGTCAGTAAATGGTTCAAAGGAATAGGCTGTATAATCACTCTCCTTGATTTTCCGGAAGTCAGGATTTGCCACTATGGCCAAGGGTGTAAAGACAGCAGGTCTGTTCATATAGTCTTTTACCGATGTAAGAACTTCAAACAAACCTTCGAGATCAGCAGTTGTTTCAAGCGAATCATACCTGTTAAAAAGGACTCCCTCATCAGATGTGAGATCAATACCGGCGGCATGTAAGCTTTTATAAGTT
>JAAYQC010000221.1 GCA_012519515.1 Bacteroidales bacterium | reverse complement strand
GTGAAAAGGTGAAAAGGTTGAATAGTGGAAACAAGTCCACCAGACCCCGAAACAGACCCTACCAGACTATATACCGTGTCATCACGGGCTTGACCCGTGATCCAGTCTTTTGAGGCAAGCCAGTCGTAATATTGCAAGCTAAACAGAGTTAGCTTCGCGCAGAGCCGAAAAGCGGCAGGATATACAAAAGAGGAAAGCAAGCGCTTCCCTCTTGTAATAAGGTTTTTATGGAATGGCTACCAGCGCAGGATCTTGGCGGTACGGCTTTCATTGCCGCTACTGAGGCGCAGCAGATACACTCCGGAGCCGACCTGGCGGCCTTGTTCGTCATTCCCGTCCCAGTTGAGGGAATGTTCTCCCGGCTGCAACAGCGGATAGCGGAAGCGTTTCACCACCTGCCCGCGGATGTTGCAGATCAGCAATTCCGCCGGCTGGGCGTCTTTGGTTGACCAGTTCACCTGCACGCTGGCGCGGAAGGGGTTGGGGTGGCATCTGCCAAAGGCCAGCCCGGCAGAGGGGGTGTCCGGTTCCTGGGGCAGGGAACTGGGCAGGTAAGACAGCTTTTGGGCATAGACGCCCGTCTGAAGATGCCCGACAGCGGGAATTCCCGTCCGCTCATCGCTCCAGCAGACAATAGCCTCGTTGCCGAAGGCGCTGATCCTGGGATTGTCCGCATCGCCCTGATGGGAGCCGAAGCACGATTGGGAGGCGCCCACCGGTTCGCCATCGGGATTGATGAAGCGGTAATACAGGTCGCGGTCTTCGTTCTGATAGTTGCTTTGTTCGCTCCACACGCCCAGCAGGGTGCCGCTTTCCAGTCTGGCCAGGCTCACGTTGCCAAGCCCATGCGGGGTGGATGTATTGATCTGTATGCCGGGGTATTGATAGCCCAGATTCCCTCCGTTCAGAATCACCTTTTGCAGGCGTATGCTGCGCGCTCCCGATCCTTCAGTGTGGTCGTAGATCAGGTTTAGGGCGTTGTCATCGATGGCGCAGCCGACGGTGAGGTGGTGCGGTTCGTGGATCAGGACACCCGCTTCGGTCCAGGGGAAGGCCGCCTGGGGTGAGACCCGTTGGGCGAAGAAGGGAGCGCTGGGATAGCCCGCGATCAGGCAGACCAGGTCTTCTTCCACCAAGCTTGAGAAGATCGGCCAAACCTGGGGAGTGGCAGCCGCTTCGAAGATTTTGGTGCCCTGAGGGTTCCAACCGGGCAACAGGTCGCCATTGGCGTCCACCAGCAGGCAGTAGGTGCAAAAGTTGTTGCTGCCAGACCTGCGCTGGAACCAGGCAAAGTAGCGTCCCGGGGTGTTGACCATCCTGATATTGGGGTTCGGGAGCCCTTCGAGCAGTAGCCTGCCTGATTCTCCCCACATCTTTTGGAGGTTGCTGATCCGCTGGCCATAAAGTTGTGACGTTCCCGTTCCATAATCGATCAGCCAGCCCAGATAGATGTCGCCCTCATGCTCGCAGAGCTTGGCATAGCCGGAGTAGGCGGCTCCGGGGGAGATCAGCAGTCCGTTGCCAGCCCATTGGGGATTACCCGCCAGGTCAAAGACCTGCAGGTAGGTGTTGGTATCGGAGTAAAGCACGGCAAAGCGGTCACTGCCATAGTTGATAGCGCCCAGCAAACGAATGTTTGGCCCATAGCTGCCGATGGGAACGCCCCCGGCGGGCAGCAGCAGCTCTCCGTTGGCGCTGAGTATCTGAAAGTACAGCCAGTTTCCGCCTTGATGGCGGGAGTCGTTATAGATCAGCACATTGTGCCCGTTCACTGCCAGGCTGGCAATGGGAATGGCTGAACCAGCAAGCGCTTCGGACAGCGGATCGGCAGCCGGCAGCAGCGAATTGCCTCCTAAATCCCGCATCAAAAAGCGCAGGCTCTTGCCTCCGGATCCCTTTTCCACCAGCAAATACATGGGATTGGTGTTCCAGCCGAAGACCCGGGGTTTGCAGCCGGAATCCCAGTTTTCACTGATCACCAGTCCATCCGCAGGCCATGCCGGTTGGCCGATGGAATTGTCAATCATCTGGCCGCGCAGGATCAGCGGCGCGTAAGGACCGGAATTGTCGCTCCAGACGATTATCTTTTTCATGGTGTCGTCATAACACCAGTCCAAATAGCTCACCTCGCTTGTTCCAGACCAGATTTGGAAATGGGAATACAAGTGATGAAGCCAGATATAAGTATGTAAATGTACCTGCGTTACGCCATCGATGGGTGTGCTGCTCAGTACGCGGTAATAAAGCGAAGCGGCCTTATCCAGCTTAAAGTGTGTTGAAAGCGGCATGGGCTGGGGATTGAGTACCAGATCCTCGGGCTGCTCAATATAAGGTTCCAGGTCCAATCCAAACAACCTGAAACGCAGCCGGGTATCCGTTTGGGCAATCATAACCGCATCGAAGAAATAAGAATAGCTTTCTAAGAACAATTCGTGCGGACCCACTTCTCCCAGCTCCAGAGGGAAGCTTCTGTGGTAACGGATGGAGCCGTTCAAATAGTTGAAAGTTGCAAGGTTGTAGTTGGTTTCAGCCTGGCTGGTGGCGTAATAACTCACCAGCAAACCATCTGAATCTCCTAAGGGTACAAGGCAGTCATTAAGCGTCAATTGCTGTTCAGCCTGGATCAAAGGTTGGATCAGGCTCCAGGTGTCGTTGCCGCTGCCATTCAATTTGTAGGCGTAGGCGGCGGGGAGGTTGGGGTCCGGCTGTACCAATATGTAGGCTCCACCGGAGTTGTTGGCGCGGGTCAGGTAATGGGTGACGGTAGCGCCATGCCAGAAGTAGCAATCGTTGTTGACCAGGATTCCGCCATCAGTCCAGAGCAGGTTTCCCTGCAGGTCGATCTTGTTTGCCATCAGCCTCGCGTGGCTGGATCCCTGTACTTCCAGCCAGCAGACCAGATAATTATCGTCGGAGCAGCGCACCATCTGCTCTCCGCCGATGCCCAG
>JAAYQC010000180.1 GCA_012519515.1 Bacteroidales bacterium | reverse complement strand
TGGGTTCTGCGCTGCCATAGGTCGAATGTCAGTGTCCAGTGGTTGAAAAGAGATGCATCAATACCAATGTTGGTGGTTGTGGTGGATTCCCATTTCACATCGGTGTTACCGAATGTCGACTGGTAGAAACCTACGTTGCTGAAAGTTGTATTGTTTCCGGCCATTCCATAGCTGGCACTTCCCTCACTGTATACGAACTGGGTATAGCTGTTGTAGTTACCCATACGGTCGTTTCCGACTGCACCCCATCCTGTACGGATCTTCAGTTCATTGAGCCACTGCTTGGTTGAAGCCATGAATGCTTCCTCGGTTATTCTCCATCCAACAGAGAATGCAGGGAAGATACCGTATTTTTCTTTACCGAAACGGGATGACCCGTCACGCCTTACAACTGCTTCAACCATGTATTTGTCGGCATAGCTGTAGTTGGCACGTCCGAATATCGAGAAAAGGCTGTAAGCACTGTTGTCGTCGGAGTTGCTTATACTACGCAGACCTGTGTTGAGCGTCATGTAGGCGGGATCCTTGAAAGGAAACTGCTGCCTTCCTGCAGTAAGTCTGGTGTATTGGTTAGCATATGCTTCAGTACCTCCGATGATCTTGATGTCATGGCTGCCTGTCCTGAGACCATACTCAAGGGTGTTTGTCCAGGTCCAGT
Organism: Bacteroidales bacterium; assembly: GCA_012519515.1. Lineage (GTDB taxonomy): Bacteria > Bacteroidota > Bacteroidia > Bacteroidales > VadinHA17 > LD21. The sequence goes on along the minus strand of JAAYQC010000180.1, from coordinate 11,233 downwards.
TCAGATTGGCTCTGTTTTCCTTGTTGAAGCTGTCGTATTTACCCCTTTCCGCGGCTGCCACTTCAAAATAGTTAAAATCCTCAGTGTTTCTTCCGTATTGGTTGATACCGATAAGGGATTTCGCGGAGAGTCCTTTCAGTATGTTGAATTTAACGAAGGTGTTTCCGCTGACGTTCATCTGAGTGGTTTTGTCATACTGGTTTGCCCAGGCAACGAAGACGGCATTACTGGAGTTACCCATGGCTGAAGGCCTTGATCCGGCAAATGTGGTACCAGATTCGTCGTAAACCGGTACAGCGGTCGGCATCCTGTAGCACCATGAGATAAGGGATGATTCAGAGTTGTCACCCTGTGCACCTCGGTCGGTGCTGTACTGAATCCCTATGTTGGCTCCAACATCAACCCATTTTGCAGGCGACGCGGACACATTGGCGCGGAAACTGTAATTGTCGAAGCCGGTGTACTTGAATATACCATCCTCCTTGGTATAACCCAGCATGAATGCATAGGCAGCATTCTGTCCACCGCCGGAAATATCGAGGGTGTACTCCTTGTAGGCTGCATTCCTGGTGGCAGCGCCGAAGAAGTCGGTCCCCGGACTGATTCTGGTGATAAGGTAAGTATCGCTGCCGTCTTCTTCTGCAATCTTGTTGTCGTACCTCGACATATCGGCACGCGGGTCACCTTCCATTGCTGCTGTCGGGAAGATGAAGTCCGGAATAACCGGGCTCGGACCGCTACCAAACTGCGGGTGTGTGTAGCCTGAAAGACCTTCGTTTTTGGCCTCAAGCCAGAGCATCTCAGCCCATTCCTTAGTGTTAAGCAGGTCGTAGAACTTACCGGGGGCGGTGAATCCCTGCCTTACATTAACGTTCATCTGGACTTTCTGGTTTTTCTTACCGCCCTTGGTGGTGATAAGAACAACACCGTTGGCTGCCCTTGCACCGTAGATTGACTGCGCGGCGGCGTCCTTAAGTATAGTGATTGTTTCAACGTCGTTTGGTGAATAGGAACCTCCGGGAACACCGTCAACAACGTAAAGAGGACTGGCATCGTTGATGGTCGTCATGCCTCGGATCCTGATCGTCGAGCCCTCGCCCGGCGTGTGCTGGTTCAGAATGGTCACACCCGCGATCTTACCCTGAAGACGGGTGATCGGGTTGGTGGCGGCACTCTCTGATAAGGCGGCTGCACCAACCTGCGACACGGATCCTGTAAGGGACTTCCTTGCCTGGGTCGAATAACCTACAACCACAATCTCATCAAGGGCCGATAATGATTCCTGAAGGACTACATTAACCTCATCTTGTGAACCAACAGTCACATCCTGACTGGTATAACCGATGAATGAGAATGTCAGCACCGAGCTTGATCCGGCAACGGTAAGTGCATAATGTCCGTCGGCATCGGTAATAGCGCCATTGATGGTGCCTTTTTCCAGAATGTTAACACCTGGCAACGGCGCTCCCGCATTGTCGGTAACACGGCCGGTAATCCTCTTCTGTTGCATATTGCCCGGATCAGCGCTTGCAGTAAATGCAGGCAGGGTCCCAAGCAATACCAACACTGTCAAAAGTTTCATGACAAGCCTTGAACTTGTACGGAATGAAACAATTCGCATGATTTTTTTCGTCATACTTTTGAGAAGTTAGTTAGATTAGATAATTGAAATAAAAATGTTCCAAGTAAAATATACTTAGTGGATAATAAATGGAGTCCTGAACTCCCGCGGAGATTAATAGAAAATTAATGCTTATACCATAGGCAACATGGGTTAGGTTTATAGGGTTTTCAAATATAATTGAATCTTCGATATTTTACCAAAAACCAGAAATTTTTTTTATCGTGTGATACTCAGCCTGTTCCGATGAATTTTAGTGGGCTTTTGCATTACAGACACTTGTTTTCCCATGCAGAATAACTAAATTTCAGTTTTAAATTTTAATATTTTTTAATAATTGTCGGCATTGATGTATCAAAACATCATTTTTGATATCCCGCGAACTGTAATACTCGCTGACGGGAATTTTCCCGTGCATCCGGTACCTCTTGCATACCTCCGGAAGGCTGAACATATAATCTGCTGCGACGGCAGCATAATGAACCTTGACGGTACCGGACTGGAAGCTGAAGCGATAGTGGGCGACCTGGACTCCATCGACCACGAAATTGCCAGGAAATATTCCGGCAGGCTCTTCAGGGATCCCGACCAGGAGACCAACGACCTCACAAAGGCAGTCAGATGGTGTATTAATAAAAGGTACAAGGATATTGTGATTGTCGGGGCCACGGGGAAAAGGGAAGACCATACCATCGGCAACATATCTCTTCTTGCTGAATATGCCAGGGAGGTCAGCGTCGTAATGGTAAGCGATACCGGAATATTCACCCCGATACTGGAGAGTAAATCACTAAGCTCTTTTGCAGGTCAGCAGGTTTCATTGTTCTCGGTAAACCCCGAAACCGAAATCAGTTCTTCAGGCCTGAAATATGAACTTTCACGACTTAAACTCATGAACTGGTGGCGGGGAACCCTGAATGAAGCAACAGGCGATTCATTCGAGATACGCTTCGACGAAGGCGCAGTGATAGTGTATCAGAAATTCAGGGGGTAAGGCACAGGGCACAGGGCACAGGGCACAGGGCACAGGGCACAGGGCGCAGGGCGAAAGAACGGCTAGCGGCGGGCGGCTCGCGGCATGCGGTAAAAACACTCAGACTTCATCCTTAACAAGGTTGATCAGCTGCACTCTGCTCTTCACATTGGTCTTTATGTAGATATGGTGGCTGTGATCCTTAACGGTCTGTAAACTGATGAAGAGCTTTTCGGAAATTTCCTTGTTGCTCAGCCCGTTGCATATTTCCATGATCACTTCCGATTCGCGGGGAGAGATTTTGTATTTCCTGCAGAATTCATCGAAAGAGCCTGTTGTTACAGTTTCCTTCGATGATGCAAAGGAGTGGGCAAGTGTAAACCAGCTGAAATAGACGGGGAGGAAAAGGTTCCCGGCAAAGAAACCGAAAATGAAAATCATCCCCGGCCATTCACCCCTTTCCATGAACATGACCGGAACGCATTGTATCATCATTATTATAAACAGCACCGGGGCAACGATCTTCCTGTCGTGGTCGTGAATGAGGTTTTGCCCCTTCCATGGAAAATGAATGAGGTATGCAGCCAGAAAGTAATGGATAAGATTCATTATTATATAGTATCCGCTCATTACATTTCCGGTTCCGGCGCCTTTGTCTCCTGCAATTATAAAAACAAGCAGCAGCATAACGGCTGAATTGACAAGCAGAAAAACCGCTATGAACCAGAACCGGCCGGTGGCAATACCTGCCAGACCGCCTGTGAAACGGATAAGCATGTACCAGGCAAATATCAGGAAAGGAAGGCTCAGAAGCATAGCGATGTCATGAAGCTGCTGCAACAGTTCCTGAGAAACTGACTGCCCCAGGAAAAGGTCTATGGCCACCTGCCCCCATATGCCGTAAAAACCGAATGTGTAAATGAATACCTGAAAATATAGAAGCGGTGCAAAAATACCGGGCCCATAACGCTTCCTTAGCCTTGTGGCCAGAATTATGCCGGTGGCAGAGGCGCCCGCCGACACTATGAACAGGAGAATGTACACAAACCGGATCACGATATAAAGATATTCAGAATATTCCGGAATTAATGATCGGAATCCGGATTTTAATCCCCGGCTGCACACACTGACGCTTATCATTGCTACTACTAAAGTAGTGCCGACATACCAAAGTAGGAATCTTCAACTTTCACTACTATAGTTTGGCTTCTGTATGATTTGGAGGGTGTAGATTTGATGTCGGAATTGAATTCATGTTTTTATACCCATCTTAATTTTCCCCCGGGAAGCAGGAAGCTTTTCCCGGGGAAACGGGAAAAAGGGTCATAAAGAGTAAAAAGAAACTAATAAAAGTAAAAATGGAAAACTTAAAAAACTACAAACTTGTTCCCACCTACAGGAACAGCTTCAGCACGGGATTCAGGGTAATGAAAGATAACTTTCTCAGACTGCTGCTGGTCACCCTTGTCCTGGTAATACTGACCGTCCCTTTCAGTGGAAGCGGCTTCAATTTTAACCTTGACGATCTGCCTCACGACGAATTCGACTGGAACTGGCTCTTCGGCGATGGTCTCGGGAGCCTCTTTGCAGCCGGAGCCCTTGGAATGCTCGGGATATTCTTCGGCCTGATAGCCCTTGCCTATGCATTCCTGGCTGCCCCGGTAGTTTCATATGGCGGTGATCTTATCTTCGTGGAAGCCGTAAGATCAAAGAAACCCAATTTCGAACTGCTGATCAGGGGATTCTGGACAAACTATTTTCATATTATACTGGCAAACCTGCTGGTTATAGCCCTGGTGGTAATGGGATTCTTCATGCTTATAATCCCGGGGATTATAATAGCTTGCAGACTGGTGTTCGTGTCATACATCGTAATGGACAAGAAACTCGATCCGATTGAAGCCGTCGAGCTCAGCTGGAAGCTTACCCGCGGCCACGGGTGGAAGATATTCGCGATGGCAATCACATCATTCTTCATACTTATCCTCGGAATAGCGATGGTTCTGGTGGGAATCCTTCCTGCAATCATGTGGATATCCTGCTCGTTCGCAACACTGTACCAGTCAGTATTGCTTGAAAAGGAAAAACCTGCTGAAATTCAGGAAGCTGCCGCATAAGCTTCAGACCTTACATCCGGCAAGCAAATAGGCTCAGACCTGATTCAGGTAAACACTTTTTAATTCGGGCAAACAATTTTAAAAGGGTGTCTCAAAAGAGGCACCCTTTTTACAATGGGAAAATCTACTTAAATGATATCAGTATGATATCAAAGTAATATCAGAAAGATATTAAAACGATATCAATAAAATATCAAAATGATATCAAAGTGAAAAGCAGAAAGTAGAAAGTTGAAAGTGAAAAGTAGAAAGTTAGAGAGTTCGGAGTTCAAAGCATTAAGTGTTCAGTGTTCAGTGTTCAGTGTTTAGCGTTCAGTCGAAATGAAGACATATCACCCTGGTATATCATTTCACAGGGCCGCGACCGGAGTCACGGGAAATCTTTAATTCGCATAGGCAAAACCATTTTTTAAGGAAAGATCCGGTCTGGAACTGGCGCAGGGCACAGAATACAGGGCGCAGGGAAAAACCCTGCTCTTTTCTTTCAATTCTTATAAGTGTCCTATCAATTCGGTTATTTTCATTGTAACTGTTCAGTTTAATAAACTCCTCAAGGGTTTTATCAACCTGAAAATAAGCCTGCTGTTATCTGTTATTATATCCGCCGTCCCGGTCATCTCGTTTATAAAGTCGAGGCTAATCCCGTATGTTGATCTCAAACCGTTCACAAGATCTATCTCAGCTATATAATACTCCCCGGCGGGTACAAGCGACAACGTGCTGATCCTACCCTTTAAAACTCCATATTCCATGTAAGGAAAGCCCGAGAGCTTAATATTAACCTCCTGACCTGTCCTGACCTTCCCGAGACCCGACACCGGCACATTTGCCCTCACAATTATCCTGCTGGGATCATCAGGTATTACAGTTGCAAGTATATCCCCTGCCTTTATTGCCTGGTTTATGTTCCAGTAACTTGTGAATGTAATCTGTCCTTTTACCGGACTTTTTATCATATACTTCTCCTTCCATTGATCGATCGAGAGCAAAAGCATCTTGAAGGAATCACCGAGATCAAGCTTGTACTGATGCAGCTCCCTGTCAAGCTGTACGAGAAGATCAAGCCGCATCTCCTTCATCTTCAATGCCGATGATTCATTGTTCTTTATGGAAGCCCTTAGCGAACTGTGAGCCGATTTCTTTTGTATCAATGCCTGCTTCGACCTTTCATATTCGCTCAGGGTTACCGAATGAAGGTTGCTGTAATACAACAGCGAATCGCGCTCAAAGCTTCGTAAAACAAGATTGAGATCTTCTGCCGACAACTTCTCCTGGTTAAGAAGCTCGGAAGTGTATTCATGTTGTTTCCTGATTTGCTGATCAAGCAATTCTAACTTCGAATGAATGTATGACTGTCGCAGATATTCCCTTAACTGAAAGAAATTTGTCAAAAACCGGGAATAGCTTGTCTGAACTTCACCAACTGACAGTCCTTCGGGCGGAGCATATTTCGGAACATCATTCTGCCAGTCCTGATTACTTTCAAGAGTGTCGAGAAATTCTATCAGGACAAGTATATCATCATACTGGGCAGTGTTTTCAATAATAGCCACGGGCTGATCGGGGGAAACATTTTCCCCGTTGTCAACAACCAGCTTTTCAATAAGGCCCCCCGATCTTGCCGTTAACGGCGCGGGGGAATTATACGTTGTTATAGTAACAGGAGCAGTAACTACATCCGGGTAGTTAATAAACCATGTCACACCTAAAATTGCCATGATAATGGCAAAAAAGAGAAACAATCCCCATCTCAGGAAGCGTCCGGGGATTTCGGACATCACCTCCTGCAACTCCGGGCTACGGATTTCGTGTTTGATAATTTCAGGCATAGTCTTTGTTTTATGCTGAGCCCTGAGCCCTGTGCCCTGAGCCCTGTGTCCTGCGCCCTGAGCCCTGAGCCCTGTGCTCTGTGCCCTGCGCCCTGAGCCCTGTGCCCTGCGCCCTGTGCTTCTTAATTCCCCAGTTCGAGTTGATCCTTTACCAGGTTAAAATACGCTCCTTTCTTCTCAACCAGTTCCTTATGCGTTCCGGTTTCGGCTATTTCTCCTCTTTCAAGAACAACGATCTGGTCGGCATTCTTTACCGTGCTGAGCCTGTGCGCCACGATAACTACGGTTTTACCCCTGAAGAATGTCCCCAAATTATCCATTATCGTCCTCTCGTTCGTTGCATCGAGGGCATTTGTAGCTTCATCGAAAAAGATAAAATCAGGTTCCTTGTATACTGCCCTTGCAATAAGAAGTCTTTGCTTCTGACCGGTACTAAGTCCCTGGCCATCGTTGCCGATCCTCGTATTGTAACCCAGGGGCAGGCTGTCGATATACTCCTTAATATTTGCTGTCTCTGCTGCCCTGTCTGTCTTTTCCTTATCGGGCATATCGTCGGCAAGACCAATATTCCCTGCTATCGAATCGGCGAATATATAACCCTCCTGCATCACAACCCCGCATCTTTTTCTCCATTCGGCCTGGCTGAACCTTTTAAGAGGAGTGCCGTTGAGTAATATCTCTCCTTTTACAGGCTCATAGAAACCAAGCATCAGTTTTAAAAGAGTTGTCTTGCCGCTGCCGCTGGTACCGACAATGGCAGTTATCTTTTTCGCTGGAATGGTAAGGGAAACATTGTCAAGCACTTTTTCGGAATGAGGCCCTTCGTACTGGAAAACCAGATTTTTTATTTCAATATTCTTATCAACCGGTATATCTCTTATTTTATCATCCTCAGGTTTTTCCTCATCCTCCTTGTTATGGATTTCACCAAGGCGTTCAAGGCTTATCCTTGCATCCTGGGCTGCCTGGGTAAAACCTATGAACTGCTGGATGGGAGCATTGAGCTGGCCGATTATGTATTGTATTGCCATCATCATACCGAGTGTCATCTGGCCTTCTATAACAGCCTTAGCCGAAAGAAAGGAGATAAAGATATCCTTGGTCTGGTTTATAAGAACGGCTCCAAGCTGTTGGTTCTGGTTAAGCATCATGCTTTTCAGGCTCACCTTGAAAAGTTTTATCTGTATCCTTTCCCATTCCCAGCGTTTTTGTTTCTCGCAGCTGTTGAGTTTTATCTCCTGCATACCGGTTACAAGCTGGACTATATTGCTCTGGTTGGCAGCGCTCTGCTGGAAACGCTTATAGTCGAGTTCTCTCCTGCGCTTTAGAAAAAGCACCACCCAACCGATGTACATCGCGCTCCCGAGCATGAAAATGCCAAGAATACCCAGGTTGTATGTTGCCATTATTATCGTGTACATGACAAGGGTAATAACAGCGAATATGATGCTGATAAGCGAATCGGTGAGAAAGGTCCTTATCCGGTTATGATCGCCTATTCTCTGCATTATATCACCAACGAGCTTAACATCAAAGAATGATATGGGAAGCTTCATAAGCTTTATCAGGAAATCGGAGATTAGCGATATGCTTACCCTGCTTGTGACATGAAGGCTTATCCAGTTTCGCAGGAGCCCGTTTGCAGTCTGGCTCAGGGTGAGAATAAGCTGGGCAACCAGTACCATGACCACGAACGAAATATTGCTGTTTCCTATACCGGTATCGACAAGCGACTGGGTTAAGAATGGAAATATAAGACTTATTATACTGGCCGTGAGCATGCCCAGCATAAGCTGCAGGATATACTTCGAATAAGGACGTATATAACCTAGCAGGTAAAGAAAGCTTAGTTTCTGTTTCTCCTCATCCTCCTGCTTATAGAATTCCGGTGTCGGCTCCAGTAGTAAAGCAGTTCCCTCATCCACACCATCGGATTTCGTGCTATACCAGCATTTCAGAAATTCATCCTGATTATACGTGATTAAACCTGCTGCCGGATCTGCCACTTTAATTACATAGTTGATATTTCGCCCTGCACCCTGTGCCCTGAGCCCCGCGCTCTGTGCTTCTTCCCCTGTGCCCTGTGCCCTGAGCCCTGTGCTTCTTCCCCCGCGCTTCTTAATCCTGTACACCACCACGAAGTGTCTCTGGTTCCAGTGTACTATACACGGCAGCGGGACTTCGTCGCGCAGCTGTTCCCAGGTGAGACGGTAGCCGCGGGTTCGGAAGCCAATGCTTTCCGCGGCATCACTGATACCAAGCATCGAGACACCCGATTTCGTTATAAAAGATTTGGAACGAAGGTATTGTATGGAGTATGATTTCCCATAGAATTTAGCAATCATGCGAAGACATGATGGACCGCAATCCATGGAATCGAGCTGCTTGTAATAAGGGAATGCAGGCATAATTATTACTTTTTAAGACTGACCATTACCAGCACCGGGTTATCCGTTTCCTTAAGGCTATTTGCAAGTTTTTCAAGTTTTTGTTTCTTCTCGGGATACTTGGGGACTGATTTTTTAAAATCATCGGTAGCAACATGTGATTTTAGCTTTGAAGGTTCAATCCACCCAACGATCGTGTTATCATTTTTAATAGTCCTCGGCAAAAAATTTGGTCCACCGTCTAAATCATTGATCAGCCCGGTACCTGTTTCAATCAATGCATTGAAGTTATTTGTTTTTGAACCAATAAAACTATAAATCTTAATATCAACTGGAATTTCATACTCTTCTGGAACTACATACTTATAAATGAATTCATAATAAACATAATCACCAAACTCAAATAAATTTAATGGCATTATATAGTTTTTTGCAAGGTATCTACCATCAAATTGAGTTCTTGCCTCCGTTGTTAAAAGCTTTTTCCCGACCTGTAATACCATATGTGGCGTAAAACATTCATTGTCAAATTCATATATTGTATCTGAATAGACTTCCTTCTTATATAGCGAGTTGTTAAAAGTGTAATACAGGTTTTCACCCTCGATCCCATACCCATCTTTCATTTTAAAAGGATATTTATTGGGAAATGTTTTTATTACTGTTCCATTAGTATCAATGAGTGTATAACTATCTTGAATATTAGCCATATGATTCTCACTGTAACACAAGATTTTATCTCCGATAAACCGAAACTCATTCGGTGAAAATTGTATTTGAAAAGTTCTTTTCAGCTTACCATCCTCTGAATAAATTAAAAATTTATTATTCCACCTGTCAAGCAGGTATATATCTTGAGTATTCTCTCTTATATTCACATCATGTGCATGGTGGAATTCATCAGGGCCTCTTCCTTTGCTTCCGATCTTTGTGACGAATTTTCCATCCGAATGGAATTTAAGTATTGTATTTAATCGATGTATAACAATCTGCCTGTCATTAACCAAAATTTTATGCCTGAGAAGCAAATCTTCAGTACTTGAAAGCAAACTTTGTTCATTCGTCTCCAGAGGAATATACTCGATTTCTTTAAAGCCAAGATCAGATAATGTCAATCCTGAAATATCAGGTAGTTGCTTTAAGTTGAAAGCAATTATTTTTGAACCCCATTTGTCTTTTGCAGAATTACAACAACATAATGTACTTATAGTTATTATCAGAAATAACATGTATTTCATTATCATCTTTGTTGGCATCTTAAATAAGTATAAATTTAATAAATCTATCTGCCAATCTACTGTCGAACGGTCTTGCAGTCTCTTAGTCCCTTAGTCCCTGCGCCTTACCGAGAACCCACCCCCACCCGCTGAGCAGGCAGGCTCTCCGCAGGAGGGAATCCGTTCTGTTCAACCCTTCTGCCATCTCTTAGTTTCCGCGTACCGTTCTTCTGCTCTGTGCCCTGTGCTCTGTGCCCTGTGCTCTGTGCTCTGAGCTTCTTCCCCTGTGCCCTGAGCTCTGAGCCCTGTGCTTCTTCCTCTGCGCCCTGTGCCCTGTGCCCTGCGCTTCTTCCTCTGAGCCCTGAGCCCTGAGCCCTGAGCTTCTTCCCCTGAGCCCTGTGCTTTTCTTGCATTAACGCTTCAGCCTGACCATCACCAGAACCGGGTTATCCGTTTCCTTGAGGCTGTCGGCAAGCTTTTCAAGTTCTTTCTTCTTTTCGGGGTAAAGAGGTTTTGAGTTCTTAAAATTTTCAGAAGCTACATATTCTTTTAATTTGTTTGCATCAATCCAACTGATAACAGTTTTGTTATCTTTAATTGTTTTAGGTATAAAGGGAGGCCCACCGTCCAAATCATTAATCAGACCCTGATCTGCATCAATAAAAGCCTGAAATTCTGTTGTTTTAGATCCAATGAATGCATATAGTATATTTTTGGTTCCTAGTTTAAAACTATAGGTGTATTCATAATAGACAAAATCACCAAATTCAAACAAGTGTATTGGCCGGATATAATTTTCCGAGAGATAGGATAAATCAAATTGTGCACGAGCTTCGGGAGTTAGCAGTCTGTCTCCTGTCGCCAGGACCATATGAGGTTTAAATAACATTTTGTCAAAGTTATAAATAGTATCAGAGTAGACTTCCTTTATATAAAGTCTGTTATTAAAATTATAAAACAGATTCTCTCTACCAATCACTGTCGGAATCCCTTTATAGGGTTTAAAAGGATAGTTGTTTGGGAAAGCTTTTAGCACAAGTCCTAGAGTGTCAGTTATAATAAAGCTATTTTCAGAATTGCCCTGAAGAT
>JAAYQC010000179.1 GCA_012519515.1 Bacteroidales bacterium | reverse complement strand
GGAGCCATTATTTCAATATCTTTCCTGTTCATCCGGAGATTTTGGATTTATCCGGCAAAGATCACACAAGTCCTGTTTTCATCATAATCCTGATGCAAGTTCCCTTACCCGGTTCCGACGATTTGACGAATATTCTTCCGTGGTGGTATTCTTCGATTATCCTTTTTGCCAGCGACAATCCCAGTCCCCATCCCCTTTTCTTTGTTGTATATCCGGGCGAGAAGATCTTTTTCCACGACGACTTGGGCAAACCCTTGCCTGTGTCGGAGATGTCGATAATTGCATATTTTTCTTCCTCCTCGACCTTTATGGTTATTTCGCCGTCGCCTTCCATGGCATCTATCCCGTTTTTACAAACATTTTCAATCACCCACTCGAAGAGGGCGGGGTTGACGGGAAGGTTTATCTCATCGTCGGCGGTGAATGGAAGCACAAAAAGCACCTTTGATGATGATCTCGATTTAAGGTAATTGACGGAATTCTGAATAAGTGCAAGTATATTGTCCTGTGTCAGCAAAGGTTTGGAGCCAATTCTTGAGAAGCGTTCAGTCACTTTTTCAAGTCTTTTTACATCGAGGGCAAGTTCCTTTGTTACCGGCAGTTCGGGATAATTGGTCTTAAGCAGTTCCACCCATCCGGTCAGCGAAGTGGTAGGCGTTCCGAGCTGGTGGGCAGTCTCTTTCGACAGTCCGAGCCATACCCTGTTCTGTTCGGCTTTGCGCGATGAACTCAGGGCAAGATACGAAACCATTATGAACAGGATTATGAATCCGAGCTGGATGAAAGGGTAATAGATCAGCTGGCTCAGTATAATGCTGTCCTTGTAGTATATTCTGTTTGTTGAGCCATTGCCCAGATCGATAATAATGGGCTGGTTGTCGCTCTTCATCTTTTCGAGCTTAAGTCCCATTGTTCCCGTATCTTCGATCTTTACCTGGTCAATATTCCTGGTAGCGATTATATTGTCGGAACCGTCGGTCAGTATGACCGGCACGGTGTTGTTGTTTTCAATAATTGATAAAAGGAAATCCAGGTTCTGGGTTGAATCGGCGCTGTTTATAAGCCTGGTGGCCTCTGCCCACATTTCAACCTTTTTTCTCTCTTCGATTTTCAGGCTTCGGACAAGGAACTGGGTGTAAATAAGTGAACCAACACCTATAAGTATTGCAAAGAGAAAAAGGAAAATCTGCCAGTTGTTACGGTTCCGGATAATATTCAAGTGACTGTCGTTTTTCAGGTTAAAAGATACTATTTCTTTTTAAAAAGCCGATCAAGGAAACCCTCTTTCTTTTCTGCCGGAGGCTCTTCTTCTTGTTCTTCAGCGGTCTCCGTTCCTTCCCAGGATATCCTGAACCTTGGCCGTGATTCCTTCCGGTTTACCTGTCCGGAATCCTTTCTATACAACCCGTACTCCTCCTTAATTATTGTTTTGAGTGTTTCTTTTTCTTTCTTCAGATTTTCCTTTAGCTGATTGCCCGCGGCTTTCATGTCGTAGCTGACCTTTACGTTGTCGCCCTTACCGTCAATCCTGAGGAAAATCGATGTTCTTCCGAGGCCGTCATCCTGTATCTCGCCGAAGTTTTCCGCGGGTTTACGGGTTTTCCTCGATTTCTTGCTGAGTATCTCCGACAGTAGCATTTTCACATGATATTCATATTTATTGTCGAAGGTGTGTTCACCGTTTACCGACAGGTCTGCTGCCGACGACCTGATTTCCATCTGGGGAAGGAAGAAGACATTGTCCCTGATGAAGAAGTCGTTTTCGAGCTTGTCGAACCTGATGTTCTGCAGTTCCGACAGTTCGATGAATGATGAGAGGGCTTTTACGGGATCGAAATTTACAAGCGCTCCGTTTGAAATGCTGAATCTTCCTTCAGCTGCCATCGTGTGTATGTTGGGGTTCAGCAGTGAATCGACGGGAAGTACCAGTGTGATATTTCCTGAAAGGAGTCCCTCGAGGTTTTCTGCTTTTATAAAATCCTGTCCGAAATTGTTGAATGTAGAGAAGGACTGCTTCACATCAACACCTGAGACTACAAAGCTACCCCTTCCCACGAATGATTTGTCGGGATTCTGAACCACCAGGCCGTTTCCGCTTACCTTCCCCTCCTGCGAATCCATTGATAGCGACCTGAAATTCAGCATACCGGGTCTGACACTGAGATTTCCGTTGATATTCCTTGCTTTGAAAAGCTTGTACGACAGAGTATCGACCCTGAAGTCGATATCCAGCATAACATCGGCAGGGATAGTGAGCGGCGCCTTTGTGTTTTCGGTCCTGTCACCGGGATCCTTGTCGGTATCCATGAAACGTTCGGGCCTGAAAGACGATGCCGACACTGATGCCGTTCCGTTCAGGGTAACCGGGAAACCGGCCAGCCAGCCCGGGAGGTTCGTGAGTTTTCCCGAGAAACTGATATCCTGTCCGTTCAGCGACAGCCTGAAGTTGTCGGTTATCGTGCTGCCGTCAAAACGAAAGGTACCCGCGGCATTTTTTATATCGATTTCCCTGTTGCTTAACTTAAGGTTTACCGAATTGAACACTATCCTGGAGTCTGATGCCATGTTGAATACATCGGTGAACCTGAAATTGTCTTTTTTCCCCGGCTTTCCCGAGAATTTAAGGTCGAGGTCGATCGAACCGCCGGCTTCTGCAAGCTTGTTCATATTCAGGAAATCTACCAGTTCCTGGGGGAGAAGCTTTCCCCTGAAGACCAGTTCCGTGAAGGGATCCTTGAAATTAGTAAGAGAGAATGAGCCTATATAATCCGAAGAACCGAAGCGTGAGCTAAAGTCGCTTATTTTGAAAGAACTGGTTTCGGGACTGTTGCCGCTCCCGTTTGTATAAGTGCCGTTAAACGAAAGATTCCTGACGTTCAGTCTCGATTTTCTGTTATCTATAAGTGCATCCTTAAGCGAAAACGCGATATCGTAATGAGGATTCTGAGAGGAGCCTGATTTACCTTTGGTTATCCAGCTGAATTTAAGGGTTCCCTCAGGATGGTAAGCCGACAGGGCTTTGCTGTATTTAGAAGGAAGAAGGTAAGGTATTCTGGATATGTCTATATTGTCGGCTTTAACCGTAAGATCGAGATAATTGTCGGCAGCCACGAAACCTGTAAGCACGAAATCCCAGTTTTCGATCTTCATCGTACTTTTTTTGAAGAAGGTGCCTTTCTCATTCTGGTTGAGGCCAACATTCAGGTCGGCAGTTATTTCAGGTCTGATTATAAAGTCGTCAAGCCGGAAAAGCCTGATGAACATCTTCATATCTCCCTCGAAATCGATATTGTTTCCCCTGATCCTGCTTTTCAGCATTCCGTCCCTGACAATTCCCCGGATATTCAGGTCAACCCTTTTGTCGTTATATTCAAGATTCAGGTCCTGCAGGCTTATCCTGTTCAGGTTCAGTCTGGCGCTGCCTTCTTTTCCCGGGCTTTTACGTTCGGTGAATTCATAGTTCGTGCGTCCCGAGCTGTCAGTAAAAAGATAAAGCTGTCCCGACCTGATGGTGATCTTTGTGAAAGTATAATTGCCGCGGATCATATCGATGGTACGAAGATCGACTGAAGCGCTTCTGGCGGCAAGCAGCGTGTCGGTATTCAGTCCTTCGAATGCTGAAAGGTCGAATCCGTGTGACGAAAGGACAAGCACGTTCCTGAGTTCGATAGTTGCCTTCGGGAACTTTTTTATAAGCGATAGCCTGTATGATTCACTTGAGATTTTGGTGTCGAAGTTCAGGTTCAGGGTGTTGAGGACAATTGCTCCGACCTTGTTCTGTATCGCCAGGGATATAATGAACAGAATAACCAGCAGGGTGCCGATTATTATGGATGTTATTTTAAGTAAGCTTATCGACAGTTTCATTTAGCTCAGGCAAATATCCTTCCCTCCTACTAATGTTAACGGCAGGCAAAGTTACAATATTTGATCAAATTAAAATTTATCTGTCAGGGCTCAGGGCACAGAGCTCAGGGCACAGAGAAAGAACGGCTAGCGGCGTGCGGCCAGCGGCGTGGAGAATATGAAAGGGAGAATGGGAGAAAAGGAGACGAAGAGACGACGCGAAGGTTGTATCGGATGGATCCCCTCCTCCGGAGAGCCTGCCCCGCTCAGCGGGGGGTTTGGGGTGGGTTTTGGTTAAACAATTAGCAATTAGCAAATAACGCGAGGCGCAAGGTCAACAAAATTGGACACTAAACGTTAAAACTAAACGCTTGAACTGCACCTCGAACCTCGAACCGCGTGCCACGCTCCGCGTACCGTTCCGTTATAACAATGTTATAACGTGTTTCGGCCTTTATTTCTGACAGCTAAATACATAGGAATAGACCACAAGACTGCAAGACCGCAAGACTAAAAACCGGCAAGCAGAAAGCTCAGGTCGTCGGTTTCGCCAAGTTCTACCGGTTCATGACCTTTTACGAAAATCCTTGTTTTTCTCGGGCCTATAAGCCTTATCTTTCCGTCTTCCACGAGCAGCATGGTACCTTCGCGAAGGCCGGCGACCCACAGGCCGGGATTTACCTCTATGAACTCCTCTATCCTCTGTTCCCTGGTCTCGCCGGCATGACCTTCCGGATTTGCGTCGAGGTAATGCGGGTTGATCTGGAAGGGGATCAGGTTGAAAGCCCTGAAGGACGAAGGTCTTGTCACGGGCATGTCATTGGTTGTCCGTATGCTGGGACAGGCAACATTCGAACCCGCGCTCCAGCCGATGTATGGAGTTCCTGACAGCACCTTTTCCCTTACCGGCCCGATGAGTTTGTTTTCGCGTATCATTTTGAGGAGCATCCAGGTATTACCGCCGCCCACCACTATTGCCTGTGCTTTCCTTACCGCTTCCACCGGATCGGTGAAATGATGGATGGAGATCACGTCATGTCCTGCCTCCCTGAACCGCTCCCTGACCTTCAGTTCATAATCGTCATATGAGAAAGTGACTGCAGCCCAGGGGATAAACAGCGCCTTGACATGTTTTTTACCGAGGAATTCCCCGATCATCTTTTTAGAATATCCCAGGTAAGGTTCGCCCGGGTTTGTGGAGTTGCTTATGAGAAGAAGTTTCATGGTGAAAAATGTTATTGATTCGAGGTTCGGGGTTTTTATGTTAAACGTTCAGGGTTCAGGGTTCAGCGTCCTTCAAAAAGTTGACCTTGCAGTCTTGTGTCATTTACTAATTGCACATTGTTCATTGTTCATTGCTAATTGCTCATTGCTCATTGCTCATTGCTCATTGCTCATTGCTCATTGCTCATTGCTCCAAAGTACACAAAGATAAATCAAATTAAGGGCGTTGCAAATCATTTGTTGGGTGTTGCATATCAGTTATTGAAAGTAAAAGCCACTCCGACTTCGAAGGGTTCAAGGTTGAATCTTTCCGGTCCGGAGCGATCATGGAACCATGGAGTGCAATAGTATGTACCGTAAATCATGAAGTTTTCATACCCTATCCTGGCTGTGAGGCCTCCCCTGATAATGTTGAGGTTGTACTCGCCTCCCGTCCTAACCTTTTCATCGTCGTTGAAGACCAGTTTAGTCCAGGCATTGAGTTTTACCCCGCCTATAACTCCGGCTGCTATATTCAGGCGGTTGTAGCCTGCAGGTATCTGGAATTCGAGCATCAGGGGAGCGTTCATGTAAAGGGTATTGAACTTGGATTTCTTTACATTCCCGGAATTATCGGGAATTGCCTCGGTAATGTAACCGCCGGGTCCGACCGCGATGGTGTTTTGTCCGACAAACCTGTAGATATTCCAGTTTAGTCCCAATCCGGTTACAAGGCCTACATGTCTGCTGAAGCCGATATTCACCTGCGAGAAGTTAAGATTAAAGCAGTTGGAATTTCCGGTTTGAAGAGTCATATAATCAATTTCCTCAGGGAGCATCATTGATTCAGCAAAAAGCCAGTTGTTAAAGCCGGCTTCGATTCCCGACCAGTGACCCCTGAAATGTCTTCCGCCCCTGTATCGCTCAGGTGAATCATAATCCTGCCAGTCGCTGAATTCATAGTGCCTTTCCTCTGCCCTCTCAGTCTTTCTGAGCCTGTTTCTCCCGCTTTCCTTCTCAGCAGCAGCGCTTTCAAGCTCCCCTAATTCGTCATATCTTTCAACATTCACCTTTTTCCCATCCTCTGAGTCACGAATGTTAAGTCCGCGGTCGCCCACCCTGATTATCATAAGCGAATCATTCCCGTCGAGCCTGAAGATATCGTCGCCGATAATGACGGTAAGCGTGTTAATCGAGTCAGCGACGGGATTTGTTTTATTAATCACTGTCACCTCGTGCGTCTGCAGGGCGAATGACTGGCAGAAAAACGCTGCAGCAATGATCATCAGCAAGTGTTTATTTTTCATGGCTTGTTTTTTATTCTTTTCTATGTTGTGACGTTCAAGTACAGCTTTTAGTTACAGATTCTCCGGATCTTTTCTTACAGGAGCATTTATCCTGACCAGTCTTGAAGCGAAGTAGTAGGATCTTGTATTCCCTTGCTCATCAGTATTGCGGTCGAGTGCAAGTTACCATCCGAAAAGCTTGTTAAGGCCAAGAATACCTGCACGGGCCAGGTCATATCTTTCTACCGGCTTTGTTCCCGCGTTGGGGTCTTTCATTATCTTTTCATGGAACAGTTTTGCCATGAACAGTTCCACATTACTCCGGTGTTCGATAAGCGGAGGTATGTAATCGGGCCGGTAGGGGATAAGGGAAGCGGAAAGATATTTCTCCGCGTCAATAATATCTGCCGTCAGATTCACAGAGATTTTTTCCGGACCCTGAAGCCGTTTGAATTCCGTTTCAACCGTGAGAACAGGCGGAAGTTCAGTATCTGTTGACACTGTTTCTTCAGTTACTGGCACTGAATGCCTGTCAGCCATGACCGGGATTACATCCGGGGCATTCTCTGTAAGCTTTTCCACCCGGCTGTAAGCTTGCTCTCCAGCCCTGCTGTACTGTAATGGAAGGGGCGACTCTATGGTAAGTGTATCTATTGCCCGTGCATATGGTATTTCCTGTTTCCGCGGGAGTATGAGCATCAGCGAAATGACAATGGCAACTGTTGCAGCGGCGCCGAGGGAGACAAGAGAAATCCTTAGTATCCTTTCAGCGGGAGTTGATCTCTTTAACCTCGACTTGTGTCTGTAGATTACTTCCGGTGCTCTCAGCTTCATTGCCATCCACAGGTCGTGAGACTTTTTTCTGGCATTGTCCGTGGCCACGATCAGCTCAAGATCGGCTGACAGTTCGGGGCTGATATCCTTCTCAAGTTTAGCTACACAGAGATTATCGAATTGTGAATCGTCGATTTCCTTTACTGATCTGAACAACGATCGCTTGTTTTTAAAAACCAGGTTGGGGGCTTTAAGTGAAACGGAATCAAGACCTTTAAGTTCTTCCTTCAGATCGGGATTATCATCGAGGAAAGCCATAAGTTCTTCCGACTGGCGTTCGTTCAGGTTTCTGTCGAGCCAGTCGGTGATCCATATTTCATAATTTGAACGGTCGGGTTTCATTCAGATTACTGATTCTATTTTCACTATAAAGTTTCTGAGGGCCACTCTGCCCCTGTATAAATTAATTTTTACCTGTGCCTCGGTCATTCCGCTTATCTCGCTTATTTCGCGGTAGCTGTATCCCTCATAGTCGCGCAGGAGCACAAGCGACCTCTGGTGTTCGGGAAGCCTGTCGAGCGCAAGATGAAGGATCTCGTTCAGATCACTGTATTGAGTTTCGGAAAGGAAGTCATGGTAATCGCTTTCTTCAATTCTTGTCATTCTGCTTTCCTTTCTGATGATGTCGATCATAGTGCGGTATGCTGTTTTAAAAAGCCACGACCTGACAACCGGATATTCAATTTCTTTCTGTAAGGTTTCTCCATAATTTCTCCCATGTATCCTGCACAATATCGTCTGCCCGGTCTTCATCCTTAAGGTTTCCAAGGATAAAGCGGTAAACGGAATCAGAAAACTCTTCAACAGATCTGTTATATTCCTTTACGGTCATAAAACTCAATACATGATAAAGACGGGTGAAAATGGGAAAAGTTACGGGAACAGTTGTAACAAAAAAATATAAGGGCTCAGGGCGCAGGGCTCAGGGCACAGGGCGCAGGGCTCAGGGCTCAGGGCACAGGGCACAGTTTCACTGACTCTCATGCCGGGCCTCAGGCCGTTCCCCGTTCGAGGTCATGTCGCCCCTACGGGGCTAAAAACCTGATAAAATGATACCGTTTCACTCCTCAGCCTGCACGACCTGTGCTCCGTGCCCCGTGCTGAACTATTCTTTACACTGATACACCTTCACCCAGTCGACCTCCATGGTGGTCATACTGCTGACTGGAGTTTCAACGCCGCCTGCCAGCAGGAGGTACATTGGTTCATGCGGGATGTCGGAAGTCTGGCGGGCGATTTCTATTCCGTTTATTTTCCACACGAGTGAATCGCGGGTCCATTCAAGAGTATAAATGAAAAAGTCGTTGGCATATTTTGGACGGATGGACGATTTTGAAAAGCGTCCGGGATCAGCCACGAAGTCAGTCCACACCTTATTTTTCGATGTACGGCAGATATCTATGTGAGGGGTTATCCTATCTGACAGCATCCAGAAATTATTTCTTGCTGCCGGGTTGCCAAGCTTTATCTTGGCTGAGAAGACGCCGTATTTCTGCCTGAAGCTTTTTCCGGTAGTTACAATTCCTGAAGTGAAGCCGAATTCTTTGGTCCGGAAACCGGTTGTGGTCGACCACATCTTTCCTGTTGTCTTTTCCGGTTTGGTATGTATCTTTAGCAGGCTGTTTCTTTGTTCCACGTTTGCCGGTGTATAGGCATGCAGGTCGTTTTCCACCGAATAATTATCCTTCAGGAGTTTATCACCCCAGTAAAAATTTGTGATCCATTTTCCGGTATCGAGTGAATCGCCATTGAAATCGTCGGCGAAAGTCAGTTCATATTTTTTCAGCTCATCGAATTTATTTGAATCCTTTACCTTGAAATACCATATAATGTCCTCATTTTTCTGAAGATTTCGGTATTCCTGAAGGTCTTTGAACTCCTGGGTCTTTTCAAAGCGTTTTTTGTCGAGCAGGTAGCTTTTCCTGTCCTTGAATTCCTGTGTTGCCAGGTAGTCTTTTAGCTCATTATACCTTTTAAGGCGTGCCGAGCCGTCGATATTCAGGAAGTTGGCATATTCCTTCGATGCCTTGAACTTGTAATAGTCTTTGATATCGGGGCTTTCCTTAAGGCGTTTGTATTCCATCAGCTTTTTGTATTCCTCCGAATCCTTGAAAGTAATGGGCTTCATATTCTTTTTTGCAAGGAATTCGGGACTGTTGATGAATTTCCCGAGTTCTTCGAATCTCTCGATTGCCTTTGACCTGGGCATTTCCTTTTTTGCTTTCCGGAAAGCTTTAATCTCCGGATCCTTTCGCAGGGATTTGTATTCAATGAACTTTCTGTATTCGTCGGTATCCTTGAAGGTAATCGGCTTCATTTTCTGCCTCTGTCTGAAGGTATTCGACTTGATAAAATTCTCGAGTTCCTCGTAATCCCTTATTTTGTCTGATCCGTCGAGTTCCCTGAACCGCTTCAGCATATCGCCGGAGACAGTCTTGAAATACATGACAATATCCTTTGCCTTTTGCATCGACATGAATTCCTTTTCCCGGGAGAATTCTTCAGAATTTTTGTAGTTAAGTGACTCTATTTCCTTTTTCTTCTGAGCGAAAGCCGTTGAATTCACCAGTTCATGGAGCCTGGTATATTTATCGAGAAGTTCCGATACGGCGAACGACTTCAATTTTTCATATTCGTCGCTCAGCATTTTTTCAGCCTGTTCGATCTTTGAAGTTGAGGGGATCAATCCAAGAAGTAGCCTGAGACTTGACATTTCAGATTTTTTTTATCAATTGGTTAAAGATAAATAAACTTGTATAATAACGTTCGCCGGGCACAATTATTTGATCGGGAGGAAGAAATCGGGCAGGCAGGGAGCTGGTCGGGTGTCACAGGCCATTTGTATACTGAGAATCAACCCGGACTTTCTAAGAATCAGATACAGTTTCTAAAAAATTAATACTTTTACTCTTTCACATATCATATCTCACGATGGCACTTGTTCATGAACTGGAAAAAAGCGGCAACTGGCTGTTCAGGCGGAGGAGCTGGCTTCCCGTAGTTTTCATTGCCGCCGGAATAGCGGCATTGTATCTTACTAACCGGCAGGCGATCATCTTCAATCTGACGCCCGAACTCCTTTTCCTGGGAGTCAGCCTGCTTGGAGAGGCTGTCAGGGTTTACACCGTGGGACATGCCGCGAAAAACACTTCCGGGCGAAACACCGTGGCAGGACAGATAGCTGATGAGTTAAATACCACCGGGATCTATTCCCTTGTAAGGCATCCGCTTTACATCGGTAATTTCCTGATGTGGCTGGGTCCGGTGCTGTTCGTGAGGTCGCCGGTCTTCCTGATAATTTTTATTCTTGTCTACTGGCTTTATTATGAAAGGATAATCTTTGCCGAGGAGCAGTTTTTAAGAAAGAAATTCGGGGATGCCTACGACATTTATTCAGAAAAAGTCAGGGCGGTTCTGCCACGGATCAAAGGATTTGTAAAACCCTCACTGTCCTTTTCTCTCAAAAGCGTTCTTAAGCGGGAATACAACAGTTTCATTAATATCTTCCTGATATTCACACTGCTTGACCTTTTCAGGAACTATTTCCTTTCAGAAAGGATTTATATTACCCCCATGTGGATTTACATGACAGTTCCAGCTCTTATCATATGGCTGGTGATCAGGCTGATCCACAAGAAAACCGGCCTTCTGAAGGAAGATGACAGATGAAGTTCGTCAGTCCCTGCTGCCTCCCATGAAGATCATTATGTAATACAGGAGTGTTGCCAGTGAGCCAAGAGCAGCAACCACATAGGTGTACGCAGCCCATTTGAGAGCATCCTGCGCCATTCCGTGATTCATGGATGAAGTTATTCCTGCAGACGACAGCCACACGAGAGCCCGATGGCTGGCGTTAATCTCCACCGGAAGCGTGACAAAACTGAAGAGCGTTGTTAAAGCGAAAAGGATTATTCCAGCAAGTAAAAGCCCCGGGAAGCTGTTTACCAGGATAACTCCTGCAAGAAGCACCCACTGTACCCATTTTGATGCAAAGCTGACGGGGGGCACCAGTTTTGACCTTAATCCCAGCCATGCATAGGCTGTTGCATGCTGAACGGCATGACCGGTCTCGTGAGCTGCAACCGCGGCAGCGGCAATGCTCCTGCTGTTGTACACATCCTGGCTGAGGTTGATGGTCTTCTTTTCAGGATTGTAATGATCGGTAAGGCTTCCCTGCACCGATACAACCTGTACATCATAGACTCCGTTGTCGCGAAGCATTTTTTCAGCAACGTCGCGGCCTGTCAGGCCTCCGTCGGTAGGTATCTTTGAATATTTCTTGAATTTCGATTTAAGGGTGGCGCTGACGATCCAGCTAAGGATCATGAATGCGATGAAAATTAACCAGATATTCATATTCGCGTGTGTTGGTTCCATAGTTTTTAATTATTCTTTGTTTCTGATATTATCAAAACTCATTCCAAATGCCTTTCAGGCAGGGGAAGGAAGTCATTTTGTCAGGTGCCCTGTGCCCTGCCCCTTTCGTCTACCGAAAAGATACCTGAAGCATCCGTTAAGAAAAATACCTGAAAACGGATAGGGTAAAGGTACGGCCATCCGGTCATAGGGATGAAGGAAACTTTAATAAGATTAGTTTGTACGCGATGTGCTTGTTCATTGAATTAATTTTACTCTAACTTCCTATGAATCATATTATAATTGGACTTTTATTGTTAGCAATAGGTAATTCTTATGTTAACAACGATAATTCCACACAGCTTGCAGAGAAAGTATATTTGCATACCGACCGGGTTAGTTATACCCCGGAAGATGATATATGGTTTAAAGCTTATGTTATTGATCCTTCAACCAACAAACTTTCGGTAAACACCAACAAGCTCTATGTTGAGCTTATTGCACCCGATGCAAAGATCATCCGGAAACGGACAGTCAGGATTGAAAACGGCACCGGACACGGAAATTTCCAGCTTAACGATACTATTCCTTCAGGAAGGTACAGAATAAGAGCATACACTAATTTTATGAGAAACTATGATGAACATTTCTTTTTCCTTAAAGAAATCACCATCATAAGTCCTTATGATGAAGCAGAGGGACTGAAAAAGACAATAAAGCCTATTGACAACAAGATAGATGTCACATTCTTCCCCGAAGGAGGATCACTTGTTGATAATGTCACTTCCAGGATAGCGTTCAAAGCTGTAAATGCTCTGGGCAAAGGATCTGATGTCACACTAAAACTATATTCCCCTTCGGGAGAACAGCTGGCCGTATTTAAAAGCATTCACAAAGGAATGGGATATTTCAATATTCAACCCGGCTTCGGGAATACTTATTACGCGGTTGTCCAAAGTGATGATTCTACAGAAACAAGAGCCTCACTACCACAAAGTTTCCCGACAGGTTTGGTTATCCGGGCACACATAAACAATGAAAAAGACCTGATCCTGACAGTAAGAACAAATGAAGCCACACTTCCATTGCTTAAGGGCGTTGATCTTTCTGTTAGCATCTCTTCAAGGAACCTGATTAATAAACAAACCAAAATCAGAATCAACTCTCTTGTAAACCATTTTTCAATTCCACTTGAGAGCATGCCTGACGGTATAATAAGAGTGACATTATCCGGAGCAGAGGAACTGCCTCTTTGCGAAAGGCTTGTTTTTCTTCAGAAAAATAGCGATGTAAAGCTTAATATTACTCCAGATAAACAAGTTTATAAACCCCGAGAGAAAATAACTGCAGAAATATCACTTTCGAGCGATTCGACTTTCTCGGGAACAGGTGAATTCTCATTTTCAGCCGCCGAAGAGCAATTCACCGACAATTCTTCTCCGTGGCCCGCGTCCATCGCATCGTGGTTTCTGCTTGAATCAGATGTTCGCGGGAAGGTTGAAGAGCCTTCATATTATTTTGATCCGGATAATAAGAACAGGCTCAGGGATCTCGATATACTTCTTATGACTCAGGGATGGCGGGACTTCAGCTGGAAATATGATTCATTGTCCTCATTCAGTCATGAAGCCGGTTTTACAATTTCCGGGAATGTGAAAAGAACTGTAAATAACAAACCGGTAGAAGGTGCAAGGGTAAGTCTTGGCCTTTTTTCGAATTATTCCAAAGATTTCTTATCTGCAAATACTGATACGGATGGTTCATTCAGGTTTGAAGATCTCATTATTACCGGATTAACAGAAGCAACCTTATCATCTACAGATAATAATGACAAGGCACTGGGAAGAATTTCTGTCGATCCTGTGATATATGAGCCACCCGCTATTGAAGAAATCAATGCCGATACAATTGAATTATCCCTTAATACAAAAGATTACTCTTCCCTGCATCAGGAAGTAGCTTTCAGGCTTAATGATCTAAAGAAGTACAAACTTAGTGATACCCTGAACCTTGGTGAAGTATTCATTACTGCAAAACGACCTGAAACGGCTCAGGAGGTAAGAGTAAAGGAGAGCAGGAGCGTTTATTCTACTCCTGACAAAGAAATCAAGGTTTCAGAGGTCGCGGAAAACTACATTGGAGATGTTTTTAATTTCATTGCGGGCAAGATTGCCGGAGTCAGTGTTGTAAGGGGCCAGGATCCATGCAGCATATATTACCCGGATGATGCTGATGTATTTATTCATGGGCAGTTTATCCTGGAAACGAAGAATTGTGGTTTTGGGAAAACTGTTATTTTAAAACGGGGGGCTTTGGTTCTGCTCGACGGGTATGAGGTAATTCCGGAAAATCTGTCAACTGTACTGGCTCTGCCAATGAATATAGTTGACAGGATAGATGTTCTGAATGCATCACCACTTTATGGAATGCGGGGCGCGAACGGGGTACTGAATATCATTACAAAGACAGGAATAAGAATGTCATCTGAAAAACCTTCACCGAATTATATCCACACTGTTGTAAACGGATATGATATGCCAAGGATCTTCTATTCTCCAAACTATGAAAACAAAATGGAACAGACCTTCCTTCCGGACTACCGGTCGACTATTTTCTGGGAACCTGACATAACAATTGAAAAAAGCAGCAAACCAAGGCTGCAGTATTTTAATGCAGGCAATCCGGCAAAAATCAGCATAGTGGTTGAAGGTGTTACTCAGGAGGGAATTCCTTTGTCCGGTAAAGCCAGCTATGTAGTTGAATAAAGACGCCGTCAGGCTTAAGCATAAATGCAGATTGGTGTTGAGGGGAGAAGAAAATGAAGGGGAGAATAAGAAAAGCGCAGAGTACAGGGCACAGGGCGCAGTGCACAGGGCACAGGGCACAGGGCGCAGGGCACAGGGCACAGAGCTCAGGGCGCAGAGCGCAGAGTACAGGGCACAGGGCACAGAGCGCAGGGTATGCAAGACCGCAAGACAATGTATTATGTATTATAGGCGATAGATTATGTATTACTCTGAAAGGTAGTTAATACAGATTGCCGATGCCGGGGAAGAAATCAGGAAAGGAAAGTGCTTTTACGAGAATTCACGATATAGATTTATAGCAGATATGTTACTGGTATGGCAAACCGCGATAGCGGTTAAAGGAAGAAACCGTGAAGCGGTTCAATTTTAATAACCTCCGGTGCAACCGGAGGCTGGATGCCCCCT